>JBBDXJ010000224.1:0-20361 GCA_040902445.1 Cyclobacteriaceae bacterium | reverse complement strand
GTTACGGTTCAATGGGGAGATCAAAAAGTTTCACTGAAAGAGATCCGCCATGCCATACTGAATCACCAGGACACGATCATGCTCGAAGATGGCACACTCGGCCATATACCGGAGTCATGGGTAAACCAATACAGTTTACTGTTGCGAACCGCCTCCGAGGAAAACGGAACGCTGAAAGTGAACAAGATGCATTTTACGCTGCTGGAAGATCTTCTTGATAAGATTGAAGGAAAAAACATTCGCGAGGATATAGAGGACCGCAAACGAAAGGTTTTGCAATACGATACGCTTCAAAAAGTGCAGCTTTCCCCTGAGATCAAAGCTTCTCTGCGTCCTTATCAATTGTCAGGGTTCAACTGGCTTCAAACACTGGATGAGTTGGGATGGGGCGGTTGTCTGGCAGACGACATGGGATTGGGCAAAACCCTGCAGACAATATCCTTCCTCCAATATCTGAAAGACAAATATCCGGGAAGCACGCAACTGGTGGTCTGCCCGACGTCACTTATTTTCAACTGGGAGAATGAATTGCAGAAATTCTGCCCCTCGCTGAAGTTTCACATCCATTATGGTGCTCAACGCGAACTAAAAGAAATCCATTTCAAGGAATTCGATATTGTGCTTACTACCTATGGAGTCGTGCGCAATGACCTTGAAGAACTCTCTGGTTTTCTCTGGCAGTACGTGATTCTCGATGAAAGCCAGGCTATCAAGAATCCCGACGCACGCGTAACCAAAGCAGTAAAAGAATTACGGGCGGTGAATCGTATAATCCTCAGCGGAACACCGGTTCAGAACAATACGTCCGACCTATACGCACAATTCAACTTCCTTAACCCCGGTCTGTTGGGAAACCGGGAATATTTTAACCGGGAATTTGGTGTGCCAATCGATAAACTGGGCAGCAAAGAAAAAACACAGGACCTCAAGAAGCTCATTTATCCTTTTACTTTACGTCGTACGAAAGAACAGGTCGCAAAAGATCTTCCAGACAAAACTGTTTCGGTATTGTGGTGCACCATGGAAGCGGAGCAGCGTAAATTGTACAATCACTACCGCGATGGCTACCGGAACCGGTTGCTGAAAAAGATCGATGATGAAGGTATCGCCAGATCGGGCTTGGATGTTCTGGAAGGATTGTTGCGGCTCCGGCAGATCTGCGACCATCCGGCGCTGGTAAACCCCGGCGAAGATGCAATTCAAAATTCTGTAAAAATCGAAGAACTCATTCGCGAAGTTCAGGAAAACGCGGGCAATCATAAGCTGCTTGTGTTTTCACAGTTCACTCAAATGCTTCACCTGATCAGGGACGAGTTCATCAAAGTGGGCATCACCTTCTGTTACCTCGATGGAAAAACCTCACTTCCTCACCGCAAAGAACAGGTGGAAAAATTTCAGGGTGATGAAAATATAAAAGCGTTCCTCATATCCCTTAAAGCCGGGGGTGTTGGGCTTAACCTTACCGTAGCGGATTACGTGTACCTGGTAGACCCCTGGTGGAATCCCGCTGCCGAACAGCAAGCCATTGACCGCGCCCACCGCATAGGACAGCAACGCAAAGTCTTTGCCTATAAAATGATATGTAAAGATTCTGTGGAAGAAAAAATTCTCAAGCTCCAGGAAAAGAAAAAAATCCTCGCCGCCGACCTGATCCAGGAAGAATCGGGATTTGTGAAAAATTTAACAAGGGAGGATGTGGAGTTTTTGTTTGGATGATGTGTGTTGGTTATTCATCCCCATCAGCGTCACCGGTTTCCGGGACGCTGATGCGGGCGGAGTTCAACATGATCAGGCAATTGGCTCAAAGACTTTCTTTACCTGAAGGCCTACTCTTACAACCTGTAGATAAGACCCCAGGAAGAAAGAAAAGGACCGCCAAGGTACAAGAGCCTAAACCAGCTTATAAAAAGAAACCAGGCCACCGAAAGAAGCAGTCGGATAAATAATGTTTCCTTAGTCGGCTACTTGTAACCGGCAACCGCTTTGGCAGCCAAGGTTTCAGCCTGCGTTGGGTAACCATTTTCACGGTTAGAAGAAGGTCAAACTCATCTCAATTACTTAATTTAGTATTAAACTTATCTAACGCCCGGGATTATGGTCGCTCCGCTTTTCATCCTGATGTTTTTTCTTCCTTCACTCCTGCAAGAAGATATCTATACGGAGAGCAGGAACCGAATGGTGAACCGGCAGATCAGGGACAGGGGTGTAGGAGATGCCGCGGTCCTAAAATCTATGCGCACCGTTAAAAGACACCTGTTTGTTCCTCAAAATCAATCCCTCAACGCATATGAAGACCGGCCATTACCGATAGGCTACGGTCAAACGATTTCCCAACCGTATATCGTGGGATACATGACCGAAATGATTAAACCCGATTCGCAGTTTAAAGTGCTTGAAATAGGAACAGGTTCCGGCTATCAGGCTGCTGTACTTGCCGAAATTGTAAAAGAGGTTTATACAATTGAGATCATTCCTCAACTCGGAGAGTCCGCTAAAGAACGGCTGGAAAGGCTCGGTTATAAAAATGTGCAGGTAAAAATAGCCGATGGATACCAAGGATGGAAAGAACATGCTCCTTACGATGCGATCGTAGTAACCGCGGCGGCAGAATATATTCCACCTCCATTGATCGAACAATTAAAAGATCGTGGAAAAATTATCATCCCCGTAGGTTCTCCTTTCATGACCCAAATGCTGATGCTGGTAGAAAAGAAAGGAAATAAAACCACTACCAAAAGCCTGTTCCCGGTAGCGTTTGTTCCTTTTACAAGGGAAAAATGATTTTAAATCCAGCGTGAGAAAGGAATTGGGATTGTGGCGTGGTAATTTTGCCGTCAGCACTTACCAACCTTATTACCTCCTATGTTGAAAAGCAAGAGTTTTTGTTTTTTTTTACTTTTTCTTTTCTCATAAGGCGTACCTGTCCTTCTAAACGGTTTCCCGTTATACGATAAAACATTTAAGTGATTCTTTCTTAAACCAAAGTGTGTAAAAACATTCTCCTATAAGCGGTAATCTATAACAAACTAAGATTCCGCATTCCAGTGCCAATTTTTAAAGATGGACAGCCACAGGCTTATTTAACTACCTATTTGGTAGCAGGTAATAAAAAATGGTCAATGTCCGGTTGATTTTTGGCAAAGTTTTTATCACTTGATTTATTTAACAATGTTCTTCTCATACTTTTCATTTTTCAGAAGGACGTGAACTGCTCGGTTCAGTAGCTTTTTGGCTATCCTTACAATTGCTTTATTTTTCTCCATCCTTTTAGCATAGCTAAGGTAGCTTCTTAACAATGCTGGATCACACCGGATCGCCGTCCATGCACTCTCAATAAGAGCTGAACGCAAACGCGGATTTTTTCTTGGTGTAATGCCTGTGGATCTATCATTTTCACCACTTGAATCGGTGGATGGAACAAACCCTACATAAGAACACAGGTGGTGAAAGTTTTTAAAACGGCTGATATCGACCAACTCGGTAAGTATATACATGGCTGTTAACATGCCGATCCCAGGGACACTTATGAGTGCCTCCACTAAATGCTTATAATGATTACTTCGCGAAAGATTTCTGATGTGCCGGGTAACTTGAAGCAGTAATTCTCTTTCATGGTTCAGGGAGTCAATATGGATTTGCAAAGCTTGTTTGGCACTTTCGTGTGCAAATGGTATAGACTCCAACCAGTTTATAAAGTGTTTACTCCAATGATTTGTTTCTTCAGCAAAATGTTTTGGGAATTTTATTCCATTAAAGTAAAGAAATGATTTTATCCTTTGCTTGAACCTGCGGACCTCTCTGACAACACTTTCACGGCCACGTAGCAATGATCTGTCGCCCAAGGCCTCATCATCCGGAACATAAATGCCCGACAATTGACCAGCATACAGATCTTTAGCAAGCTTCCGACTGTCCCTACGGTCTTCCTTCTGCTTTCGCTCTTTATCAGTTGTGGGTATATCAGCTGGATTCACGACGATAGAATTTATCCCTAACCCTGTTAATTGTTTGTGTAACCAAAAACCGCTGAAACCGGCTTCATAAGCGCTATTGTACACCGCGCCAGGGAAATTAGCTTTTAAATAACTTACTACATTTCCCCCGTCCGCAGGACACGTAAAGGTCTTATAGAAGACCCCACCCGCAATTACACTTACTTTAAAATCCTTCTTATGGACATCCATGCCCACAAAAATTTCTTGCCCGATAAAGGCATCTTTTGTAACTTTGGTATGCATTGAATTTATTGTTTTGTGGTAAAAACAGTAAGTTAGTATTTGTAAGTCTGAAGAGGAAACAGGCTCTGCTGCCGAGCAACCTGCCAGAAATAAGACTTACCGACTGGAATGGTCTATAAGGCTCCATCACAATTGGAGCCTTATTTTTTAAGGAATCATTCCAAGAGCCTTATGTCTAAGAAAACGGAGAACGCGAAGCGTTCTAAATTTCCTGGACCAAAGGCAGAATCTTATTTCTTTTCAAACATACTGGCTTATTCGGGAACGCATGGACTTTAAGAAGAGTGTCAACTTCAGAAGAGTATCCTTATTTAGGGGACATAGGTCATCTTTAGGGGACATAGGTCATCACCGTTTTGTACTTTATTTTAACTCGTGCTAAAATAAGGTAATAAGGTCAGTTTCCTTGATAGCCGCGTGTTAAAGGTAATAAGGTTTAAGATCCAACGAGTCCAAAACTTCACTGCACAATATTAATAAGCTGTTAAAAAATATTTTGGACAGATGTGAAGACGTTAAAATCTTTGCGACTTTTCCTTTGCGACTTGGCGCCTCGCCCGCCGAAGTGCTTCACGAAGGAGGGCCTTTGCGTGAAATAATATGGTGATCTCCATAACCCAACACAAGCTTCTTTTTTCCATCGGATTACTCTCCGCGGCCATTATAGCTTTTCAGATCGCACTGATACAGATCCTCTCCATTGTTCAGTGGCATCATTTTGCCTATATGGTCATTTCAATAGCCATGCTGGGCTTTGGCGCCGCCGGAACTGTGCTCGCAATTTTCAGACAAAAATTAATGAAGTATTGCGAAATGCTTCTTCCCATATTTATGATCGCTACCGGAATGCTAATGGCGTTGGTGACTGGCATTTCTCAATTGTCCTTTCTGCGCTTTGATTCCTATCTGCTGTTCACCGAGTATTCACATATCGGAAATTTGCTGCTTACTTACTTACTGTTTTTTACTCCATTCTTTCTCGGAGCTTTAGTCATCGGCATGATCTTCATAAAATATGTAAAGGATATCGGAAAAATCTATTTTGCTAACTTATTGGGCTCCGGGGCAGGGGGCATTCTTGCGCTGACACTCATCTGGTTTTTCTTTCCGGAATTGTTACCTTCAATCATTTCCATCCTGCCTATAATTGCAGGCATCATTATTCTTACGGATAAAAACAAACTTTTGCATTTAAGTTTTGCAGTCATTGCCATGGCAATATCAGCCTGGAAAATCATTCACCCTACGCAATTAGTCTTATCACAATATAAGGATCTGAGCAAAGCACTTTTGCTTCCCGATGCTGAAATAAAATTGGAAAAGAACAGTCCGTACGGTTTCACACAAGCGGTTACTTCACCGGTTCTGCGCTATGCCCCCGGACTAAGCCTCACCGCACAGCACACGGCTGACGTTAACATGGCTGTTTTTACAAACGCAGACTGGTTTGGCGTGATCACTGAACCACCCGGCATGGATACTTCTATGGTCCTCGATTATACAACCTTTGCTTTGCCCTATGTTATATCTGAACGAAAAAAAGTGCTGGTGCTAAAGGCAGGCACGGGAATGGATGTGGCCCATGCGCTGAGTCGGAAAGCGGAAAAAATAGTTGCAGTCGAGCCTAATGGCGTGATCATTTCAGCACTGAAAAAAGAACTGGCCGGAAAAAACGATTCGCTTTTTTACGATCCAAAAATTTCTGTTCATACCCTGGAACCCCGTACATTTCTGTTACGTGATACATCTCGTTATGATCTCATTGTGCTGCCGGTAGTAGGAGCCTTTGGTGGAGTTGCAGGATTGTATGCATTACACGAACAATTTATACTCACACAAGAATCATTTCGGGACATGTGGTTCCGGTTGAATGACCAGGGAGTTATTAGTGTAACATCATGGCTTGATTATCCCGCACGGAATCCATTAAAGATCCTGGCGACCATGGTAGAAGTTCTGGAAGGGCTTAACATATCCGATCCGCGTAACCATATTGCCGCAGTCAGGAGTTGGGGAACGATAACATTTGTTCTGTCAAAGTCAGCATTGACAGAAACGGCTGTCACAAATTCAAGAATGTTTTGCGAACAAATGCTCTTTGATCCTGCGCTTCTTCCTGATTTACAAGCGGAAGAAAGAAGTCGTTATAATCAGTTAGAGGATGATCTTTTTTTCGGCTATATGGATCAACTATTCTCTCCGGATAGGAACGCGTTGTACGAAGACTATGACTTTAACATCAGGCCGGCTACAGACAATACGCCTTACTTCTCTCAATTTATCCGATGGAAAAGTTTTCACCGGTTAGCCGGATTTTTTGGCAACCGCTCCCTCCCTTTTTTGGAGATCGGATACCTGCTGGTGATCATTACACTCATTCAGATCACAATCGTTTCGTTTGTGCTGATCCTTCTTCCTCTTTTCTGGTTGGGTTGGAAAGGAAAAAATAAATGGAGCATAATACTCTATTTCGGTGGCATCGGACTCGGCTTCATGTTCGTGGAAATGGTCTTCATCCAGCGTTTCATTCTTTACCTGGGAAATCCGGTTTATGCTGCATCCGCGGTCATTACTATCCTCCTTATCTTTTCCGGCATTGGCAGTTACACTTCCGGTTATTTTATGCGAAAAAGAAAAAGCATGCTGCTGATCCTGTCATTGATCGTGGTCGTACTCCTTATCTATTCCTTTACGCTCACCCCTGTTTTGCAGCAGACCGTTCATCTTAAATTACCTATTAAAATCCTGATCATTTCCCTTCTCATGGTGCCACTTGCCTTTTGTATGGGTTTGCCCTTCCCAACCGGGCTATTTTATGTTTCAAAAATAAATCCCCCGGAAATTCCCTGGGCGTGGGGCATCAATGGCTGTGTATCCGTGATCGGCACAGCCCTGGCAACAATAATTGCTGTTGAAATGGGGTTTACCTGGGTGATGTGGGTAGCGGCGCTGGCATATTGTTTGCCGCTGATCGTGCAAATGAAGTGGAATCGTTTGACAGGTTGAAATGGCCTCTCTCTTTTTTATTTGAAACCGTCATCCAGAGAACTCATACAGCGGGATGCTGCAGTGATAATGGAAATGAACTATACGTGAATAGTTCATTGCGAATAAAATGTCGAAGGATGTTTTTCTTAAAAGACTTTGGTTACGACCCCGTTTCGGTCGCCTCCAGGGCCGGCTAGGCCCCGCATACCCAGCCAGGCCTGGACCCTGCGCGCAAACCCCTTGCCAGACCAAACACAGGCCCGCCCGAACGACGTTCAAACACTTTTTAATCAGACTTGAATTAATTGGTCTTTGAATATATAGTTTATGAGTTCGGTCGGGCGGGCTCAGGTCCTGTCTGGGTATGCTGGAAGAGGAGACCGGGGAAGTGTAAATTGATCTTTTGGGTTTCAGAATGGTTAGGGCCAAATAATAGACTTTTCATTGCCAATTTCCGGTTAAGATGGAGTAGTTCATTGGGTGCGATGGTTTTCTGGTAGGCATGCGCGAGCGAAGGATCCCGCAGTGCGCAAGCGCTGACTCTCGGATCGAAGCTCGCTGTCACGTGCCATCCATCAGAGTCATCCCCCGAGCCTCTTGAACCCCCATCAGCGTCACCGGTTTCCGGGACGCTGATGAGAGCGGAGTTCAATCCCGGCAATAGATCAGAATTTGGACTGGTTGGATGAGAGATCGGCCCGCTTTGAAATCTGAGTTGACGAAATACAGTCCTCTGCGTGCCTCGGCCTCAGTCGCGAGACGCGCGTGACGCTGAGGGGGATCTGATCTTTTCATACGGCAAATGTTGGCATTTTGCCATCTTTTGTGTTAAATTTGGCCCCCTGTGAATGTAATTAAACGGCAGGCAATTCAGGATTTTAGCCGGAAACATAATGATGCCCGAGCGCAACTTGAAACCTGGTTTTTTGTTTGTAAAAAGGCCATTTGGTCTGATTACCATGATCTGCAACAGGATTTTCCGGAAGCTTTTCCGGTAGGTGATAACCGGGTAGTATTTGATATTAAAGGAAACCGATACCGTGTCGTAGCACGTGTTTTATTTCTCTTTAAGCAAGTTCAGATTAAGTGGATAGGTACTCACGCTGAATACAATAGAATTGACGTTACAACCGTAAATATGTATTAAATAAAATGAAAGCATGGACAGTTATACAAAATAAAACTGAGTATGATGCGGTAATAAAACGCATTGAAGACTTGTCAAAAAATCCTCCTGAAAAAAAATCGGATGAGGGCCGTGAACTCCTGTTGCTGGGATTTCTTGCTGACAGCTATGAAGAAGAAAGATTTCCGTTTAACTATCCTGACCCCATTGATGCCATTAAGGTGAGAATGGAGAATTTAACTCTTTCCATTAGTGATATGCTTGATATCTTTGGCGACCGCGGAACAGCATCTAAAATATTAAATCGTAAACGATCACTTTCACTTAACATGATCAGGCAATTGTCGCAAAAACTTTCTTTACCTGAAGCATTGCTTATACAGCCTGTTAGCAAGTCAACAGAAGGCAAGAAAAGAACCACTATGGTGCAAGAACCTAAACCGGCTTATAAAAAGAAACCAGGCAACAGAAAGAAAAAGAAGTCTTATTAAAATCCAACAGGTATATGATACGCATAGAGCGAGGACAGCAGGTAATTGGTGGCATAATAACCTCCAACAGCCCCAAAAATACCAGCGATTAACAATATGACTACAAACTCTTTGTTCAGCAATCCAACAATATTGTTAACCGTAGCGCCAAGTGCCTTGCGAATGCCGATCTCTTTCGTGCGTTTTGCAATGTTCAGTGAAGCAAGCGCGAAAATTCCCGCGGCAGAAAGAAGACCCCCGAGTATGGTGACGGGGGTCCTTCGGTTTTCGCGCAAAGTGCGAAATACCTCAGGATGACGGGCTCAAAGGGGGCGTTGACACCGGTCATCAATTCATTCGTAAATTCGTAATTCGTACCTTGTCATTCGTACTTCGTACTTCGTTATTCGTACCTCCTCATCATTCATTTTTCAAACATCGCGCTGGATTAATATTCGCAGCTTTTACAGTTTGAATTCCTACTGTAAGCCAGGCAATCAGTAAGGTCGCGAGTCCGGCACCCGTGAAATACCACCATTCGAGTTCGATCCTGAAAGCAAAACTGTTCAGCCATTCCTGAACGAGAAAAAAGCTTGACGGCAATGCGATGCATAGGGAGACAAAAACTATTTTAGTAAAGTCGCTCGTAAGAAGGTAAACTATTCCCAGGACGCTGGAGCCCAATACTTTCCGTATACCGATTTCTTTGGTCCTCCTTTCAGCAGTAAAAGCTGCAAGGCCAAAAAGACCCAGACATGAAATAAGAATGGCCACTCCGGCAAAATACCTGGAAAGTATCGACACTCTGTTTTCTGCCGCGTAAAGTGTTTGGTAGTCCTGATCCAAAAACTGGTAATCAAATGGCAAACCTTCATTGTATTCTCTATAAAATTTACTGATTCGGTCTATAGTCTCTTTTTCCATTCCCGCTTTGATCTTAATTACCGTTGAGGGGTTGTTCTCCGTACAGGCAAAAAAGAATGGCCCGACATTTTCATACAGGGACTCGTAATGAAAGTCTTTGACAACCCCAATAATTTGTTTTTCCTTACCCCACATATTAACCGTCTTACCAATGGGATCTATTAGCCTCATCATTGAAATTGCAGTTTCATTGAAGATGACTTTGTCCAGATCGGAGCCGGATTCAGGGGAAAATGTACGCCCTTCCACCATTTCGACGCCCAGCATCTCAAGCAAATTATGATCTACATACAAACCACTGAATTCTATTCCTTGGGTTTTGCCTTCCCAGTTAATGCCACCACCTCCACTGTGATTTCCGACCATATCTCCTGCCATGGTCGATGCACTGACAACACCCGGCATTTTTTTTACTTCCGTCAGAAAAGTTGCAACGCCACGCCTTAGCTTTCCTTCATTGGCAAACCTGATAATATTGTCTTTATTATAACCGAGATTCTTTGACTGGATAAATTCAATTTGTTTGTAAACAACCATTACGGAGACAATCAATACAACAGATATAGTAAATTGAAATATTACCAATCCTTTGCGTAACCATGACTCGCCTCCAGAGGTTTTCATTTGACCTTTTAATACCAGGGCAGGACTGAAACCCGACAGATATAAAGCCGGATAACTACCGGAAATAATACCGGTAATGAGTGTAATACCTGCAAGTGACAATAAAAGATTGATATCGAAATTAAGGATGATACCTTTTCCCGTGATCTCCCGGAAGGCAGGTAAGAGTAGATTGACAAGCACCATAGCGATGACCAGCGATAAAAGTGTCATGATCATAGATTCTCCGATATATTGAAGGATAAGGGTCATGCGTTGCGCACCAACAACTTTTTTTATCCCAACTTCCTTTACCCTTCTCGAGGCTTTTGCCGTGGAGAGGTTCATAAAATTGATACAGGCAATTACCAGAATCGCAAGGCCGATAATAGAAAATAGCTTTACATACGCAATCCTTCCCCCCGCCTGCACACCATTTTCATAATGGTTGTACAGATACGTATTTGAAAATCGCTGAATGGCCAGGGTTCCCTCCCATTTTAAACCATCTGGTCCCTCAAGTTCTTTGAGTTTTGTCTTGCTGTAATTACGAATCTTATTATTGAATTGCTCTGTATCCGTACCTTTTTTCAGGATCAGATAGGTATCCGCATTATTGCTGCACCAGCAGGTGTCATTGATGATGTCTACCCAAAGAGAATGAGAAAATATTATATCAAATTGAGTGGAAGAATTAGGGGGTGGATTTGCAAATACGCCAGCAACAGTGTACGTCCCGTTGAATTTATCCCACCACTCCCACTCAACCATTTTCCCGACAATATTTTCCGTCGTATTAAATAATTTTAAAGCCAATTCCTCTGACAGCAGAACGCCATATTTATCCGTCAAAGCTTTCTCTTCATTTCCCTGAATAAGGTGATAGGAGAAAACCTTAAAATAATCTTCACCTGCAAACTGGTGTTTCGCCTTGACATGTCTGTCACCAGCGGAAATAATACCATTATCCCGCGGCGGTAAAACAGACACAGCGTATTCCACTTCAGGAAGGTCTTCAGCCATTGTAGGTGCCATAGCTGCCGGGGTATGCGCCATGGTAGTAACCGTCCCATCTGCCTGTGGCACCGTTTTCAACACCTGGTAAAGCTGGCTGTCCTGTTCGTGAAACTTATCAATACTGAGTTCGTCATTTACCCATAGGTAAATCAATAACGCACATGCCAGGCCGGTAGAAAGGCCAGCGAGATTAATCAGGAAGGAACCTTTAAATTTCTTAAAATTCCTGAAGCTGATGAGGATGTTGTGCTGGAACATAGCATATAAATTTGAATGATTGGATTTTGACTTCCTGATCGCAAAGGGTCTTATATAGTTAAGGACCTGATACCAGTAATTAAGTTTTGCCCTGAACATCGATTTGTTTTTGGCCAACAAGTAAAACTTCTCCGCCAGGTCACCCAAAACCTCTTCAGCGAGATCTTCCCTGAGAAAGCCCAACAAAATCTTTCGAGCGAGTTTGGGTGGTTGTTTAGTCATTGTTACTTACATCCAAAAAGTGATCGATAGTCCATGTTTGTGATACGACGGGCGCAAGGGGCGTTATCACCGGCCATGAATTCATTCGTTATTCGTACTTCGTCATTCGTACTTCGTCCCTTCCCATCATTCATTCTTCAAACACTCCGTTGGATTAACATGTGCAGCTTTTATTGTTTGTATTCCAACCGTAAACCATGCAATAAATAATGCCATAAATCCCGCGGCAGCAAAATTCCACCACTCCAGATTTATTCTGTAAGAGAAACTGAAAAGCCAGTTTTGGGTAATGAAATAGCTCGCGGGCAGGCCAATCACAATAGCTACCAGCACCATTTTGGTGAAGTCGATTGACAAGAGATACATGATACCAAATTCACTGGAGCCGAGTACTTTCCGGATCCCAATTTCTTTAGTCCTTTTCTCGACCGTAAAAGCGGCCAGGCCAAAAAGGCCGAGGCACGAGATAAGAATGGCAATGCCTGCAAAGCACCGCGACAGCACAGCAACTCTTTGCTCAGCTGCATACATTGCCTGATAACCTTCATCCAGAAAGCTATACTCAAATGCAAGTCCCTCATTAAATGTTTGGTAAAACTTTTGTAGCCTTTCAATAGTCTCTTTTTCCATTCCTGATCTTATCTTAACCAAAATGTTTCGTCTGTCCGGATACCATTGCAGGAAGCAAGGCTTCACTTTTTCATAAAGGGATTCAAAATGGAAGTCTCTTACCACGCCTATGATTTGCCGCTCTTCTCCCCAGAGCTTAATCATTTTTCCAACTGGCTCTGTTAACCCCATAGCCTTTATTGCGGATTCATTGAATATGATATTCTTGCTTTCTGATCCGAATTCTTCGGAGAAAGTCCGCCCTTCGGTCATTTTGAAATCCATCAGTTCAATTAATCCTACGCCAACCTCAAGGTTTCCGAAAAGAATTCTATCACCTGGGCCCCTACCCTCCCATTCTATCGCGGAAGTGCTTCCATAGGTTCCTGTCAAGTCATGTGAAAAATGGGATGCGTTGACGACTCCAGATATCTTTTTAATTTCTAACAAAAAAGTCTCAAGTCCTTCATTTAACTTTCCTTCCTTTTTAAAAGAAACAATATTGTCTTTATTATAACCCAGATTTTTTGACTGAATAAATTCGATTTGGTTGTACACCACGAGCACCGATCCGATGAGTATGATCGATATCGTAAATTGAAAGACGACCAATCCTCTCCGGACCCATGATTCTCCAGCCGAAGTATTCATTTTCCCTTTCAGCACAACAGCCGGCCTGAAACCCGATAGATACAATGCCGGGTAACTTCCCGCGACCAGGCCGATGATCAGCGTGATCCCTAAAACAGAGAGGACAAGACCAGAATCAAAATTCAGGTCAATATGTTTTCCGGTGATCTGGTTGAAGGCAGGAAGCGAAACTGCAACCAGCAGGACTGCGAATATCAATGAGAAAAATGCCATCAGCATAGATTCGCCCAGGAACTGAGACAAGAGCGATTTCCGGTCCGCTCCAATTGCTTTCTTTATACCAATTTCCTTTATCCTTCTTGAAGCTTTTGCCGTAGATAAATTCATGAAATTGATGCAGGCAATAGTTAGGATAAATAAGGCAATGACTGAAAATAACTTTACATACGATATCCTGCCTCCGTCCTGCAAACCATTTTCATACCTATTGTATAGATATTTTTCCGAGAAGCGCTGAAGAAATAGAGTTCCAACATCCCCCAAATCAGCGTTCGGGTTCCGGCTGATTTTCAATTTTTTAAAATCCCGGATCTTCGCATCAAAATGTTTGACGTCCGTTCCTTCTTTCAGTACCACGTACGTACTGGGATTACTGTTGCCCCAGCTTTCTAAATTGGATGCGTATTTCTCAAAAAAAACTTCATAGGTGAACAATAGGTCAAACTGAAGGGAAGAGTGTTCAGGTGGTTTCTTAAAAACTCCCGAAACAATGTAAGGCCCGCTGACATTCGCCCTATCCCACAGGACTGTCTTTCCAATAATATTTTCGGTAGTATGGAAGAGACTCAAAGCCAGCTCTTCCGACAAAACAACAGAGTATTTATCGGATAGGACTTTGCCTTCATCTCCCTGGATCAGGGGAAAGGAAAAAACACTGAAGTAATTGCTGGTCACATACAGTTCGCTGGCTTTGATGCGGGAATCTCCCACAGAAAGTATTGCCTTCGTTCCCCTTCCGCCCATAGGGGACGCTGCCACTGCGGCTTGCTCAACCTCTGGCATTTCTTCAATAAGCGCCTGGGCCAAAAGGCCTGGTGTCGCGCCAATCGTTAACGTGCTGCCGTCTCCAAGCGGTATATTTGACATCACTTCAAAAAGCCGGCTGTCCTTTTCATGGAACTTGTCAAAACTTAATTCATCCATCACCCATAGAGAAATTAATAACACGCTCGCCAGCACTGTTGACAGCCCTGTCAGATTGATGAGAAATGAGCTCTTGAACTTTTTAAAATTCCTGAAACTGATGAGAATGTTGTGCTGGAACATGGCGTAGAAATTTGAATGAGCAGACTGTAACTTTCGTATAGCAAAGGGTCGTATATAATTGAACACCTGGTACCAGTAATTAAGTCTAGCCTTCGACAGCGACTTATTTTTCACCATCCAATAAAACTTCTCCTCCAGGTCACCCAGCACTTCTTCCGCGAGATCGTCTCTCAGAAAACAGAGAAGAATTTTCCGGGCGAGCTTGGGTGGTTGATTAACCATTCCTCGTTGTTTAAATATTTATTCACAATCGAAATTGCCCATGTGTCCATGGGCAGGAATGCGGGCGGGTGGTAGGGACGCATAATTATGCGTCCCTGCGATGCAGCCGCGCATCCTTCCCAGTATGAATTAACGCAAACCAATTCAACCGCCATTGAAACCAAATTTATTCGCAAAAGCCGGATACTGCTTCCACAGCGAAACCCGGAAGTCGCGGGAAACTTCCAGTACGCGTCTGCCATAAGCCGTTATTGTGTAGATCCGTTTTCGCCTCCCTCCCCTTTCGGCAGTGGATTTTCCCATTTCTGATTTTAAAAATCCCTTGTCTTCCAACCGGGTGAGTGTAGAATGAACAGCGCCAATGGATACGGCCCTTTCGGTTTGGGACTCAAATTCCTCTGCCACCTTAAAGGAATAAGCTTCTTTCCCCAGGATCCCGACCAATAGCAAGATCACTTCTTCGAATTCTCCTAAACGTGTCTCTTTCATTTGTTACTAGATTGTAGAGGTAATATACGCGAAATTTATTTATTTGTTCTACTATCTAGAAAGAAATATATAGGAAATACCGCGGTTTAAGGAAAAGGTTGCAGGGTTTTTTGAATTTAATTTAATGGCGCCACCGTGTCGCCGGAATCCGAGTCTGGATTTGACATAAAGTGAGGAGCAACCGACGAAGCGTCTCCATTCCAGATCTGGGTTTACCTGTTATCCGCTTGCGCATTTCATTGCGCGGGGGTCCTTCGGTAATCGTCCGCTGTCGCGGACAAATTACTCAGGATGACGGGGCTCAGGGGGAAGGCGCGGAAAACCGGCAACCCGGCAACAGGCAACCGGTACCCGACTAAGGTCTGATCAACGTCCCATCTCTTTTCCTCACCTGCCAGTTCGACTTAGTAGAGATCGGATACTTCGCCGCTTCTTTTTCGTTGATATCTACACCGAGTCCGGGAACTTCATTTACAGACATGTAGCCGTCTTTCATCGTCGGGCAACCGGAAAAAACTTCCTGCATTTTATCTGAAAAGTTTACCGCCTCCTGAATACCAAAATTCCAAACGGCGAGATCCATGTGTGCATTTGCCGAGTGGCCAACGGGAGAAACATCACCGGGTCCGTGCCATGCGGTCTTGACATTGAACCACTCACCCAGCCTGGCGATCTTCATGGCAGGAGTAATTCCGCCGATCTGTGAAACGTGTACGCGGATATAGTCAAACCACTGATTTACCATCGGCATTTTAAACTCATTGATATTGTTGAACAGCTCTCCCATGGCAATGGGAACGGACGTACTCATTCGCAATTGTTTGAACCACTCCATGTTTTCAGGAGAGAATGGATCTTCGATAAAGAAAGGATTGTAATCCTCCAGTTGTTTTATCATGTTAATGGCATCCATCGGCTGAACCCGTTCGTGGATATCGTGTAACAATTCGATCTCCTCACCACAGCGTTTGCGAACCGTATCAAACATTTTTGGCACCCCTTTGAGATACAATCGCTCATTCATATAGTTATCAGTCTCGCCCCCGAAACCCTGCGCTTTGAAATCAGGTTTCGCATCAACATTACCCGCCGCGCCAACCGCTCCATAACCACCTTGCTGCACGCGGATATATTTGAAACCCCTGCCCATTATCTCCTGCACATGATCGGCAACTGCCTCCGGTGTCGGTCCGCTTGCATGAGTATAACAGGGAACAGCAAAACGCGACTTGCCGCCGAGCAACTGATACACCGGCATGTTTGCCCGTTTGCCTTTGATATCCCACAATGCCTGGTCCAGTCCGCTCAACGCATTGTTCAACACAGGACCATTTCGCCAGTAAGAACTTACGTAAACAGAATTCCAGGTGTCTTCAATGTTGTCCACATCTTTTCCAACACACAACTCATTGAGATATTTATCGACCGCGGTAACCACGGCAAAAGCCCTTTGCGTAAAGGTCGCGCACCCCAAACCATATAATCCATGTTCCGTGGTCTCAACTTTCACCACGATGAGATTGGATCCTTGCGGCGCCGTGGCAATTGCTTTAATGTTCTTGATCTTTAAGGGAGGAAGTCCCTTCGCATAGGAAGGAGTTTCATAATTGTCCGCACTCGCACGCGTGCTTCCAAACATTCCCAACAAGCCGGCAGATCCTGCGCCGATGATCTTCAGGGCGTCCCTGCGATTGGTTCCCGATTCAAGTTTTGATTTCATAGGTGGTGTGGTAATCTTTCCTAAACTTCAGTGAATTCTGAAAAAAATCCTAATTGTTTATTCAGGGACCGTTATTGGCATGGGAAGGATGTGCGTCGGCATCGGAGGGACGCATAATTATGCGTCCCTACCACCCTCCGCAGATCCTTCCCAAGTGCGCAGATCACGGCCACGCCGTTTCAATTCCCTGCGAGCGGATAAGGTCCTGGAATTCTTTCAGATCGCGTTTTTGTTCCCGGACCGCGCGGGGAATTACATTTTTGTCAAGCAAATATTTGATCAGCATGCCCACCGCCTCTCCGATACTCCATTCTACCGGATGCAGGCGGTAACATCCATTGGTGATGTGGGTTGTCCCGATATTTTTATTCGCCGGGAGAAGATTCTCCATCCGCTGTGGTATCAGCGCGCCGAGCGGGATCTGAAATGGCAGCGATGGAAAGTCGATGTAATTATTTCCACCGCTGCTGGGATGCAGATCGATGTGATAGTATCCAACGCCAACGCTATCGTAAAAATCTGCAGCCGTGTTGCCTGAAGGTTTGCCCGTACTCATGGCACGGTTCTCGGCGCCCACATGTTCCTCCAGCACGGTAAACACGGCTTTGATCCGTCGTGATTCACGGACATATGGATATTTCGCCAGTCCGTCTTCTGTCCCCATGATATCTTTTCGCAACCTCAATCCGGGCCATCCCGCGCCACCGTCCGGCCGGGGTACTTCTGTTTGCAACCAGTAGAGAAGTGACAGACTCAGTTGTTTGCCGCGCTCAATGTGATCTTTAAGATCACTCTCGCTTACATCGATGAGGTTCCCGAGAAAATAATCGTTCTGTGGCCAGTTGACAATTGTAATATCACTTTCATACGCACCAGGTTGAAAATTATTTTTGTTGATGATGCGGCGGTAATTCCAGAGATTCAATTTGTCGCCTGTAGCAATACCTTCGGGATGAAAGCCCAGACCTTTCGCCTGCAGCGTCTGAGGATTTGAATAACTGAGATCCAGTAATTTTCCCGACCATGGTTTGTCCATCTTGGGCGTGAACGCTTTCCAGAAATCGTACTCACGTGGTTTTTCGATAACATGGTTCGCCCCTGGAATGTAGTCCATGGCAAACACCATGGTGAAAGCCTGATTATTTCCCGCATGGGCTTTTTCGTCAGCGTGCAATTCTTTGGTATCAAGACGTGATTCCGAACCTGTTACATATTCGGTTCCTGTTAAAGGAAGCAGATCACCAAGCTCTGTGGCGTCGACAAAATAAGAAGCCGGGAGGTCGATAGACCTGCCTGTCCTCTGATTCAGTGCTGTAACACTTTGAACCTTGTCCCCGGATACTCTGCTTGCAGTGATTTTATGTTCGAGTAACACGATAAGCTTTCCGGAGCTTATATAAGGAGCAAACATATTATGAAGCACGGCGAGGGCTACACGGGGTTCATGACACAATCTTGAAACTGCACCATCACCGGGATTCAGGTCTTGCTTCGACCGGGCAACATCCGTTAACGGATAGTTCCTTCGGTAATAGTCGCGGATCGCGGAGCGAAAATCCCGGTATTGCCGGGTGGCGCCATGTGTTTCAATCCAGGGGTGCTCATCGGGCGGAACTCCCTGTTGCGTCAGCTGCCCTCCGATCCAATCGGTTTCTTCGGTGAGGATTACCCTAAGATCATTTCTCAGGCAGGCCAACGCCGCAGCACATCCTCCCAAACCACCTCCGGCAATGACAACATCCACCGCGACGGGCTGATTAAGCGGATATCCATGAGATCTTCCCGCGTTTAAGGTCAACAAAGAACCGATCGCGCCGCTGCCGATGGTAAGTTGTTCGATGAAAAATCTTCGGTTCATTCGGCGGCTATAGGGCTATAAGGTATAGGGATATAAGTCAATAAGTTTACCTAGTACCGGTTAAAGTTAGAGATTTCAAGCATAAAGCCAATGGTCGACAGTCCACAGACCACCGTCCACGCACAACTCACCATTCACGAAAGACCGGCAGACATTAATCTATGAAAATCAAACTTTATTTAACGCACCAGCCACTCACAACTGACCACTCACAACTGACCACTCACAACTCACCCTTTTTGTTTTCCCGGAATACTTTCCTACATTTTAACCAAATAAATTCTCATCCCTATGAAAAGAGTATTCGCGATGTCATGGTTTGTTTATGCCTTAATCATTTCCATAAATATACAGGCACAACCCACTGAACAATTAGTAAAAGTTATTGTTGCCCCTGACCGCGATAACTGGACCTACAAGGCAGGTGAAAAAGTAAAATTTACCATCTCAGTGTTGCAAAATGGCAATCCTGTTAAAGATGCAAAGGTCCGTTACGAGGTGGGTCCGGAAAAAATGGAACCAGCTAAAAAAGAATCAGAAACCCTTTCAAAGGGTGTAACAACAATTGACGGCGGCACTCTAAAAACCGCAGGATTTCTGCGTTGCATTGCCGTCGCCGCGGTAGATGGGAAGGAGTACCGGGGCCTGGCAACGGCAGGTTTTGATCCATTAACCATTGCCCCTACCGTCGAAAATCCCGGAGACTTTGTTCAATTCTGGGATGCAGCCAAGGCCGAGGCAGCAAAGATTCCGATGGATCCAAAAATGACTTTGCTGCCCGAACGGTGCACCGAAAAAGTAAATGTCTATCATGTAAGCATACAGAATTTCAGGAACCGTTCACGCATCTATGGAATACTTTCGCTCCCTAAAAAAGAGGGTATATATCCCGCATTATTAAAAGTGCCGGGCGCCGGCATCAGACCTTATGGACCGGATATCGCCACCGCAGAACAGGGAATAATTACTCTGGAGATAGGAATCCACGGCGTGCCGGTGAACATGGATCCGGAGGTCTATATGGATCTTTCGGCCGGCTCCCTGAATGGCTACCAGTATTTCAATATGGATAACCGCGACCGTTACTATTATAAAAGAGTCTATCTGGGATGTGTGCGGGCGAACGATTTTCTCGTGAGTCTTCCCCAGTTTGACGGCGTGAATCTCGGTGTTTCGGGAGGCAGTCAGGGTGGAGCGCTTTCCATAATCACTGCCGCTCTCGACCCCAGGGTGAAATACCTTGCCGCATATTATCCTGCCCTGAGTGATGTGACAGGCTATCTCAAAGGAAGAGCAGGCGGATGGCCCCACATGTTCGATAAGAACAACCTACCATACAACAACCTGAAAGAAAAACTGGAAACGGTGAAGTACTACGATGTCGTGAATTTTGCCAGGCAGGTGAAAATACCCGGCTATTACTCCTGGGGATTTAATGACGAAACATGCCCTCCCACTTCCATGTATGCAGCGTATAACGTCATCCAGGCGCCGAAAGAATTGTACCTTGCTTTGGAAACCGGTCACTGGACTTACCCGGAACAACGCAACGAATTCACCACCTGGATCAATCAAAAACTTCTGGGGGGTAAATCCGCTAACTAAAAAAAGAAGCACTTGGGCAGCACGTGCGGTTGTATCGTAGGGACGCTGCGTCAGCCGCCGGTCGACTTGGCGATATCGGCGAGGAACTCGGCGTT
>JBBDXJ010000223.1:0-20408 GCA_040902445.1 Cyclobacteriaceae bacterium | reverse complement strand
TATTTTCTTAACCACCGATATTAAATCAAAATCCTTCGCAAACCGGATGGCAATGGTCAATGTGCCATCTTCTTCTCCCGGGTCATTGACTATAGGAATCGAGTCCACTACATATAGAACTCTCTCTTCTGTTCCTTGTCCATAAGTCACAAAGGAAATGATTGTCAAAACGTATAGTATTAATTTCCTCATAAGTTGTTACTCTTCCAGAAAGCATTACCCACAACGTTCGCATATAAGGCGTGCCGGCAGTCCAATTTAATAATTAATCATCAAACTGTGCCGGCATGACTTATATGCATTGTTGGCCAGTTGCTTCACCTCTCCATGTATTCAAAACGTATACTCTCGTCATCGGTCAGTATTGTCCTGATGCTTCCTTTTCCGACAGCTACCCATTCAACGCCGTAAGATCCGGCACCGTCTGAAAGTCCTCCTGTCACTTTATATTTTAGCCCCTCTTTTTTTAGTTTAAAAATCTTGTCGGTAAAGTAGCCGTCCAGCCAGGCATTATACATTCCGTCAACTTGTAAGTCATAGACCCTTGTCCCAATTGCCAATGTGGCCTTCTTTAAAAAAGTCCTCGGCATTTCTCCATCGGTCCCAAAGACTGGTTTTTTGTCTATTGAGATGACATACTTGTCGTCCGTGAATTCAACGTCTTTTCCTTTTTGGTCAAACTTCTCTTGCAAAAGAGTAAGCGTAACGTTGTCAGCCAGATTAATTTTCACTTCTTGTTGGCCATAAGACTGTCCAACGAACGTTAATAATGCTACTGTAAATAGGTGTTTCATATGTCGAAAGCAATTACCCACAACAACCGAATATATCATCATTTCAGGTACATATATCCGCCGCATTAGCAGGTTATTGTACACCCCTTAAGGTGACTGGTAACATCTAAACTCGAATTTATTAAATCCTCTAATTTTGAATTTCCCGCTGGCGCCGTGTTGGACTGAAGGATGGGCGGTGAAGGGTTGAATGCATGGCAGACTTCAAAGATTGTATGCTGGTTGAAAGCCGACGCCTCGTTGCCTTATTAAACTCTCACTGCCCTTACCATCTCATTCTTTCCCGGCGGACCTGGCAGTGTCTCGACCTTCAATCCCAAACTTTTAAGATCCCTTTTCAACTGACCTTTTGCAGAATAAGTAACAAATACACCTCCAGGTTTCAAAAGCGCAGTGACTTTCTCCAACGTCTCGTACACCCATAACTCCGGTTGTACCGCGGGTGCAAATGCATCAAAATAAATTACATCATATACTTCATTCAATTGCGCCTCCTGAAGAGATGTGTTTAATTTAAGGATCATGAACTCAGGAGTAAACGCTATTTCACTTCCCCAGCCGGCCTCATGCAGAGCTTTGAAATGTTGTTTGTCTTTATCACTGTCTGCGTAATTTAACTTCGACCAAACATCCTCTCGCAATGGAAAAGGTTCAAGTGTAGTATACCGGATCCGAAAATGGTGCTGAATTGCATGCTGCAACGTAAGCAGCGCATTCAAACCAGTACCAAAGCCGACCTCGAGGATAGAAATATTTTTTGTGTGATGATTTTCGAAATGATACAACAAACCATTTTTGATAAACACGTGCATGGATTCCTGTAGCGCCCCATGGATGGAGTGGTAGGTTTCGTTCAATTGTTTATTGCGCAGGGTATGCGAGCCATCGGAGGTAGTAATGATCTCCAGGTCGTCCATCACGGTTTCGATATGAGGGCAACGGCATAGGCATTCACACCTTCCTCCCTTCCGACATAACCCAGCTTTTCAGAAGTGGTTGCCTTAATGGATACATCGTCTTCAGAAATTTTCATCAGGTGGGCAAGAATTTTTTTCATTCCACCGATGTGCGGATTTACCTTTGGCTTCTCCAGGCATATCGTGCAATCCACGTTTTCAATTTGCCAGCCTTTCTCCTGAAGCATCTTCATAACCTCTTCCAGAAAGAACCTGCTGTCCATACCTTTCCAGCGGGCGTCGTTGTTGGCGAAATGAAAACCAATATCCCGGAGGTTGGCAGCACCCAGAAGCGCATCACAAATTGCATGTATAAGTACATCCGCGTCGGAATGACCAACCGCCCCTTTCGTGGACGGTACCTTCACCCCGCCCAGAAAAAGATCACGGCCCTCTTCAAGAACGTGAACATCGTAACCCATACCTACCCTTATTTTCATTGATTAGTGCATGTTGGTTTTTAGTTTTTCGCTTTATAATAAAGAACGTTAGAATTTTCTTCGCGCAAAACCCTGCGGGCAGCATCCTGTATATCCTCCTTTGTAACTGCTTCAATCAGTTTTGCTTCTTCATTTACATGGCTGGCATCTCCGGAAAGCTTTGCAAAAGCAAGGTTCATAGCGCGGTTCATCACCTCCACTTCCCCGAATTCCAAAGTAGAATAAGCCTGATTTTTAACTTTCTCGAGTTCCGCATCGGATATACCGTTCGCGACGAGCTCATCTATCAGGTGGTTCACCTCCTCTTCAGCATCCTGAAGTTTAATACCGTCTTTTACCCGTCCATTTATAACAACCAATCCCGGATCGATGGTGCCCATGGTGAACGAGGAGATCGAAATGAAGGTCTCTTTTTCCTTTACCAGTTTTTGATATAATCTGCTGGAGTGTCCCCTGGTTAAGACATCGCTCATGAGATCGACGGAAAAATATTCTTTGTCAAACCGGCCCGGCATATGGTACGCCTTGTAAAGCGCGCTGGCGGGAACGTCAGCCTCAACTTCGCTGGTTCGTTTCATAGTTTGTCCTCTTTCCATAGGCAGTTTCCGTTGCGGAGCTTTGGGTGAGGGAATTGGCCCAAACCATTTTTCCGTTAGCCGTTTCACCTGATCGAACGTAACATTTCCCGCCACCACCAGGATAGCATTTGCCGGAACATAATAACGGAAGAAAAATTGCCGGACATCTTCCAGCGTGGCTTCTTCAATATGGCGGATCTCTTTTCCGATCGTAGCCCATTGGTAGGGATGAACGTGGTAAGCCAATGGTCTGAGCTTTAACCAGACATCTCCGTAGGGCTGATTGAGATACCGTTGCTTGAATTCCTCCACGACCACTTTTTGTTGTACTTCCAGAACCTGTGGATCGAACGATAGACTTAACATCCTGTCTGATTCAAGCCAGAAACCCGTTTCAATGTTCGTCGCCGGAACTGTTAAATAATAGTTGGTGATATCCGTGTTCGTAAATGCGTTGTTTTCGCCCCCGACTTTTTGCAAAGGCTCATCGTAATTTGAAATATTGACCGACCCGCCAAACATCAGGTGTTCGAACAAGTGGGCAAAGCCGGTTCTTTCCGGATCTTCATCCCTGGAACCGACGTCATAGAGCAAATTCAGAACGGCGATCTGAACAGTAGGGTCTTCGTGCACAATCACACGCAATCCATTCTCCAAAGAAAATTCCTTAAACTGAATCATAGGGCCCAAATAACGCGACTTTTCCGACTTATTGAAAGTCTTTTTACCAACTCTTATGCGGGAGACGCATGTAAAGAATTATCTTTCCCTGCGGAATTGTGTTCATGTGTTGAAGTGTGTTGGTGTTTCTGGCTTTCTTCTTTTGCGGCCTGATCATGGATGATCGTTGGCATTTTTGCAGATAACCATATCGATGGATTTACGGCAATGCATCCTTCTAACTGCACCCAAATAGCAGGTCGCGAAACTTTGAACTTAAAACTTTGAACTTTGAACTGACAACCGGCAAGTACAATAAAGAACATGATTTTTAACAGGAAACAATATTCAGACGACTTACTGAAAAACCTTTACGCAGGTCTGCTTCGGCCCAGGATGATTGAAGAGAAGATGCTCATCCTTTTGCGGCAAAACAAGATCAGCAAATGGTTCAGCGGCATCGGGCAGGAAGCAGTTTCGGTGGGCCTGACCATGGCGCTTCATGAAGACGAATATATTTTTCCAATGCACCGGAACCTCGGAGTATTTACTTCCCGAAACCTTCCTTTAGACAGGCTTTTTTCACAATGGCAGGGAACCATGCGCGGTTACACAAAAGGCCGGGACCGCTCTTTCCATTTTGGTACGAACGAACATCACATCGTGGGAATGATCTCGCACCTGGGACCGCAGAACGGAGTGGCCGATGGTATTGCCCTGGGGTGCAAGCTGAAAAAAGAAAAGAAAGTTACAGCGGTTTTTAATGGCGACGGAGGTACCAGCGAAGGAGATTTTCATGAGGCAATCAACGTGGCCGCTGTATGGGATTTGCCCGTTTTATTCATTATCGAAAACAACGGTTATGGCCTATCCACTCCCAGCAGTGAACAATTCCGCTGTGAAAGTTTTGCTGATAAGGGGATTGGTTATGGTATGGATGCTGTTAGTATCGATGGGAACAACATTCTGGAAGTGTATGACACCATTCACTTACTCGCTGAAAATATCCGTGCAAATCCGCGTCCGGTTTTAATTGAATGCCGCACATTCCGCATGCGTGGTCATGAAGAAGCTTCAGGAACTAAATACGTACCCAAAGAACTAATGGAAGAGTGGTCACAAAAAGATCCACTCGAAAATTTCGAGCGATATCTTATCGCCGAACAGATCATTGATCCGGCATTTGTAGAACAGGCGAGAAAAAAAATAAAAAAAGAAATAGACCACGGGTTGGAAGCCGCGTTCGCGGAGACAGAGCCCGTCCCTCAAACCGAAACTGAAGTTAGGGATGTCTATGCCCCATTCGAACAACAGGTGATTAATCCCGTTGCGGAAGCTCAATCAGAAAAAAGATTCATCGACGCCATCAGTGATGCATTGCGTCAAAGTATGGATCGCTTCAATGATCTTGTTCTTATGGGTCAGGACATCGCTGAATACGGTGGAGTGTTTAAGATCACACAAGGGCTTGTAGAGGCGTATGGAAAAGATCGGGTGAGAAATACACCTTTGTGCGAATCGGCCATCGTGGGCTGTGGCCTCGGGTTATCCATCAAAGGAATGAAGTCGATGGTGGAGATGCAATTTGCGGATTTTGTTACGGAAGGTTTTAACCAGATCATAAACAATCTTGCGAAAGCCCATTGGCGCTGGGGTCAGCGCGCCGATATTGTCATCCGTATGCCCACGGGTGCTGGTACTGCCGCGGGCCCGTATCACTCGCAAAGCAATGAAGCGTGGTTTTTTCATACTCCTGGTTTGAAGATTGTCTATCCTTCAAATCCTTACGACGCCAAAGGTTTACTTTGCGCGGCTTTGGAAGACCCCAATCCGTACCTTTATTTTGAACATAAATTTTTGTATCGATCCATTTCGGAAGTTATTCCGGATGAATATTATACGGTAGAGATCGGCAAAGCGAGACTTGTAAAGGACGGATCCGATCTTTCTATCATCACCTATGGCATGGGTGTTCACTGGGCACTCGAAATTCTTGGTGAAATAGAGGGCGTCAGTGCTGATGTACTCGACCTTCGAACCTTGCTTCCCTGGGATCAGGAAGCCGTAACACAAACAGTTAAAAAAACCAACCGCGTACTGATTCTGCATGAAGATACCCTTACCGGTGGCATCGGCGCAGAACTAAGCGCCTGGATTAACGAAAACCTTTTTAGATTTCTCGATGCACCTGTAAAGAGAGTAGCAAGTCTTGATACACCTATTCCCTTCGCTGCTTCCCTCGAGAAAAATTTCTTGCCGAAGGGAAGATTGAGAGCTGCGATTGAAGAAGTGATGAGGTGGTGAGAAAGGTGAGTGGTCAGTTGTGAGACCCCACCTTTCGAAAAGGATTTGATAAATTAATAACATGAGGCTCCATTGCAGCCAAGGTTATTAGTTGTCTCCGCGGAGTCTCCTGTCTCAGGGACTCCGCGGCTTCGGAGCACCAACTTTCGGAGATTGGATTGGCATGTTATATGAAAGTGGTGAGTGAGGGCGTGAATCGTGAGTCGTGAGTTGTGAATGGTGAGTAAATGGTGAGTGGTGAGTCGCACCCGCGATTGACAACTCACCATTGACAACTCGGTTAGTGAATTAATCTATGGAATGCATTTTTATCAGTTGGCACAAGCCACACTCACCACTGACCACTCACAACTCACAAAAGTGTCCGCCGGAGTCAAACGACAGAAAACGAAATCTTCAACCGCACGAACAAACTCACAATTGACGACTCACGCATTTGCCGATAATTGTTTATCTTAGCTTGTTTCTTTGCATATTTTGCGACGGGATTGAGCGTTATACATTCACATGATACACAAAGCGTTGAAGATCATTTGCCTAGGCATCCTGGTGCTGTTGCTCGGCATTCCTTCTTTGGCGCAAAACACTAAGGGCGATAAGCCGGCTCCCTCTGGCCGCGAAAGCCGTTTTAAAACGCCCAAAAAATCACAGAAAAAGGTAAAATCGGGCCGGCGGATCAAGCAAAAAAGCGATAAACCCGGCAAGCGCGCAGGAGGCCCGCCATCAAGGGCGAGGGGAGGTGACAGGCCCGGCAAACGCATTACGCCAAACTATTCAAAAACCGGATCTCCGGGCAAGCAGAAACCCTGGAAAGGCGATATTACCCGTCGCAGGATTAAACCAAGATCTTCCGCCTCCAGGGCATGGAACGTATACCCACAACCCCCCACAACTAACTATTCATCCGAGAGCCGGCAGCGCAATGTACGCCGAAATGATAACCCGAACGTAAAGCGCGTCAGGCGCATGCAGCAGGAAGAGTCATCAAAAGTCAGAGTTGGTCGGCCCATCAGGCCAGTCTTTTCCAAATCCAGGCCACCGAACCGCGAGAGGCCATGGAGAGGAGATTTAACAGGCCGACGGATCAGGGCAGGTACATCTCACAAGATAAATAATCCACTCGTAGGCAACGCCCCCAGAATGGATGGAGCCAGGCGGACGAGGGTGCAAAAAGCCCCAACCGTACCGAGTCGGATACGGGGACGGGCGAAAAATGTTTATTCCGACAAAAGTTTTTACGTAAATAATAAATCCCACAAACCGCCGCGCTATCAAAGCCCTGCGAACCAGAGAGCGCTGGGCATGTTAAAACGTTACGATGGCCAGGACAAACCACGGGTTAAGAACAGGAAGATTGTTCCAAGAAGTGCATCCGCCTCTTACATCTCGCGCCGCAGCATCAATACGTGGGCGCATTTCTCAAAACCGAAACGCCGGCAGGGGGTGACGACAAAAGATCTGGCAGGCCACAAATTGCGGAGCAGAAATTATGAAACCAAACGTCCGGTTTTAACCAATCCCACACTGAACTATCAACGAAGAGTAGCCGTTGGCGAGCGCCCTTATAAAGGTCCGGCTGCAGGGGGATATATTACGCGTACCAGATCAGGTCAAAGAGCATGGAGAGGTGATATCGCGCGCTGGCCACTCAGGGGAGGTAAAGCACGGGGAGAAAAAGCATTTCTCGGATTTTTGAAAGGTGGCGGATTTCGATCGGCGACACAACCCGGAGGCCTGAAAGCTGGGACTCCTGTTCGCAGAAGAGTTCCGGGTAAAGGGGCAGAGCGGATCGGAAAGTATCAGGGTAACATCAAGACAAACCAGCAACGCGGATTTGAAAATCAGGGGGAAGAATTTACCGGGACGATCAAAGCAAACCGAAGACGCGGATTTGGGGATCAGGGTGAAGAGTATTCCGGAAACATCAAAGCGAGAAGATTATTGAAGGGTGGTGGATCTGTAAGCGGAAAATTATGGAATAACAAGGGAACACCTATTCAGGGAAAAACTCCGGGCAAAGGTGCAGGCCGGATAGCCTATCAGGGTAATATCCGTGCAGGAAAGCGTGGCTTCAACGACCAGGGCGAAGAATACAGCGGTAACATAAAGGAAAATGAAAGGCGTGGATTCAGTGATCAGGGAGAAGAGTACACGGGCAACATAAAGGCGAGACGCCCTGATAAAGGTGGCGGTTCGCGCAGCGGCCAACATTGGAATAACAACAACACTGCAATCCAGGTAAGAGTACCTAAAGAGAAAAGCGCAAGGATCGCAGGATATCAGGGAAACCTCAAGGCTGGAAAGAAAGCATTCGGCGACCAGGGGGAAGAGTATTCGGGAAATATTAAAGCCAGACGTCCCGATAAAGGTGGAGGAAGTGTAAGCGGAAAATTATGGAACAATGAGGAAAGACCGATTCCTGTAAAAAACTATTCAAGCCAGGTTACAAAAGTGAGCCGGTTTTCCGGCAGCTTTAAAACCAAACGACCGGAGAAAGGCGGCGAAAGCGTAAGCGGGAAATTTTGGAACAATGATGAAAAAGCTATAGCGGTGAGGGCGCCAAAAAGTATGGGTGAACGCAATTTTTCCGGAACTGTTAAAATATCCAGAAACCATTACAGCAAAAAACCAAAAGCAGCGGATGTGGCAATGCGTGGAGAAAAGGCCAGCGCAGCCGCACTCAAAGCCGACCAGTTCTCACGCGGTACGCGCCGCGATTGGGATTATGTGAAAAATCCCAGCAGCGCTGATGGTTCGCAGCGCACGAGGGAGCCGGGCAGGGCTTTTGCCCGTTCCGGGGAATATCAGGGCAATATTAAAATGAAAAAATTTGACTTGTTTGGCAAACGTAATAGGGAACTCCATCCGGATGCCCGGTTCGTCAAGTTGAATAAGAATAATGTTCCGGAAGAAAAAGATATGTTCACGAACTTTAAGCTCTGGTGGGCGCGTTTGTTTAAAAAGAGCGAAACACAACCTGATCATTTAAAAGAAAAGGGGCATAAACCCCGGTACGATAAAGGAGAATCGAGATTGTGGTATGAATAAAATTTTGGGGAATGGAATGGATCTCATTGAAGGATTCGAAGCAGTTGGATGAAATACTTGCCGAATCGAAAAAAAAACCTGTTTTAATATATAAGCACAGTACCCGTTGTAATATCAGCCGGGCCGCGTTTGACCGCCTGGAAAGGAAGTGGGACGTTGCAACGATTGGCAACATTAAAAGCTATTTCCTAGATCTGATCTCCTATCGGGATATTTCAAACCGGATTGCCGAAATGTTTCAGGTTGAACATCATTCTCCTCAAATCCTGGTGATTTCAGATGGAAAGTCTGTGCTTGATCTTTCTCACTATGAAATCGACTTTGACCATATAAAATCATTTTTTAAGACTTGAGAAGTCTGCAAAATTGAATTAGCCAGCGGCTATAACGCTTTACAGGTTACTTATGCCCCGTTTTTTCCATATAGTTTATCAGGAAAAGTTGGGGTTGGTACGGGTTTAGAGTATCTTTTGGAATAGTTAGTATAAAATTTTATCTGAAAGTCTGAGATAAGATGAAGCGCCATCAGTTATTTGTTGTTTTGATCTGCTTTGCATGCAGCTTGTCGCTGAATGCCCAAACACAGGACAGCTATGATTACCAATCAGAATTCACCTGGGGAATAAACAAAAATACCCATGGTGGACTTATTGGTGGTTTTATGTTTAAGAAAGCCCGGAAGCTGAACGAAAGGGTTTTGGAAACCTATGGGCTGGAGATCATGAACGTAAAACATCCGCAGGAGCAACGTTATAATTCTCAGAGCACAGGAAATCTATTCATCTACGGAAAAAGCAATTATCTCTACGCCTTGCGTTTCCAATATGGGAGGGATATCATTCTATTCAAGAAAGCGCCGCAGCAAGGCGTTGAAATAAAAGCTGTCTTTGCTATCGGGCCCTCTTTCGGCGTAGTGGCGCCGTATTACATTGAAACAGGAGCAGACAAAGGGGGTATGTTAACGCTTCGGAAACAATACGACCCTTCGATCAGAGCGGAAGAAATTTACGGTCCTGGCAGATTGTTTGAAGGGTTGGGTGAATCAAAAATAAAACTCGGCGCAAATGCCAAATCAGCCATAAATTTTGAATTGGGAACCATAAAAAGCCAGGTAACAGGTTTCGAGGCTGGATTTCTTCTGGATGTGTATTCAAGTAAAATAGAACTGATACCGACAGCAAAAAATTATTCACTCTTTCCTGTATTCTTCTTCACTCTCTTTTACGGCGGAAGGAAATAACCTGAGATCACCCAGGTTTCACATCCCGCTATCTACAATATACTTTGGCTTCCTGATCCGTGAAGTTGATAATGCATCCCGTCAGGGTTAGGTGAGACGGTATTTCATTAATTCTATTGGGATGATAAGAATTGGGTAAAAATCAGCGGCTAACGCAGTATAAATCCCAGCACCAGGCCGCCCAGGATAATCAGCGGAGAGGGGACCCTGGTAAACACCAGGACACAGAAGGTGGCGATCGTAACGCCAAAATTCAGAAAAGTATTTTCCAGAGGTTGAAATAATATGATCGCCGACGCCGCTACCAGACCCGCGGCCGCCGCGGTAATTCCTTCCAGCGAGGCGCGAACGGGTCGATATTTTTTCAGACTATCCCAGAAACGAATCACAAAAAATATCATGAACGTTCCCGGCAGAAAAATCCCGATCGCCGACATGAGGGCGCCGAGGATCTGGCCGCCAATTCCGTAATTGCGCGCCGATAAAGCCCCGATATAGGCGCTGAAGGAGAACACAGGTCCTGGCAACGCCTGGGCTACCGCATATCCTGAAAGAAATTCATCGTGGGAGATGGGACGGTGATAAGGTTTGGGGGAATATTTCTGTTTTAGTCGGCTTCGCAATGCACTGACTTTCGTGTCTTCCTCCTTGAGCTCAACAAATTCTGTATAAAGCAATGGCGCGAGCACCTGGCCTCCGCCAAATACCAGACTGCCGTTGCGATAAAAATTTTCAAACAATTTTACAGGCAACGCTTTTGTAATTCCACCCAGGGCCGCCGCAAAGATCAACACACCCGCCCACAGTATCAGGTTAGCCCAATTCACCTTTAATTTTTGTTTGGTTTCCTTTGGCTGCGCCCGGAATTTCATGGAGGTGACAAGCCCGGCACCGAGGATAATGACCGGATAAATGTATGGAGTCTGGATATAGTATGAAACCACCGCGGCGATAATCATCAGTGCAATACCGGTTTTGGTGTTCACCGTCTTCAGACTTATTATGTATGCGCCATAGCTGACAAATCCTACAGCCATGGGTTGAATATAACGGGTGAATTCAATAGACCAGTTTTTTTCCTGGATACTGGACATGATCACCGCTGCGACTGTCATCAGGGTGACAGCGGGCAGGATCCAGACCAACAAAGTAAGATAGGCAAGATTGGGTCCTCCAATTTTGAAACCAACCGCAATGAGCGTTTGAGTTGACGCCGGACCAGGCAGGATCTGGCAGAGGGAATTTATTTCCATAAGATCTCCCTCACTGAGATAACCTCTTTTCGTCACTAATATTTTGTGAAAATGCGCCAGATGCGCTTGTGGCCCCCCGAATGTGGTCAGCGCAAGGATCAATACATCCTTTAAGAAAATGTAATATCGAACGCGTCGGATCAATGAGTTTTTTGGGTTGTTGGGTTTTGATTATGTGATGGTTGTATTAATACTGAAATTCGTGAATAACCGTGAGTTGTCAATGGTGAGTGGTGAGTAAGTGCCTGCTACCAAATGACTTTTCCCCTGATCTCTAAGTCGCACTTTTTTCTCGATTGCCAAAAACATCTAAAAAAACACTCTCAAGGAGGAATAATGATTATAAAACTTTCTAACGCACAAACCCACTTTCATATAACATGCATCCAATCTCCGAAAGTTGGTGCTCCGAAGCCGCGGAGTCCCTGAGACAGGAGACTCCGCGGAGACAACTAATAACCTTGGCTGCAATGGAGCCTCATGTTATTAATTTATCAAATCCTTTCCCAAAGGTGGGGTCTCACAACTGACCACTCACCACTCACGCTTTCAGCCCTATCTCTGCTAATCGTTGATCCAGGAATTCCCCCGCGCTGACATCTTCCCAGCGCCTGGGATTCGCTGAACTAACACAACCCGGCAGCGCGGCCAAACTCATTTCCGACCGTGGATGCATGAAAAAAGGAATAGAATACCTGGGTGTGTTCATCAGTTCACGCGGGGGATTTACTACCCGGTGAACAGTAGACTTCAGTTTTCCATTGGTGAGCCTTTCAAGCATATCCCCTACGTTGATTACCAATTGACTGGGAAGCGCCGTGATGGGTATCCATTTTCCGTCATGCCTTAAAACCTGGAGGCCATCAGCACTGGCCCCCATCAGGAGGGTGATAAGGTTTATATCGCCATGTTCAGCCGCACGTACTGCGTCGCCTGGAACGCTTTCAGGATTCTCAATAGGATAATAATGTATTGGTCTAAGTATACTGTTCCCTCTGGAAATCTTATCGTCGAAATAATTTTCCGGCAAGTCCAGGTAAAGCGCGATAGCACGCAATAAAAAAGTACCTGTTTTTTCGAGCGAATGATAGGCCTTCGCCGCCGCGTTTCTAAGCTCCGGGACTTCTTCGGGCCAGATGTTCGCAGGATATCCTTCTCTGGCCAATTGAGATTCGGGTAACTCCTGGCCTATGTGAAAGAACTCCTTGAGGTCGCCGGTGTTTCGCCCTTTAGCATGCTCTTTTCCTTTGCCGATATATCCGCGCTGACCCGCAAGAGCCGTGTTCTCATAACGCGCTTTCACCGCATCCGGCAAAGCAAAAAATTTACGGATCGCTGTGTAAAGGTCACGTTGCAAATTATCGTGAAGGAAATGATTCCGGATTGCAATAAAGCCTATGTTGTGAAAGGCCCTGCCAAGGTCAGCAACAAACTGATCTTTTTTCGTTGGGTCTGCCCCGTAAAAATTCTCCAGATCCAGGGATGGGATTTCGTCATACAGTATTTCTTCCATGTGACAAGGCTGAATTGATAGCCGCAAGCTAAAAAAATTTTAACCAAAAAGAGGTAAATTTTCAGGCTCAAAAATCTTGAAATCTTATGGCAGGCTCAGCTGAGAATATAAAAAAATCGTTGGATCTTTCCATTAATGGTGGCGAAAGCCCGGAAGCCAATGATTCGGCAACCGACTAGTTCATGATGCCGCAATAATCATAAGTCTTGTCGATGTTGATAAAAACATCCTGACGGGCTTTAATAAACCATCTCTCAAGCACTTTGTTCTTCTTTTCGTTCAGGGCCGCTACCTGGATCTTATGGTAATCATCGTGCAATGAGGCCTGATGTGGAGGGATCCGTGATTTATAATATAAGATCCTGACAGCATCTTTTCCGTCATCGGTTCTATAAACAATGGGTTTCGAAATGTCTCCCACTTGCATGGAATCGATTCTAAAGAAAACGATCGGATCGAGTTCATCCACGGTTAAGCGCATGCCACCGTCAGCATCGGAAAAGAAACCGCCATTGCCTTTAGTAGCCACATCGTCAGAATATTCCTTTGCAGCATTTTCAAATTTAAGACTGTCATTTACTACGAGGCTTCTCAAACTATCAAGGAAATTGGAAGCTTCCTTCAGATCATCTTCAGAAGGCTTAGGCGATATAAGTATATGGCGGGAATTATATTCATTGCCTCTCCTTTCAATTAATTGTAAGATGTGCATGCCGAATGGCGATTCAAATGGCATCGAAACTTCACCGGGTTTAAGCCGGAAGGCTGCTGCCTCATATTCAGGAACCATGCGGCCGCGGCCGACCCAGCCCATTTCGCCGTTGTTGGAGAGTACACTGGGGTCGTTAGAATGTTTCCTGGCCAGGGTTGCAAAATCTTCATTTGCAAGCATGCGCGATCTGATATCGAGAAGGTGATTGCGCGTAATGGCTTTTTGTGTGGCGCTGGTTTTTGCTTCTTTAACAATCTGGGCAACTTCGACCGAGGCTGAAAAATACGGGAGGCTATCTTTGGGGATGCGATTAAAAAAGCGTTTTACTTCGGCCGGTGTCACAGCAAGGTCGGCCGTGATGGTTTCTTCCATTTTCTGAACGATCATTTGCTCGCGGATCTGGTCGCGAAGTTCTGCCCGGATCTGTTCGAGTGTTTTGCCGTAGAGGGTCTCAAGCTCCTCGGGAGTTCTTCCGGATTGCGTCAGAATTATATCCATTCTGCGCTGTGTATTAATATCTACTTCGGCATCAAGAACTACAACAGAATCTATCTCCGCTTTTGCAAGCATCAGTTTATTGCGGGTGATCAGGGCGAGGATCTCACAGCGCGCTCCCTGCGAGGGACTATTACCGTTGGTGAGGTAATCCTGGTACATGCGGTCAACCTCCGATTTCAACACGATATAGTTATCAACCTTCACAACGATTTCATCTACAACAAAACCGTTATCCTCCGGCTCCTGCGCAAGAGCAGTATCAGATGGCGATAAGGCCACCAGCGCAATCACTGCAGCGGCAATAAGACCTTTCACTTTATTGAGTGATAATTTCAAAATCCTTATGTTCCAGAGCATTTTCATATACCTCGTCTTCCAATTTCTTGGCAAGTTCCACTTTTCTTTTGTTTAATATAATATTTTTAATCTCATCTGTAACGAATTCCAGAGGTGAAACATTGTCGGAAATCCTGTATTCATCCACCTTCAGGAAAAACAAATGATTATCATCCTCGGTTTCATAATAAGGATTTGCTTTTAACCACTGCATTTTATTGGGAATCTCCATCAGTGGCGAATTGCGCACCAGGTCATCGAATATCATCCAGGTTGAGTCGGCGATATGATAAGCGACTGAAAAGCTGAGGCAATAGGATTTAAGACTTTTTTTATCCTCCTCGTCCTGTGAGGAGATCCAATTCTTGAGTTTATTCATTTTCGGGGCGTGCTTCGGAACTTTGATAAAGGTCGCCCGCACAATGTTCTGCTTCAGGATAAAATTGTCAATGTTGTTCTTATAGTATTCCTTGATTTCAGAATCATCAAAAACCGTATCGAGGTTTTGCTTTATGTAGTACGACTGGTATTCATAGGCGATAATACTGTAGCGGTAATCCAATATCTTTCGTTCAACTTCCGCTTCATTAATATTTATTTTTCGGGCAGCTTCCTGAATAAGGAGTTCTTTTCTGATCCAGCTATCGACGTAAGCTTCTACGCGATCCGCGCTATCTTCTTTGGTTGAGCCTAAAGCGGCGATACCCGAAAGTTCATCCTTATACAGAAATGTATTGTTCACCCTGGCCACGGCGTCGCGATTCTCCATTTCGGTAAGTCGCTTTTCTTTCATCCTGATGAAATCGCAGCCCCCGGCCAAAAGGGGGAATAGACATGTGTAAAGGAAAAATCTTCTCATTTAGAATTCTTAAGGCCGTTATTACCCATCAGGCGTTCAAAGGCCAGCTTTTTTGCTCTTTTTTCCACCTTTACCCCAAATTTACGCTTAAGTTCGCTGATCCACGAGTTTTCGAGATAGGTTTGATAATCCGAAATAACAGATGGGCGAGCTTCCTGAAAAGTTTCAGGACCGGGCGGTAATATCTTTTCAATGTGTACAAGGTGATACTGGCCATTGTTATCCGTCAGGTATATACCCGGCGACCAGCTAATTTTCGAAAAGATCGCGCGGTCGTGATTTTCAAAAGACCCCGAATCCTGCCTTACACGGTTGGTGGTTACAAATTCATTGAAACCCGGGTCCTGACTTTCGAACAAGTCCTTTAAATTTTCCATATGGGCTTTTGTGTTCGAACTATAAATTTTTCCGACCATGCGCTCACCCGCTTTATAATCTGACACATGTGCACGGAAGTAATTCCTTTGGCCGGTTGTATCCTCCATAGCTTTGTTCCAAACTTCCTTTTCCATGATCTCGAATAAAAGGATCCCTTCGTAATATTCCTTCAACAACCATTTGTAATCAGGTGATTCGACCTTTACTTTCTCCTCCATTAGTTGAAGCTGAACAACATCTGCGTATTGAACTAAAAGCTGGTCGAGGTATTGCTGGGGATCGGTGGCATTATGCGCGGGTTGCTCAGAAACATATGCCACAAAATCTTTAACGCGGTAAGGTTGATTTTGCATCGTGAATAAAACCTCTTCTTGCAGGGAGGTCTCGCCACTCGGCTTCTTTTGCAGAATACTGTCAGCCATCGCAAATATTTTAGCTTTGGCCGGGGAATTTTCAATGTATCCGAACTCATTTCTCATTCTCTCCCTTATAGCTTGTCTGGAAATCCGGACGCGTTCATCCCTGCTGACACGTTGGGTGAGTGAGGCTTTGAGTTCGTCAAAGGGCGGTAAGGATATCCTGGACTCCAGCCTGAGGATGTGCCATCCATACTGGGTCTCCACGGGGTCAGAAATATCTCCTTCTTTTTGTAAGGAGAAAGCCATTTCCTGGAATTCCGGTACCGAGGCCATCGCCCCTACACCAAAAGGTCTCAACTTTCCACCTTTGTCCTTCGAATTTGGATCTTCGGAGAACTGTCTGCAGAATTCCTCCCAGTTCATTCCCTTCTGAAGCTGTTCGTAAATATCAAAAATTCTGTTTTTTGCTTCGTCATTGTTTACACCATCGCCGGTCCGGATCATTATATGCGATATTTCTACCTCACCACGTGAAGGCTGGCGGTCAAGGACCTTCAGGATATGATATCCAAATTGCGTTCTCACTGGTTGACTGATGCCCCCTACAGGCGTAAGATAAGCCGCCTGCTCAAAGGGAAACACCATTTGCATGGCTGTAAAAAAGCCCAGATTCCCCTTTGTGACTTCTGCCCCTGGCTCCTGAGAATTCGCTGCGGCCAACTCATCAAAATTCTCACCATCGAGGGCCCTCATTCGCAAGTCCGTTATTTTTTTGAAAGCTTCAAGGGTATCCTGTGGGGATGCACCGGGTTTTAGTGCGATCAGAATATGTGAAGCGTTTACTTCTTCTTTCAAACGCCCGTACGTAAGGGATACCAGACTATCAACGACCTTAGAATCGGGCAGGTAAGGTTTTAACAATTCATCCCGGTAGGTTTGATACTCCTTCTTAAATGCTGAGGTTGTATCCATACCCCTGGAAAAAGCTTCTTCTACTTTGAGTTTGTAATTGATAAAAAGGTTTAAATATTCCCCGATCTTTTCTTTAGTGAACTCTTCTGGTTTGTGCTGGTGATTCTTGCAGTACAGATAAATGAACTCCTCAGCGGGAACAGCTTTTTTGTTAATAGTGAACAGTGTCTGAGATCTTTCCCTGGATTGAGCAGTTGCTACAAAAAAAATCAAACAAGAAAGCATTGAGACTGCAATTCTTTTCAAGCACATCATTATATATTTATTTGAAATGAATTTTTTTAATCAACCGGCAAACGTTTTTGCCACTTCGATTCTGATATTCAATTTTATCCATTATGGATTTTACCAATCGGATGCCCAGTCCGCCTTTTCTTTTCTCGTGTACAAGGTTGCCAAGGTCAGGTTCTGCAAACTGGTTGATATCAAACGTATTTCCATCATCAATTATTTCAAAGATGACAGGTTCACCTTTTTTCAGAATGATATGGATCTCGAATAATTCTTCGGGATTGCATTGATGCGAATGGATCATAAGGTTCGAGCACATTTCATCCAGTGCAAGTACGAGCTCGCTGATCTGCAAATCGGGCACATCGTGATCTTTCAGGGCATTGCGAATAAAATCGCGAACACCCTTCAGGTTCTCAATGTTACAGCCAACTTTTTGCTTATAGTTCATTCACCATGCTCTTTGCCTGCGTCTTATCCTTACCAATTTTTAATAACTCATTCAAACCCAAAATCTCGAAGGTGTTGGAAACCTTGTCGTTCATGCCATACAACACCATCCTGATGTTCTGATCTTTGAACTCTTCAATGTATGACATAAAAACACCCAGGCCAGCAGAGGAGATATATTCGAGCGAATTGCAGTCGATAAGGATCTTTCTAAATCCTTCTCCCACACTTTTGGCGATTGCCAAATCAAGCTCAATAGAAGAACTGGCGTCAATTTCACCAATCAGGGCGATAACATCTACCCCGTCTTCCTGAAGTCTCTTAATGTGGATCATGTTATTAACGTTTATATTGTTTTAAAGTTGGGGTTTTTGCGTCATTTTAGGGATTTACCCGCTCATGTGAACTTTACAATCATAGTCGTATAATCATCATTAATGTTGGTTGTGCCTGAAAATTCGTACAGCCGCTTAATAAGGTGTTCCTGAATTTGTTTCGGTTCCAGCTTTTTCACCTCCAGTAATACCTCTGCTAATCTGTCATAACCAAACTCCTCCCCTTTTGCGTTCTTTGCCTCTGTCACACCATCGGTATAAAGAACCATGATATCACCCGACTTATATTCGAATTCATTTGCCTCAATGAAATTGCTGTAACTGCGGTTTTTGACCATACCAAGAGCAATACCTTTATCTTTAAAGTACTCGGCCTTATTTTTTGCAGCGTTGTAAAACAGGAGCGGGCAATGCCCGGCCCTGGCGTAATGCACTTTTTTATTGCGGGTATTGACTGTAAAAAACGTTGCTGAAATAAAGGACCCTCTTTCGAGGCAATAGACAAGGGCCTGGTTTGCCCGGCACATAAACTCATCGGGCTTGATACAATCCTGAGCCAGGCTATGAAAAATACCTTTCATCTGCGACATGTGAAATGCCGCAGTGGTTCCTTTTCCGGAAACGTCTGCAACGATCAATGATACCTGATGGTCATTGGTACGAAGTGTGTCGTAATAATCGCCACCCACTTCATCTGCAGATTCTGAAAAAGCCGCAATATCAAAATCACTATCTTTTTCCAGGACTTCAGGCAGGAGACTTTTTTGAACCGTCTTCGCAATTTTCAATTCTTCCTTATAGCGTTCATTTTGAAGGGCTTCTTCCATCAGCCGGAAATTTTCAATTGATATTCCGGCCTGGTTAGAGAACGTGGCAACAATCTTCGTCATCTCCCTGTTGAAGCCTTCGGCGAGTTCCTTAAGCAATGCGAGGGTTCCGATATTCTCACCTTTCACATAGATCGGAAAGGCGAGTATCGACCTGAAGCGAGATCCCTTGAGAGTCGCCAGGTGCTTCGACAGGTTTTTGGTTTTATCACTGCCCTGATCAAGCACGCCCTTAACATTCTTTGCCTTCAGGTGATTAATAATATCCTGCGATTCTTTTTCAGAGATCTTGTAGGTAAATACTTTTGGTCGCGGATTGTGGCTTTTTAACTCTAGCCAGGCAGCATCCGCGAAAACAGTGCTCACCGAAGTCTCCAGTAAAATATTATACACACTATCCTCATTCTGCTCAGTCTGAATAGACTGACTGATGCGCTGAAAGTTTACAACTTCCTCAAGCTTTTGCTCGAAAACCGACGTAGTCGGAAGATTAAACAGAATTACGAGGAACGAGAAAATGCTGTAGACAGTTACAAAAGTCATCAGCGATAAAATAAAGACATGGAAACGATAGTTGGTGAATTCGACATTTTTTCCCGAGAGCAACTCAACGAGTGAACTGGTGGTGAAGAATATAAAAAGCAGATAAAAAACTGTCAGCAACAACAAGAGAAGGCTCGTCCATTTTTGTCTGAAATTCAGATACGCCACCCATTTCATATTCGCGGACAGTATCAGGCCGATGACCACAAAAAATATTAACATTGACCAATAGAGTCCTTCAACGAAAGGAAAATCAAATGCATTGTAAAGCAGGGGCAGCAAAAGAGTCCATTCGAAAAAACTCCACAAACGCAGCAACCATTTTGATTTCTGATAGAGGATCAATCTTTTCCATGCCGTGAAAGCCATGGTAAGAAATCCCACCATCAGTCCCAGATTAATCAGATAAATGAGGTCGATAAAGACTACATCAGTTGTTAACCTTGTTGATCCGAGCAGGTACTCAATAAGTTTAAGGAACAGGGAGACAACTGTTGCTACTAATCCTGTTGCGAATACCCTCCAGAGCAGGTCAACAAAATTCAGAACATCATCGCGGTCGAACTTTAATTTATAATAGTAATAAAGGGAGAGTATGAATAAGTTGAGTAAAACATTGGGAAGCCACGATGGAACACCGGAAGGGATATTGTTGGAGGATCCAAGAACGACTGAAATCTCCATAAATACGAGCGCCAGCCAGGTAAGAACACCTACTGTAAAAAGCAACCTGATAATGGCCTTCGTGCGCATGAAGATCAAAAAACTCTGAATTTTGCTGAAAAAATAAGCCAATCATGAGATTGGCTCTGCAATTATAGGAATAAATCGCCAAGATTTCTGGCGGTAAAGACTCCCGGCAACGTGCCAAAACACCTTCCACTTGTTGTCACAAAACCTGATTGATCCGAAATAAAAACCCAATGAGCAATCTACTTTCGGCTGTAATTAGGTGCCTCCCGGGTAATTGTTACATCATGCGGATGGTTTTCGGTAAACCCTGCGGAGGTAATCCGTACAAACTTTGATTCTTTAAGTTTTTCGATGTTTCTGGCTCCGCAGTAGCCCATGCCTGCCCTCAAGCCTCCCACCAGCTGATAAAGAACCTCAGAAACCAACCCC
>JBBDXJ010000222.1:0-20570 GCA_040902445.1 Cyclobacteriaceae bacterium | reverse complement strand
AACTGAAGTCTATTTTCGGTATCAGCTTACATACGGCGCCCCCTGAAATTCAGTTATATTGATAGACGCCAGATGAGATTGTCCAAACACTTCACAATTTTCTTGTTTTTATGCCTTTTTTTGCCTAAATTCTCTCTATTAGGGCAACATATCAATCAACAAGCGCTGCCTGAAAAAACACGCATTTTGTTCCTGCTGGATGCCTCCGGAAGTATGGAGGCAACGTGGGGTAAAGACCAGTCGCGGATGGATGTGGCAAAAAGTATCCTTACCCGTCTGGTGGATTCACTCAGGATCAACCCAAATCTCGAATTAGCGCTGAGAGTATACGGCCACCGGTACTCCAGGCAATCCAATAACTGTAATGACAGCCAGCTCGAAGTCCCCTTTGGGATGAACAATCACACTATTATTATTAATGAAATAAAGGACCTCACCCCGCGCGGTGTTACACCTATTACCTATTCTCTCCTGGAGGCTGCAAAAGATTTTCCCACCAAAGCAGGTTACCGGAATATTGTTATCCTCATAACAGATGGCGTTGAATCGTGTGGCGGTGACCCATGCCAGGCGTCTATTGAGTTGCAGAAGAAAGGTGTTTTTCTCCGCCCCTTTATTATCGGGCTTGGTGTCCCGGGCGGAAAAGCCCTGGACTGTGTCGGAAAATTCATTGACTCGGAAAATGCTCGTTCGTTCAATAAGGTACTGAATGAATCCATTGAGACTACCTTTGCGAAAACCACTTTAAGCGTTGAGTTGCTCGATGGCGCCGGGCAACCGGTAGAGACCAATCTTAACATCACATTCATAAACAACACTACCGGTATAGCAGCATATGAGTTTGTGCACTACCTTGACCCTTCCGGTAGGCCAGATACCGTGCAGGTCGATCCCGTCCTGTCCTACGATGTGGTGGTCAATACTATTCCGCCAGTGATCAGTAAAAATATCAACCTTACCAATGGGAAACACAATGTGATTCGCATACCCGCGCCGCAGGGAACGCTGATCATAAAACCCGAGGGAACGGGCAATCCTTTCGCAGCCGTAGTGAGGCAAAGCGGAAAAGGCGAGATCCTTAATCAGCAAAACAGTTACAAACCCTGTCGTTACCTGGAGGGCCGGTATGAAGTTGAAACACTGACGTTGCCGAGAAGAATATTTCCAATATCCCTGCACGCAGGAAAAACGATCACGATCACACTTCCATCCGCCGGTGCGGTGAATATCAATACCCTGGCCAATGGCTTTGGAAGCGTGTTTGAAATACTGAAAACAGGAGAATCGAAGTGGGTGTGTACCCTGGATGAAACACGGTCAAGGCATTTTTTGAATTTACTTCCCGGGCATTACAAAATTGCTTTCCGCGCGCGGCGAACGAAAGGAAGTAAATACACTGCCGTCAAAAATTTCGAGGTCGGGCCGGGACAAACGTTGAATATTAAGATGTTTTGAGAAATTTCAGGGCCTCATCAGGACAAAACAATCCAGGGAATAAGGGCAATCAGAAGGGCGATTACAAACCAGAAGAGATATTCACGATTGTTATTTTTCGTTTTAGACATCAGCAAGGGGATGGTTTCATAGGATTTACGGGGGACAGGCCTTGAAAGTTGAGTTCACAAAAGCATTTTCCCTCCTTTAACAAATCATTAACAGAATTGAACGGCAGTTGCTGGCAGTTCAAAATATATTTCCGACTTTCGCGGCAGCGTTTTCATAGAACATCGTGGATTGCTGGCCTGAAGGCGTGGCATAATGCTAAACCTGAGTTCGCTGAACGAATAGAATTTCACAATTATGAAATACACATTTACCGAAAAGAAAGATACGCGATCCGGATTTGGCGTTGGGCTGCACGAGTTGGGAAAGAAAAATTCCCAGGTAGTTGCCCTTTGTGCCGATCTTACAGGCTCGCTCAAAATGGATGCGTTCAAGAAAGAATTTCCGGACCGGTTTTTCCAGGTAGGAATTGCCGAAGCCAACATGATGGGTATCGCCGCCGGCATGACCATTGGAGGCAAGATTCCTTTTACAGGGACCTTTGCAAATTTCTCGACGGGAAGGGTGTATGATCAGATCCGTCAATCCATAGCCTATTCGGGAAAAAATGTAAAAATATGTGCGTCACATGCAGGCGTAACGCTGGGTGAAGATGGCGCCACGCACCAGATACTTGAAGACATTGGCATGATGCGTATGATGCCGGCAATGACAGTGATCGTACCCTGCGATTACAATCAAACACGCCTGGCAACCCTGGCCCTGGGCGATCATGTGGGCCCTGCCTATCTCCGGTTCGGAAGGCCGAGCTGGCCTATATTTACGGCTGCAGACAGACCTTTCACCATTGGAAAGGCAGACAGGATGGTCGAAGGTAAAGATGTCACCATTTTTGCGTGCGGCCACCTGGTTTGGCCGGCCATTGAAGCAGAGGCTAAACTTGCTGAAAAAGGAATAAGCGCGGAGGTGATCAATATCCACACCATTAAACCTTTGGATGTTGAGGCTATACTCACTTCAGTTAAAAAAACCAAATGCGCAGTTACCTGTGAAGAGCACCAGATGAATGGTGGTCTCGGCGATTACGTAGCCCAGGTTCTCTCCCGGTTTTATCCCGCGCCCGTTGAAATGGTTGCAGTAGATAACAGTTTCGGAGAAAGCGGGACACCCACCCAGCTTCTTGCAAAGTACGGCCTCGGACCCGACAACATTACGGAAGCTGTCGCGAAGGTTTTGAAAAGAAAGAAAGCCTGAGCCAAGGCGCATATACTTTTGTTTCCATCGGCTTGAGAACATGTTGAGGCGGTCTGCAGCTGTTCTGGAATTTCAGAATGAGCTCATGTGTCTTCACGATTTCATGGAATTTCACAAAATACGCCATCAACTTATATTTAAAGAGCAGATGACGGAAGTACAACGATTGCTTCAAACACTGCTGGCTGGCGACCAATCGCTTTAGATTTATCGAAAAGAATATTTTCGAACAGACAAGAAAATTTCTGAAAACAACTAACCAGGGTGTGCGTGTTATCTCTGCGTTTGCTGCCACCATTTTGTAGGAAGTTAAGACGTTAAAACATTTTGAACTCTCATACGCATACCTCAGATAATATTCCCACGTAAGCCGCTCCCGCGTGACAAAATGGGTAAAACGCAGCCGGTCGTCGTACCAGATATCGTATCCCATAATGGCCAGGGCAAAACACAATTCATAGTCGCCGCCCGAACTCAGTTCGGTACCTCTGCGATCGGTTAACAGGCTTTTGAATCCGCTTCCCAAAAGTTTCTGGTAGGCACAGTGGCGGATCACACAACCCGCACCATACACTTTGTTTTCCATCACCTTTCCTGAACGCGGCGCCTGTTCGCCCGCTGCAAAAATATACGACAGCTCAACAGCGGGCGGATCGATCTCGTAAACGAGCTTTCCAAATCCCCCGAGTGCGCCGATGTTGGGTTTTTCCGAAAGGATTTCGTACACATGGCTGACATAGTCTTCTTCCAGCCAATTATCGTCGTCGCACATTATCATGTATTCATAGCGCGCTTCTCTGAAACCGCGCGCCCTGGCGTAACTGAGTCCCAGCACAGGTTCTTTGACAATCCGCATATAGGTATCCACGCGATGCTTCTGCCATTCGGTGCGGGCCACCGCGGCGGAATCATCCGTACTTCCATTGTCGACAATTAATAGTTCCCACGGAACCCATGCAGGTACCCGTTGTCGGGCAATGTGGCGGATGGTTTCGGGGAGGCGGTTTGAGCCGTTGTGACAGCAGATGATGATTGATACTCCTTGCAGCTTCATATGTTTAGGGTGATTCGTGTGTACAGCTTTATTATTTTATATAATAGCCCCGCATCCCTGCTCATGCTCCAGGCTGCTGATGCCTGCGCTGAGGCTCCCCGCTTGTTCTTAAATTTTTTCCACAACGTGTTGGCCACGCGCAACGCATAATGTGCATAGAAATTCCGGCTTGCATTCATCATTGCTGCCCGTCTCTGCGCCGGAAGGTAATGCTGGATTCGTCTCATAACCCAATCCAGCGAAACCATGTTTTCACCTGTTACAAAAGATTTCCCCGAGATTGAGGAATAATGTTTTCTGTATTCGGCCAGTACCTCAGGTGTATAACCCATCGGATAGTGAGCTGCAATGCGTACCCACATTTCCCAATCTTCACCATACTCTACTCCATAAAAACCACCTAACCGTTCGTAAACTTCCCGCTTCACAACCATGGCCACGTATTGTATGCGCTGCCGTTCGCAGAGGCGCGCAAACCAGTTGTCAGGAACTCCTGCGTGATCCATTTCCGGATCCTGATGATATAATGTCCTTCCCGTCTCGTCGATGTATGCATACCGGCAGAATCCTGCACCGATCGCCGGGTGATCATCGAATAAACGTTCCATCTTCTCATAAAATCCCGGCCTGATCAGGTCATCGCCATGAAGGATATGGATCAGATGGCCGCGGGAGCGTTCAAGACAGGTTTGAAAATTCCGGAGACTACCTACATTTTCCTTCTGACGGAAATAAATAGCCCTTCCTTTTCCTGTTTCCCGCACAATCGCCGCCACATCCGCATCTGTGCTGCCATCGTCAATCACTTCAATCTGCATACGCGAATCACCCTGATCCTGAACCAGAAGGCGGTCAAGGGTTTCCCGCAGATAGCCGGAACAGTTGTATACAGGTATCATCACCGACCACTTCGGTCGGATAACACCGGCATCCAACGGCTCGACCATTAACGGAGCCTTAGGAATTCTTGACGGTCTGCGAATTGAATATTTTGAAAACTGTTCCAAGGCGGTAATTGCGAAAAATCTTTATTTTTTGTTTTATATGCCACTTTAAAAAGTTTTTGAGAATGATAAGAAGGGTTATCCAGGCCTGCGTGCGCACCAGAAGTTCAATGCTTTCGATGAATGGCAAAGCTTTTGCGAGCTCGTTTAAAATGAACTTGCGTTTAAAGTAACGCGCGCGCGTGATGGATTTCACATCGCGGTTCACATTGTCGCGTTCCAGGATCCTTTGCGTTATAGCATCAAGAACAGAAAGGGATTCAAGGGCAGACTGCAGGTTATAGTGAGTAAGCATAGGTTTGAAGTTATGCCGCAGACATTCAAGGGACGCATGCGATATTTGAAAATCCTCCCCCATATAAAATCGGATGTTCCGAAGAACATTTTGTTCGTTAGCCTCATCATACTCTCTTTTTTTCAAAACAGTATTCAGGCTGTTCGGTGATATGCGGTAATCAACCAAAGGTTCCGGAAGATTTGCGATGGGAAAACGCGTAGACATCTTCCAGAAAAGATCATAATCTTCCGAATAAGGCATGGCATACCGGCCCACCTGTTCAACAGCGGATTTCCGGAACATAATCGTTGGATGGTACATCCAGCATTCAAAGGTGAGGTTGTAGTAATAAAAATTACTGCGATAACGTTCAAGCCGGATAAATTTTTTGTCCTCGCTGATCACACGCGCCCAGGTTGAAAGCAAGCCGCACCTGGGATTTCGTTTCATGAAGCCGAACTGTTTCTGTAGCCGTTGCGGATGACTGATGTCGTCGGCATCCATGCGGGCAATTAGTTCACAGGAGGCCAGCGAAATACCCTTGTTTAAGGTGGCGGTTATGCCGATATTTTTTTTGTTTTGTACAAAGCGGATCCGGGGATCGCGGTATGACCTTATTATTTCGACGCTTCCATCCGCAGACCCGTCGTCGATGATCAGAAATTCAAAAGGTTTGAACGATTGATCAAGGATGCTGTCAATGGCTTCACGCAGAAAATGCTCAGCATTATACACCGGCATCAGAACGGTAACACGTGGCCCTACCATGACTTACTGTAATTTAATATCCCAAGCCTGATCAACAGACGGATCAAAATCTTTCGTCCCTGTTTTGGCAGATCAACCAAGACCTTGTATAAAAAGGGTTCCCTGTACGGCATCTGCGCTTTGCGTAACAGGCGTTCCACAGCCCTATAACGGAATGGCTGGTCGTGGAGGTAGTCCCGGAACCAGTACAGGTAATAACTTCTCACCTTGTGATAATTGCCTGAATCGTGAACCGCCGAAACAAGGGACGCCCGCCGTTGCCTGTATTTGTTATGACATGCCGCGGATACGTAAACCGTTTCTTTCAGATAAACCTTGCATAAAAAAGCCTGGTCCTCGTACATCTGAAATACACCTCTGAACAATTCTTCAAATACGCAACGGCGCAAAACCGCGCGATGAACCATAATCCCCGAAGGGCAAGGAGCAGCCCCTTTGCCCAACGGGTAGAGGGAAAGCATCAACTGAGGGGCTTTGTAAATTCCTTCCCTGGCTCCCACAGGAACAACAGTATCAGCTTTTTTCTTGTCCTTCCAGGAATTCCAATAAAGTGATGATTCCAAAAGCACAGTAACGCCAGGGTTGTTTTTAAAAATATCGACCTGGAAACGCAATTTTTCAGACATCCAGATATCATCTGCATCCAGGAAAGCGACATATGTTCCCCTGCATTTTTTTATTCCCTCATTCCGGCTGGCGCTCAGGCCCTTGTTCTGATGATAAGGGTGATCTACATAAGTTATTTTACCGGGATACTCTGCGGCGTATGCCTTTGCAAGCTCTGTACTGTCATCCGTAGATCCATCATCCACCAGCAATAACTCCCAATGGTCATAATCCTGTGATAAGACGCTTTGAATAGCCTCGGGCAGGAACAATTTTTCATTGTAGAAGGAAAGCACGACCGACACCAGGGGTTCCTCACTGTTTTTCATCTCTTGCTTATTCATTTACCAACTCATTTAATTTTGACGCAAACTCATATACACACCAATTTTTAACCTGTATCCTGGGAAGCGCAAAAGGATCGTCATCAGCGGTGACGGGCTTCGATTCCGTAGAGACTGCATAGCTGAATCCTGCTTCCTTTAACAGCGACTGCGTTATTTCATTGAAATTACCATAGGGATAAGCAAATCCATTGACGGACTTACCCAACCATTTTTCAATCTGGCGTTTGCTTTCCTTTACTTCAAAAGCCTGATCGCTCGGGTTCTGATGTGAAAGCATAGCGTGATGAACAGAATGCGCGCCGATGGAAAAAAGCGGATTCTGACTCAGCATCTGCATTTCACGCACACTCATTGTCACCCCCAGACCGGGCGAAGATTCCCTGCAACCCGCCCAATCCCTGATATCCTTAAGGATGGCGTTCTGTTGCGTGTAGGGCAGAGGTTTTAAATGATGCCACAGCAGCATATAAAACGAAATGCGTTCATTGGGTATAGGCAGACTATAATTCCACGCCCGGATCTGGTGTATCAATCTGCTGCTGAGTATCCGGTCTGAGCTGAAGGGAAATTGCACCAGCGCTTCATTGATCGTCATTTCGAAATGTGCCGGCAGCACCTCGCTGTGAAATATGATATCCTGCAAAGAATCCCACCAATACGCCCGTTCCTCCTGCATGGCTGTAGTGGCAACATAAAACGTAGCCGGTATTTCATGCCAGTCCAAAAGCGGCGCAGCGTTGGTACAGTTATCCCTAAAACCATCATCAAAACTGATTGCAATGGTTTTCTTCATTTTATGATGAACGATACCATCGGCCAGCTCTGAAATAGAAACCACGTTAAAATTCTTCTTAAGATATTCAAGCTGCGCATGAAAATGTTTCGGGTGCACGGCCAGTTCCCACGGGTCATTTCTTCGTTCACACACCTGGTGATACATTAAGATCACGGCCTTTTGCTGCCTGATCTTTTTAATCTTGTATAAAATCTCCTGAAACATATTATGCTTTTACGGCAGCGGCCGAAATAATTACCTGATAACTCGCATCGTGATGAAATAAAAAGTCCTTACGAAACTCGGGCAGACCCATTCCATAGAGGAATGCTGCCGCGACATAGACGTTGCCATACGTTTTAATATCAACGGTTGAACCATTGAAAGTATCCACCATCAACTTCTTTATGGATGTGTCAGTAAAAGACCACAACCAGTAGTCGCGCCATTCACCCTGATCAATATGACTGATACCCGGTACGGTGAGAAGCAAACAACCTCCTGGTTTTAGAATCCGATAACAGGTCCTCAGCGCACTCTTAAAATCATAAATAAGGTGCAGGGTCTGGGTAAAGATGATACAATCAAATTGTTCCGACGAGATCTGCGGAACATCCGTGATATCTCCGATATAGGTCGCACGGGTGTTGCGGTGATCAACATGGAGAATATCACTTCGCAAAACATTATCGCGTCCGTATTTCAGCGTGTATTCATTGTCGCCGATCTCAAGAACCCTTCCCGAAACGCGATGCCGGTTTTCCTGAAGGAAATTTTCTATGTAAACGCGGTCAATTGCACCGCCCCGGTCGAAACCGAAATCTACGCTGAAGGGTGTAGTGCGGTTAAAATCTCCAGCTTCAATTTTTCCTGGAGGCGGGGTGTATTGCTGATAAATTCCAGCCTGGTGCAGCCATTTCAATACCTTGTCAGGAAGAGCGTGCTTCAGTATTTCGCGGAAATCATGAATGCTCTTTTTCAGCAGATAATCTTTAAAAGAGGAAGACATCACCGTCGCGAGCATTTTCATTTCCCGGAGTGAAGGCCAGCTTTTTTCTTTTTCAATAGCATTGAACAATTGTTTATAGAGTAAGTTGCCGTAATAATTCTTCCAGGTCTGCACTCCTTCGCGCCATGCCTTATTTTCTTCTTCATTCATAAGTAGTGGAAGCTGGCGCTTGTGCACTTTGAGTACCTGCCTCAGCATCTTCTCGAATTTCGACGACATATTTTCACCATGGCGTCGATAAGCTGCAATTTTTTGGTCGTGATTTCCTATGGAAAAATTGCGGGCGATTTTAAGATACAGATCGTAATCCTCACAGGCCTCTAGCGCGGTGTCGAACTGAAACTGATCAAATACCCTGCACCGGTACATGACCGCCGCGTGCATACCGATATAGTTGCCGCGCAGCAATTCCCTATAGTGGCTGTTCGAAACGATGGTGGTTTCTTCCTGTTCATCCAAGGGGTAAAGCCATACATCTACTTTATCATGCGAGCCGGAAACAAACGACCAGACGGGGTTTTGTAAAAGAGATTTAAGATTCACTTCAACACCACCGGGATACAGGATATCATCAGCGTCCAGGAATACAAGGAACAATCCATTGCTTCGCGCGATGCCCAGGTTCCTGGCGGCGGACAAACCCGCGTTGGCCTGGTGAAAATATTTTACGTTCGCGAACGAGGCGGCTACTTCACGTGTATTGTCTGTAGAGCCGTCATCAATTACTATGATCTCAATATTGGTATAGGTTTGCTTCTGAGCGCTTGCAATGGCTTCACCCAGGAACCTTCCCTGGTTAAAGCAGGCAATGATCACCGAGACCAATGGTTTGGATTGAAAGTTGTCAGAAGGCATCATTGCTGTAAATTTTTGAATCGGTGTTGCGATGTCTGAGATAATAAATGATTCCCGATAAAATACCCCGGAGTTCGGAGAACAAGGTCTTATATTGAAAGTGATAACGCGGAAATCCTTTCTTTAACAATGAGAGATAATAGGGAGGCAGAACTTTGAACAGGTGCTGCAGATTACCGCGATGGCCGAAGCGCTGATATTGAATAAGTATCGCGACCGTAAACCCCCGCATGTAGGAATATAGTTGTTTCTGCAATCCGGGAATGGAATCCCTGTGACTGTGATATACTACGGCAAGGGGGTTGTACTGAATGTTAAATCCACACGCCAGGGCACGATACCAGAGTTCAGAGTCTCCGCTGCATCCCGCAGCGCCAACATCCAGCCTTTCATCAAAATACCCGACTTCCTCAAAGATATCTTTCCTGAAGGCCATGTTGGCACCTGCGCCGATTTCCCACACAGGGGGACCGTTATGAAGATAAGCGCGGAAGAAGTTGTCATCGAAAATTTTCTGCAGATACCCGCGGTTGAAGGGCCAGAACCTTTCAAAGATCACTTCCGCCTCAGTTTCCAAAGAAGCTGCAATGACCAAGCCAGTCATCGCAGCAATGGCCGGATTCCTGAAAGTTTCAGAGATCCGGTAAATCCAGTACCTGTCCGGTTGTGTATCATCATCAGTGTATGCAACAACAGAACCTTTCGCCGCGCGCGCGCCTGTATTGCGGGCCACGTCAAGGCCGGGAATGTCTTCGCGAATGTAGCGCACCTGGAAAGCCTCCGCCACCTGCCTGGTGTCTTCAGTAAGTGAAGCATTGTCTACCACGATGATCTCCGCAGGCTTGCAATACTGATACTGAAGTCTTTCCAGACAATTTTTGAGATAATGCGCGCGGTTGCGGGTACAAATCACTACCGAAACATCACAGGATTGAGTCAGGTCCCGGGGATGGACCTCGTCTAAAACCTGTTCACAAACCTTCCTGATCTGAACAGGATCGGGCTCCAATACAGGTACAGGCTCTGTAACGATACCTCTGCGGAATGCATACTGGCAAAGCGCGGGTGAAATCGCTTTGATACATTGTTCCCAGAATTGCCGGGGAGTGATAGGAAGTTTAAAAAAGAAGTAGGCCTCCCCCAGCGGTATTGATTTATACCAGAACACACAATAGTGCGCAGGGTCCCTGACGTCCTGAATGGGTTCAAGGCCTGTGGAAAGGTCCAGATGATGAATAATATATTTAGAAAAAGTCATGCTCCTGAAACAGCCTCCTTTTCTACGGCAACCTGCCTCGCGCGAAAAGGAAACCTGGGGCGTACGTAACCTGACCACTTCCCATACCAATTCATGTTGATCCGGTAATCTTCTACTTCCATTGAAAGACACTCTTCAAAATAGAACAGCTCCACGGATGTGTCTTTCACAAAAATCAGAGAAAAGTAATAACTGCCATCATTCAGAAAATTACCCGGTATTTCACATTGGCCTTCTACCAAACCTTTACTATACTCCTGTGGTGTTGTGTTAATATCAAAAATGCATTCCCGTCCCAGCGTAAATAAATGCAGTCCGACGCAAATGTTTTGTTCTGCTATTAAATTCCAGAATTTAAATCGCACTGTTAACGGAGTGCGTATGTCAATTGGATCATCTTCATTTTTTAAATGGGGAATAAGCTCCACGAAATGAATGCGAATAAAATTATTTCCCGGAGCTTCGGAGAGATTGTCCCAACGCTGCATGTGAAGCTTCTTCTGATGTTTGCTCAGATATTGATTCACTACCCTGGAAGAGGGCCCGATATCTGCCATCTTTCCGTTTTGCAAATGCATTGCGCGCTGGCAAAGATTTATCACTGATGGGAGGTTGTGGCTTACATAAAGAATGGTTCTTCCCTGTTTGGATGAGACATCGTGCATCTTTCCCAGACACTTTTTCTGAAAGTCCGCATCACCCACCGCAAGCACCTCGTCTACAATGAGGATGTCAGGCTCAAGATGCGCGGCTACGGCAAACGCCAGCCGCATATACATACCGGATGAATACCGTTTTACTGGAGTATCCAGGAATTTTTCAACTCCGGAAAAATCCACGATCTCATCAAATTTCTTTTTAATCTCCTGGCGTTGCATACCGAGGAAATAGCCATTGAGGTAAATATTCTCCCTGCCGGACAACTCGTCGTGGAATCCGGTTCCAATTTCCAGCAAGCTGTTGATCCGTCCCCTTCCGCGTATCCTTCCTTCTGTTGGCCTTATAATGTTCGATAAGATCTTTAATAAAGTGGACTTGCCTGCGCCGTTGCGTCCGATAATTCCGAAAACCTCGCCCTCCTTTACTTCAAAAGAAATATCGCGAAGAGCCCATATGTGGGAAGTATCGCTGTCCTGGGTTTCCAGGAAAAACGGGTCTTGTTTTTTTTGAACGGTGGAAAGCCACCACCGTTTAAGATCCTGACGAAAGGAACCCGTTCCTACCTGTCCCAGAGAATAAAGTTTCGACAATTTTTCAACCTGAATGATCGCCTGTCCCATATTATGTCACGTCCTGTAACTTGTTCCCAAACTTGTTGAATAGCAGCGAGCCTGTCAGTATCAAAAGCACCATGCAACTGAAACTATAAAGCACCTGGAATTCTGTAAACGTACCTTCTCCTAAAAAGCCAAAGCGAAAAAGTTCTACCACCGAACACAAAGGATTAAGGTTAACCCACCTGCGGACGTCTGGATGAACAATGCTCAACGGATAGATCACGGGTGTGGCAAACATGAAAAGGCGAACGATCAAATGAATAACATTCACCAGATCGCGGTATTTCGCGGTCAGAATAGAAAATACCAACCCCAATCCCAACCCTAGCCCGGCTATAACAAATGTGGAGAAGACCAGACAGGTTATCCACCGCAGGGGATCATCAATAATGCGCGATGGGTTTATGGCAAGCAGTAGTAGAAAAAAAATAGTGAACTGGATACCGAACCGTATAAAATTTACCAGTACGGATGAGAGAGGTATGATCAGGCGGGGGAAATAAACCTTCCCGAATAAGGTGCCATTTTGGATAAAAGTGAACGCGGCACCGGTAAAACATTCTGAGAATAAGGTCCACAAAATGATACCCGATAAATAAAATAGCGTGGGTGGCAAGCCATCCGTGGAAAGACCTACGGCTTTTTCAAAGATCAAAAGATAGATCACCAGGATGATCATGGGCTGAAATACGATCCACAGCGGGCCGAGTAAAGTCTGCTGATGGTGAATGAGAAAATCCCTGCGAACAATCCTGAGCAATAGATGGCGATAGCTCCACAATTGGGGCAATTGCCACTGAAACCAGAAAGATTCAGGCTTAATCTCCCAGGTCCACGAGCTCTTTTGTGGTGTGATCTGATTCAAGGAAAGAATGCTTTACATGCCTCCCTAATAATATAATGCCGAACCGGCCGTGGGGTCCCGCGACGGGAATAAGTGCATAGCGCATAAGGCGCTGTACGGTGAAAAAATGCCATTGATCGGTCAACTTCGAGCTTTGAACCTTGAACTTTATATTTATATTTCTCGTCAAAAACCTGCAAATCCATGCGCGCGATCATCTTTTCCATTGCAACTCTCCTATATATTCATGTTTACGGGCAGGACCAAAACCTCTCAGGTTTCACAAAAGAGACCACAAAAGCCCATCTGGAAATCGAGAAAAAATTTGATGGATACCTCCAGGCTTCGAATCTTAACACATGGATGAAAAAACTCTCGGCCCGACCGCACCACCTTGGCTCGCCATTTGGCAAGGAAAGTGCGGAATTTATCCGCGACCAATTTCGCAGTTGGGGATATGAAGCTGAGATTGAAACTTTTCAGGTCCTGTTCCCCACACCCAGAGTGCGCGTTCTGGAAATGACCTCGCCAAAAAAATTTAAGGCAAAACTTGCCGAACCCTCGCTGAAGGAAGATGCCACTTCTGGTCAGACCAAAGAGCAGCTACCCATTTACAATTGTTTTTCCGCTGATGGTGACGTCACCGGTGAACTGGTTTTTGTGAATTACGGCTTGCCCGACGACTACGAATACCTGAAAAGGCTGGGCATTGACGTTAAAGGAAAAATAGTCATTGCAAAATACGGTGCCTCATGGCGGGGAATAAAACCAAAAGTTGCCCAGGAGAACGGAGCAATTGGATGCATCATTTATTCAGACCCGGAAGAAGACGGTTACTTTCAGGGTGATATGTATCCTCAGGGAGCCTTCAAGAATGAAAGCGGTGCACAGCGTGGTTCGGTGATTGATCTGCCCGTCGCACCCGGAGATCCATTAACACCCGGATATGCATCCACTGGTGATGCCAAAAGGATCGACAGGGAGCAGGCCATCAATCTTCTCAAAATACCTGTGCTTCCGATCTCCTACGGCGACGCCCAACCTCTTCTCGCTGCGCTCAATGGCCCCGTTGCACCACCATTGTGGAGAGGTGCCTTGCCACTCACCTACCACATTGGGCCTGGACCTGTCAGAGTGCATCTGAAAGTTGAATTTGACTGGGATATAGTGCCGTGTTATAATGTGATCGCACGATTAAACGGATCTGACCTTCCCGATCAGTGGGTGATACGTGGCAATCATCACGACGCCTGGGTTAACGGCGCCAGCGACCCGGTCAGCGGTGTGATCGCAATGATGGAGGAGGCAAGGGCAATTGCAGAGCTTGTAAGAACTGGATGGAAACCAAGACGTACTATTATGTTTTGCGCCTGGGACGGTGAGGAACCGGGCCTGATAGGATCAACTGAGTGGGTAGAAGCTCATGCTCCCGAATTAAGACAAAAAGTTGTAGCGTACATCAATTCCGACGGAAATTCGCGGGGCTTTTTATACGCCAGCGGGTCTCATACCCTGGAAACTTTGATGAGCGAAGTTGCCCGCGATGTAATAGACCCTCAAACCAAAATTAGCGTGCTGGAGAGAAGTAGATCTTTTCAGGCTGTGAATGCGCCAAATGCGAAATCGAGAATGGAAATTCTCAACCGGAAGACCCTGACCATTGGTGCGCTGGGTTCAGGCTCTGACTATACCCCCTTCATGCAACACCTCGGCATCCCTTCCCTCAACCTCGCTTTTGGAGGAGAGAGCGCAGGCGGGGAATACCACTCCGTATATGATTCCTATAATCACTTTGTCCGTTTTAAAGATCCAGGTTTCGAATACGGCATCGCGCTTGCAAAAACGGCAGGGCGAGTAACCCTGAGGATAGCGAACGCTGAACGGCTTCCCTTTGACTTCAACGCTTTTCACAGGACCGTCAATAACTATCTCACGGAAGTAATTACCCTGCTCGACAACATGCGGGAATCAACCGAAGCAGAAAACAGAATGATCGCCGAGAAAAGATTTGTTCATGCAGCCGATCCTACAAAAAAATATTTCTCACCGGACCCGGAAGAAACCGTGCCCTATCTCGACTTTTCTCCATTTCAGAATGCCCTGGCAAAACTCGGGTCCGTAGCTAAAGCTTATTCGGATTCACTTAGCCGCAACCCGGATGAACTCAATAATATTAATAGAGTCAATGCACTGGTTTACCAATGTGAACAAAAGCTCATCTCCGAAAATGGATTGCCACGCCGGCCATGGTACCGGCACACGATCTATGCTCCAGGTTATTACACAGGTTATGGTGTAAAAACTTTACCTGGCATCCGCGAAGCCATAGAACAACGAAATTGGAAAGAAGCCCGTGAACAGATTGCCCTCGCAGCGAAGGCTGTGCAAGCTTATTCGGGCAGCCTTGAAGAAGCGGTGAGGTTGACCGGTAAGCCTTAATCTTCCCTCATGCCTCCCGATGTGAATGGTGAGTTGTGAGAAGTGTTACGTCGGCAGTAGCGAGACCTTTTTACCTATTTAAGCCCATTTTATCAAATAAATCCGGAAAAATCCAGGGAGATGAAACCTTTTATCGTTAAATTACGATAAAGAGACTATGGGGTTAACCAAAACAGTGGGTTTTACCAAAACACAGCTTGAACTGGCCGCATTCGCGAAAGCCCTGGGTCACCCTGCGCGTATTGCTATCCTGCAGTTTTTGTCCACCCAAAAAGGCTGCGTCTGCGGCGATATCGTGAACGAACTACCGCTTTCCCAATCTACCGTCTCACAACATCTGAAGGAATTAAAGAATGTCGGCTTGATCAAGGGGGATGTTGAAGGCCCAAGCATATGCTATTGCATCCATGAGAAGAACTGGGAGAAAGTAAAAAACAGCCTGGGTGACCTTTTCAGAAATTTCGATCCGAACTACTGCTGTTAAAAATTTTTTGTCTTAATCTATCGCAATATTACGATAAACTATAACCAGACTTAAAAAAAATTTCATTAAAACTCTCAACTTTATGAACACATCCGAACAACTCAAACAAATAGTAAAAGAAAAATACAGCGAGATCGCCGATCAGAGCCGGGAGGTGAACGCCTCAGGTTGTTGTGGCGCTGGCTGTGGGTGCACAACGACTGACGAAGCCGTGATGGCTGAGGATTATACCAAATTAAGCGGTTACGTGGCAGATGCCGACCTCGGATTGGGCTGTGGACTTCCTACCGAGTTTGCGCAAATCAAAGAGGGAGATGTAGTGGTTGACCTTGGATCCGGTGCAGGCAATGATGCTTTCGTCGCGCGATCAGTTACTGGAGCAAACGGAAAAGTGATTGGCGTGGACTTCACGGATAAAATGATTGCCAAGGCAAGGGCGAACGCAGAGAAACTTGGATTCAACAATGTGGAATTCCGTTTTGGCGATATTGAGAACATGCCTCTGAGCGAGAATGTTGCCGATGTCGTCGTAAGCAATTGTGTTCTCAACCTTGTTCCGGATAAAGCCAGAGCTTTTGCGGAAACTTTTCGCATACTGAAGCCGGGTGGTCATTTTAGTGTATCTGATATTGTTTTAAAGGGCGAACTTCCTGAAGGATTGAGGCGCAGCGCGGAGATGTATGCCGGATGTGTGTCAGGCGCCATTCAAAAAGAAGATTATCTGAGTGTTGTAAAAGAAGCGGGATTCAAATCCCTAAAGCTGCAGAAAGAAAGGAAAATCACTATTCCGGACGAGATTTTATCCGTTTATTTGGATAGCCGGGAACAGGAGAAATACAGATCAGGTGAGCTTGGGGTTTACAGCATTACGCTGTATGCTGAAAAACCCACAGCCGAAAGCGGCAAAGAACCTTGTTGCGCGTCCGGTTGCTGCAGCAACTAAACACTGTTATTATGGAACTGAACTACAAACTCATCAAAGACACGGAAGGCTTCGAAGCTTTCCGTTCCCTTTTAAAAGCGTCGGGATTGCCGGCGGACGATCTTGATTTTAGCAGGGATCTTCTTGTCGGGTATTATGAGGGAGATGCACTCGTCGGAACTGGTGGTCTTGAAATTTACGGACCCTATGCGTTGTTGCGTTCGCTGTCGGTAAAGTTGGGTATCCGAGGGAAAGCAGTAGGTACGACCATCACCGAATATTTGCTGGCGGAAGCAAAAAAAAGAAGACTTAAAGGTATCTATTTGCTAACCGAAACGGCACACGGGTTTTTTCAGAAAAAAGGATTTGTGGATGTGCCACGCGATGCTGTGCCGGAAGAAGTAAAGCGGTCAGCCGAATTCTCAAAACTTTGTCCCCAATCTGCTGCCGTAATGTGCCTGGATTTAAGCGCCAAGGAGTAGGCCTTAAGCCGTATAAGGCCTAAAGGTTTATTGCGTTCCCGCAAGTCCTGCGGCTATATCTGGATACCTTAATCCCAGTTCGTCCGAGATCCGTAAACTTAAAGCTTATTGCTTTTGACTTATAGCATAAACCTCAAAGCTTATTACATTTGCGCTTCATTAATGACGCATGAAACTCAATAAGTACTTCGTAATCGATTTCGACAGCACTTTTACCAAGGTTGAGGCTTTTGACGTACTGGCAGACATATCGCTGAAGGATCATCCTGAACGGGAGGAGCGAAAGCATCAGATTCACAAGATCACCAATCAGGGCATGGATGGCACCATTTCTTTTCGAGAATCACTCGAGCAGAGATTAAACCTGCTTGCTCCGTCCCGGCATCACCTGGAACCTCTTATTCAATTGTTGAAAGGAAGTGTTTCCGAATCTTTCAAGCGCAATAAAGAATTTTTTCAAAAGTTTGCCGACCATATTTATATAATCTCCAACGGGTTCAGGGAATTCATTGAGCCGATAGTTACTGAGTTTGGTATAAAGCCTGAAAATATCCTGGCAAATGAATTCCGGTTTGATGACAAGGGAAAAGTAATCGGATTTGATATCGAGAACCCGCTGTCGGCAAATGGAGGCAAAGTTGAACAGTTGAAGAAATTAAATCTTCCTGGCGATGTATATGTCATCGGTGATGGTTATACCGATTATGAGATCAAACACGCCGGCCTTGCCAACAAGTTTTATGCGTTCACGGAAAATGTAACCCGCGAGAATGTAAAGAGCAAAGCCGATCATATTACACCCAGTCTTGATGAATTTTTATACCTTAACAAATTGAACACAGCCATCTCCTATCCTAAAAACAGGATCAATGTTCTGCTGCTGGAGAATGTACATTCAGTGGCCATCCAGTTGCTGACCGCCGAGGGTTTCAATGTGGAAACCTTTCACGCTGCGCTGTCAGAGGAAGAACTATGTCAAAAAATAAAAAATGTTTCCGTGATCGGCATCCGGTCCAAAACGCAGTTAACGGCTAAGGTGTTGGAAAACGCCAACCGCCTGATGGTAGTCGGCGCGTTTTGCATCGGCACCAATCAGATCGATCTGAAGGAAGCGACGAAAAGAGGCGTTGCGGTATTTAATGCTCCATTCAGTAACACACGTTCTGTGGTTGAGCTCGCGGTAGCAGAGATGATCATGCTTGTGCGCAACATTGTAGATAAGTCAGTAAAAATGCACCAGGGAGTATGGGACAAATCTGCGAAGGGAAGTTTTGAAGTTCGCGGTAAAAAACTTGGATTGATCGGTTATGGAAATATTGGCACTCAGCTTTCCGTTCTTGCGGAGTCTCTGGGCATGAAAGTATTGTATTATGATACGGAGGAAAAACTTTCGCTGGGCAATGCCATCAAATGCAAGACCATGAATGAAGTGCTTGATAAAGCGGACGTTGTTTCGCTGCACGTGGACGGCCGCGCTTCCAATACCAACCTGATCAGCCAGCGGGAATTTGACCTAATGAAAAAAGGAGTGATATTCATTAATCTGAGCCGTGGCCATGTTGTTGACATTCATGCGTTGAGAGAAAATATTCTCAGCGGCAAAGTCGCGGGTTGTGCCATCGACGTATTTCCGCACGAACCGGCCAGCAACAACGAAGAATTCATCTCTGAACTTCGCGGCTTGCCGAACACAATTCTTACTCCTCATATCGGAGGAAGCACCCTGGAAGCCCAGGAGAGTATAGGCATGTTTGTTCCTACCAGGATCATGGATTACATCAACACCGGAAGCACGTCAAACAGCGTTAATTTTCCGAACCTCACCCTGCCCATTCTCGAAAATGCGCACAGGCTCATTCACATCCACAATAACGTACCGGGTATCCTGGCAAAAATTAACCAGGTTCTTGCCGACCACGGTATCAACATCGCGGGTCAATATCTGAAAACCAATGAGGCTATCGGATATGTGATCACTGATATCAATAAGGAGTACGATAAAGAAGTGATCACGAAACTGCGCGCAATTGATAACACCATCAAATTTCGTATGCTCTATTAGCCCTACACGGGGGCGTTTCACCCGTCCCCACGCAGTAAGGGGGCGTTTCACCCGTCCCCACGCATAAAAAAAGCCCACTGGGTTTGGTGAGGTGTTTCTGAACCCCATAAAAGACAAGTTTTGAGCTGCCCTCAGTCGCAATCTTCTTCTGTTATCCTGCTTTTTGGGCGAGGTCCCGACGAGTCGGGATGAGGCCTGATTTTGAAAGAAAGCTTTACTCGGTTTTGTTTAAATTGTTAGGTTCAGCAAACTGGTCCCAAACCCGAGTGGGATTTCTTATCACGAACTTACGTAAAACACTTTATACGATCAATGTTGTTAAAATTGTATTTTTTACGTAAGCAAATTTTAGTTTTGCAATCATTTTATGAAACACCACGTAAACTTTACGCCAGGCCCTTCCCAACTTTATTTCACTGTTGCCGACCATGCGCGAGAGGCATTTAAGGAAGGAATTCCTTCCATCTCACACCGCAGCAAGCAATTTGAGCAAATCAGCAAAGAAACAACCGATGGACTGCGGGAGTTTTTACAACTCCCCGCTGAATACCACATTTTCTTCACTGGGTCTGCCACCGAGATCTGGGAAAGAATTTTTCAAAATCTGGTGGAAGAAACCTCCTTTCATCTTGTTAACGGATCTTTTTCAAAAAGATTTCAGGAAATAGGACTTCAGCTTAATAAAACCCCAAAAAAAATCGAAGCTCCTGCTGGCCAGGGATTTGAAAATGATTTATCTGTTCCATCTGACAGTGAACTTATTGCCGTTACCCACAACGAAACCAGTACTGGCGTATCACTTCCCCTGGAACTGATACACACCCTCAAAGAAAAAAATCCACGAGCCCTGCTTGCAGTGGATGCGGTGTCTTCCCTGCCCTATCCTGCTTTCAATTTTAATGTCGTGGATTCTTTATTTTTTTCTGTCCAGAAAGGCTTCGGTTTACCTGCCGGTCTGGGGGTTTGGATGGTGAATGAAGAATGCGTTGCGAAGGCAGAAAGTCTGGCGTCAAAAAAAATATCCACAGGTTCATATCACAACATCGCAACGCTCATGACACACGCAAATAAAAATCAAACTCCTGAAACACCAAACGTACTGGCCATCTATCTTCTCGGCAAAGTGGTCGGCGATTTTTTAAGGCGGGGGGTAGATAACATCCGCAAAGAAACAGAATACAAGGCAGCGGTCCTTTATCATGCATTAGAGAAACATGCGCAGATTTCAGCTTTCGTAAAAAATAAAAAGTTCCAGTCCAAAACTGTGATCATCGCCGACTGCCAGGAACACACCGAAAAACTCTCGGCCTTTTTATCCTCAAAAGGCCTGCATGCCGGAGATGGGTACGG
>JBBDXJ010000221.1:0-20661 GCA_040902445.1 Cyclobacteriaceae bacterium | reverse complement strand
TCGAATTCCAGTTCCCTGAGCTGAGACAATTATTCCTTGAAAAAAGCGACCTCTTCGCCCGCGCCGTATTACCCGAGGCGCGATCTTTCTTTTCGAGACGGATCGGTCTCGTCAGAGACTCCAGCGGACTTTACCAGAAAGTGCCCATAATCTATGGCACGCGACTCAGTGGTTCGCTGAATAAAAACTGGCGGATGAGTGTCATGAATATGCAAACCAAAAAAGAACTGTCTCTTGGCTTGCCGGCACAAAATTATACCGTGGCTACCCTCCAACGCAACTTCTGGCGCCAGTCAAGCTTCGCCGCTACATTCGTGAATAAGGAAAGCTTTGGGGTAGGTATGGCCGATACAGCCAGATATTTTCACGAAAGTATTTTCACCCAAACAACTACGAATGGAAACCCCGTCTGGACAAAAAATATATTCAACCGGGTTCTCGATTTCGATCTCGAGATGTTGAGCAAAGACAACAAATGGCACAGCAGCTCTTTCTTCGCAAAGTCTTTTGGCGACTTTGATCAATCGGAAACGATCGCAGCCGGGACCTATTTCGAATACTCAACCCAGAATCTTTACATCCGGGTAAAGCCTACCTATATCGGAAAGAATTTTAATGCAGAGGCGGGATTCGTTCCCAGCGCCCGTGTATATCCGGGACAGATAAACTACCACTGGGGCGTAACCTACCGGTTCTATCCGGTTCATAAATCACTCGTGTGGATGGGCCCAGTCACGCTCTTCAATCAGACATACATTCCGGGCGGTGCATTGACGGACAGAAATTATCTAATTACGTATAGCTTTAATTTTATCAACACCGCCATCTTCGAATTAGGCTACAATTATATTTTTCAAAGGCTGACCAACGATTTTAATCCGGTGGGTGACTATACGCGTTTCCTCAGCGGACAAGAATACAACTGGCATACTGTGTCGGCCAGTTTCAAAAGCAACACGCGCAAGATCTTCAATTACACGCTTCTAACCACCTACGGCGGATTCTATAACGGAACGAATTTCAACGTGAACGCACAGTTAAAAGTACGCTATCAGCCCTATGGTAATGTTTCGTTGTTGGTGGATTATAATGATGTAAAACTTCCTGAAGACTACGGAGAGGAAAAGTTGTTTCTCATCGGTCCGCGCATTGATCTGACTTTCACCGATAATCTTTTTCTGACCACGTATTTTCAGTACAACAATCTTCTGGACAACATGAACCTCAATGTGCGGTTTCAGTGGCGGTACAAGCCAGCTTCAGATCTTTATCTTGTGTATACAGAAAACTATTTTCCGCAGCACTTTGCGAGCAAGAATCGCGCGCTGGTCTTCAAGTTTACTTATTGGTTGAACCTGTAATCAATTGCCACTATGAATTTGTTTTGCCACTAAGGCACTAAGAAATGCAAAATTTGCGAGTGCAGGTAACCTTTGTTGGCCTTAGTCTCAGTGATCTGCATTCTTAGTGTCTTAGTGGCAACATTTTTAGGAGTGGCAAAAAATCACCCGAAAAATCCCAAACCTCGCGCCATCAACCCGGCCAGAAGCGGAATGATCAAAAGAAGCAGTAGTTCGAGACGCAGCATCCAGATAATCGCGGAGGGTACTGATACCAATTCCTCCTGATTGCCCTTGCGATTCCGGAGGAAGAAGACCGTGGGATAGATGGATAGAAGGCCGACCATGAGGAAGAGCGTCAGCTTGGTATGAAAGATCCAGTTCTTCGTATAATAGACCGCGGGCTTCCCGAATCCGCCCAGCCATAACGTTAGGCCCACGGCTATAAGCGTGAGGGCTGCGATTCCGTATACGGCGTCGATCCGCGCAAGCCTGCCAATCTCGGTTCGTGGCAATGTTTTCTTCAGTAAGACATGCTCGGATACCAGCACCCCCACAATCGTGAAAATGCTGATGAAATGAAGGTAGCGCAGGAGGATTTCGGGGTTCATAAGGTCAGATATGATTCTTTTTACGGGAAGACCAAAAGAAAGTTTCGACCAGGAGATGACCGGTCTGAAATATGTTCACCAGGCCAGCGCAAAATTGTCATAGGCGGGCTTTAATTATTCAGCCTCGGTCTTACACCCCCTACAATGATAAGGTAATAGACAACGGCACTTATAAAAACGAGTGCAATCGCTATAATGATTCTTTCCGCTGCTCTATATGATATCGACGGCTCATTCACCAGTGAAACAGGTGCGGTTTTTCCATTGATCACAAATCCGGCCCAAAAAATCGGGGATGACATCAGCGGATTATCTTTCATGAATTCCCTTTTAGCATTGGATAATGCCAAATCTTTTGACTGACCAAGTTTAAGAAACGTATAAAATTTTGTCATCAGTAAGGAAGTCGCCTGGTCTGGCACTTTCCACAAACTAATCACTGTTGAGGGCACACCTGCGTACATAAACGCGCGTGATAAGCTCATCATACCTTCTCCTCTGTGCAGCGGGCCGATCCCTGATTCACAGGCGCTGAGCACTGCCATCTCTGCATTGAGCTCCATTCCGTAAAGATCATTGGCTGTTACTTCACCCTTAACAGATGTAGATGGGGTTGTAAATACAAGCCGCGAAAACAGCGGCTTTTCATCATTAATATAGGAGTGTAGCGCGAGATGCAGCACTTTATACCACGGGGCTTCTTTTCTGAAAACGTCCGCAGTGGCGTTGATGAATATTTTCGAGTTTGTGCCGAAGATGTCTTGAATTGACTGGACCTCCTGGAGTGCACCGCTCAGGGGAGGAAGCATTTCCTGTTGCGAATAATCCGCATTGAACCCTGCGAAAGCCTTGCCGGATACATTCATTTGTTTTTGCTGCCACAGTAAAGATGCGGACGGCGCATAGCTTATGGAAAACCGGTTGAGCAACATATCTTTTTCTTCCTCAGCGCCGAGTATTTCGAATGGAAGATAAGACAACACCCCGTGTGGAATAATAACGAGGGAAGTCACACGTGCATCAAGCTGACTGATCCACGGTGCCACCAATTTTCGATAAAGAACGGAAGCTTTTCTAATGACCTCTTTATTCAAATTCTTGTTTGCCTTAGTGATCAAACCGCGAATGTCCGTCACCTGATGGTGCAGCGAATCTGTTGATGCCGTATAGATCTGTGATGTGTTGGCAGAAATGTAGACCATGTAGAGGGATGTGTCGCCAACAAAATATTCAATCAATGCCTGATGAGGATTAAGCAAATTTGATTGAACCTCCGGGATCGTGATTGGTTGATTCGCAATTCTCAAGTTGTAATAGTGCGGATACGAATTTTTGATTTCGGAGAAAAGCTGTGCATGCGCCTTTTTTAGATCGTTCAAAACCTGCCTATGCTTTGATACGTCATCCTGTCTGGCTTCCGCTTCAAAAAGATCTTCCTCGGCAATGGTAAGCTCGGCTTTCAATTGGCGTTGCCTTTCCTGTACTTCGGCAGGGACACCGGAAAAATGTTTTACGAGCTTCAGGTGATCGAGCAAAACGGCACTTTTGCTTTTATCCATCATTGTAAAAAATTCGTCTACGTATTTTCTCTCACCTGTTTTTTCGAAAAGCTCATGAGCGATTCGGATAGAGGTTTCATAAATACGGACAGCTTCTTCGCCGAGTATTACCTTATCTTTTTCAAGTGTGAATTCGTTGAGGGTACTGTCGAGGAGTTGAAGGGCGAGAGCGTTTGTTTCCCTTCCATTTTGAAGTATCCTGGAATCCTTGGTTTTGTCATAAAAAGCGGTTAGCAGTTCGGCTTTTTCGTGCAGCGTAATCAGCATTTCTTTTTTCGAAGAAACAGAATTCAACGTGGGATTTGAAACAAAATTAACTGTGTCGAGCGCTTCCTGGCCGGTGAGGGAATTCAAAGCTTTTTGTGCAAACCGCAGCGAAGCAGGAAAGTCACCTTCTTGTTTATACAGCCGGGCCAGTGCAAGGTAGGTACGGGCTATGTTCCGCTTTGGACCATATCCGTCCTGAAGCAGCTTTTTTGATTTCAGAAATAATGTAAGCGACTCTTTGAATTTACCCTCTTGTTCAGCGATCACTCCAAGTCCAAAATAAACTCTCCAGGTAAAATTTGGATTCTCCTTTGTGAAGGCTAGAGCTTTCTTATAGTAGAATTTTGCACTGTCTACATTCTTTTTCTCAAGATAATAGTTTGAAAAATCATCGTACAAGACAATTGCCCAGGTCTTGAGGCTGGTCGTTTTTGCCTGAGATTTTAACCCACTATTTAATTTCGCCTTCGCCATAAATAGATAATGCAATCCCGTCGTAAAATCCCCTTTCTTAAAATATGCTGATGCTAAGTTTCGATAGGCGACTACGTAAAACCAGGCTTCATTTTTTTTGGGATAGCAGTCTTTATACAATAAACTGGCGATATATTGATTAATCGCGGATTCATGTTCCCCTTTCAATGAATAGATTGCTGCCTGCCATTGAACGATTTGAAATAGCCGCGTACATTGATATTCACGCGGCCAGGTTTTAATGAACTCTTCAACACGAATGAAATTTTCTAAGGCATCATCATATCGGCCCAGTGAATAAAACAAATTGGCTTGAGTAAACTTCAGGGCGAACTGCAAGCTATCATATCTATGTTGAAGCGGTTTTTTAAATTGTGAAACAGCTTTAACAGCCTCATTGATATAATGGTTGGTTAAAACATATTTGGAATTGTAATACGAGGTCATTGCCCTGCGATTCAGCAAATCGATCCATCTGACAGCGTTGTTTTCAATTCCACTTTGTTTTATTATTAGTTCGGCTTCAGAATATAAGGAATCGCTGCGCTCATAATTATCATACATCAATTCGTAGCCAGCATTGACAAGCGAGTCATAGCGCGATGGCAAATGTTGCGTCTGCGCTACACTCGCGTATGTAAAACAGACAAGCATGATTATGCAATGCAAAATGAAGAATATTCCAGACCTCGCGTCTCCGTCCATGCTATTCAATCATATATGCTTTCCCTTCCTTAATAAGAATCGGTAAGCGATACACAGCGGAATCTTTGCTAAACGTCGCTGTCATGGTCAGGTCGTAATTGCCGTTTTCAAGAATAACACCGTTTTGTGGTTTAAAAACTGTCCATTTTGAATCGTTCGGAAATGCGCCTGATTTAAACACATTAGTTCCCAATGAAATTCTACTAATTTTCCAATCGTTGTGGCCAATAATAGTCAATCGTGGGAGAGGAGGCGGGCCTGGACACTCTGCTATCGTGGGGCAGGGGAAGCAACATGGGCCGTCTCCAGGAGGAAGTGTCGCCTGGAACTGGAGCAAAGCGATCTCGTTAGTTTTATAGAGATTTTTTAATGAAGCCAAATCGGTTTCTTTGGATACGATTAAGGATTTGATGGCCAGGTCGGAAGCTAAAACATAGTGAGGACCTGCCTCTGTGTTTACTGTATCTGAAGAGGCGGGACTATCGGTCGATTCTGTCTTAACGACACACGAAAAAAGGAACAGGGCAATTGTAATTAAAGGCACGGTTAGCGCCATTGAGATGATCTTTTTCATTGGGGTTTTTGATTAGGTAGGGGAATATAACAAAAGAAGGATCTATTACCTAAGCAATAATTAAAGGAAGCGATGTTGTTAAGATTAAAATACCAGAATTCTGGTGTTTCCACAAGAGCATGCTGAACAATATCACAATGGAATACAGCTACCCCCTATTACCCACAACCTATTGCCATGCTTTTTCCATATCCGCAGGTAACGGAACTTCCATCCATTCGCTGATTAAAAATTTTACCTTTTGTTTCCATTTTAATGGAACCCTTCGCTTCAAGAACAAGAGAGACGACAGAGACATCACCAATAATAGTGACTACATAATTTGTTGCCGTGATGTCCTCAACAACCATGTTGCCCGCCCTGTGAGAATCGAGATCCATCTTTTTTGTGATCACATCTCCACAGGGCACATGGAACAGCAGATCATCATGCACCAATTGATCTAATGTTTCGACATCGCTTGCCTTAACCACCTCCAATAACATTTTCTCATGAAGCATGACGGTATCATTCGTTATCATATAGTGATTGTTTAGGGTGCATAAATTATGTAGAGACAAGGCCTGCATTGTCTCCTTCGTCGACGACAGACCACATATCCGACAGACCATAAATCCGACAGATCACATATCCGACACGCCAACAAAACAATATTTTAAAATACCGCAAACCGACGACCCGGAAAAATTGTTCGCAGACGGTTTTCCTGATTAAATTGTCTGAACCCCTCCTACGCTAAAGCTACGGCGGGCGAAGCGGGATTAATGGATTTGGGGATGGCCGTGATTAAATGGTGTGGCACAGATCTAGAACCTCTCATAGCTTTCAAACATTTCAGTCAATGGATTTTGAAGGGAATGCCTTCTCTACAAATGCACGCCTTTGGAGACAATCTTATCCACATGAAGCAGGAAGGCAAACCTAAGCGCCATCCGATCGTGAAAGGGTATAAAATGTCCGTAATAAAAATCTGCATGTTCTGATGCGGCGGAATATTGCAGCTGCCCCACCAGACCGATTACTCCGATATCCTTGCGCAGGGTGAAAGACGGTTCAACAAATGTAGCCCAGTTGTTCGGAAGAGACGTCGGTCCGTTTGAAGTCAGGGGTAATTCATAAAAATCCGCCAGCGTAACGCGGATCGAAAAGGCAATCTTAACGCGCTTTTTATTTCGCAGTACGAGGTCAGGCTGAAAATAAAATTTATTGAAATGAGAATTGCCACCCGACAAATAACCGTCCTCGTAGTAACTGACAGATGAATAACCCTTTCCAAAGCCGACAAAAAAATCAAACGATGATTTTTGGCCTGCCGTATACATGCCGATTGCGCCATCGATGCAGGTATTTCGCACCTGGTAATCAGAGGTCTTTCCATCGCCCAGGGAAAGTGGACCTCTGTTCAGATGCTGGCCATTAAGGATCAGCCCCACACTCTTGCTTACTGAATATGCCAGTTGTAAATCTTCCAACGAGACCGACGCCTGCATCTCACCTTTCTCCGAAAACATGGGCACGTTGGTCATGGTTGGCTTATACATAACTGAGCAGGAAGTGAACAACATTACCAGGGCAACGCATTCTAGCTTGTTCATGGGCAGGAATGGTTTAGGAAAATGATCATGATGGTACCACTCACGCGGGTTTCAGTCTATTCGTTTAGCAAAGGACGTTGAATCGCGGACTATTTCATATCTCAAATCATTCATAATTTGTCATTTTTAAGACTTATCTGATTTTTGATTTATGCATAAGCTATCAGGCCCACCTGCGCTGCCTTCGCACATTCCACGCAAGCTTGGATGGGCCGGCACCTTTTCAAACTTCTTAAACCTTTCAAACCACTCCCTCCTACAGGCTGTCACAAGAATAAAACTTATCCTCCGTCCATTTTGCGGGGTTGTTTAAAATGTATTCAGCGATACGCTGGTATTCCTCCTCATCGCGAATGATGTGATCGTGAAAACATGTTTGCCATCCAAAATCAGATCGAAAAGGATGTGTCTTTCCTGATACCTCGGATTTGTATCCACCAATGATCGTTGATATCGTATTTTTTCCCCGGATTTTGGAATCGCATTTGACCGATTGTTTTTGAGGGTTGGTCAGGGTTTTGATTGGTTGGATGCGTCTGCATGGGTGGTGGTCGTAGAGACAAGACATGCCTTGTCTCTACCTGTTCAAAGGGCACAAAATTAAAATGGTGCCCGCCGGCATCACGTTTCACGATCAGCCATCATTAATCATTCCCGAGTTTGTACCTTAAAACAGAGATGCCCTCAGAGTAGCCAGTCGCGCCTAAACTTGTAAGCTTTTCTCTTCTGCCCAGCAGGTCAAAAATTCTCATGCCTTTGCCGATCATTACCGGATTTACAAAAAAGTTGAACTCATCGATAAGATTCTCTTTGATAAGGGATGAAACGAAACCTGCACCACCGTACACGACGATATCTTTCCCTTCCTGTTTTTTCAATTTGGCTATTTCGTCCGCCAGGTTTCCTTTTGCCAGCGTGGTATTAGTCCAGGGTGATTTATCAAGTGTCTTCGTGAAAACAACTTTTGGGGTGTCCACCATTTTTTTAGCGAAGGAAAATTCCGGACTGTCCGGCTGGTTTTTTATAACGCCTTCCCAGTAATTCATGAAGCCATCGGTCATTTTTCGGCCGAGAATAATCGTACTGGAACTGTCTGTTAGATCATTGATGAATTTGATGAGCCTTTCGTCTTTCTCCCATGTCATCCAATCGAGTTCTCCGTTTGGTCCTGCAACGCATCCGTCGACAGATATTTGAACCTGTAATTTTAGTTTTCTCATAGCTGTTGATTTTTTTGGTTTGACTTTTCCATAGCTGCTATCCTGCTGGCCATTGACAAATTCAAAGTTGACGTTTAAAATATTCACTTGAAATCCTCAACTGCGGCAATCTAAGGGTGGAATACGACATTAATCCAAATTCAGACAACCTTCTCCGCCCCCTTCCAGATCCCGTCATCATAGTCAATTCCCAATCCCGCCCGCGCGGGAATGGACATCATGCCATTCACCACTTTGACCTCTGAATGCCACGAAGGTGCCTTCTGTCCCGGAGTGTAAACATATTCCTGTAAGCCAAACAAATTTGGCATCAGCGCGGCAACGTGCCAGAAAGGCGCGATGAGTGGATCGGCTTTCGGTGTGTGTGGTGCGATACCTTTTTCTCCGTATTTGCGGGCAATCTCGGAAACTTGTAATGTGCGCAGGATGCCGCCGTTGTAATAGAGATCGGGTTGAAGGATGTCGTATACATTCGTTTGGGCAAGTCTGCGAAAACGATATACACTCGTGTCCTGTTCGCCGCCCGCGAGTTTGAGCTTTGTCAACGCATCGTTTACTTTTCGCATGCCTTCCTCATCTTCGAAGTTGCACGGTTCTTCAAAGATCGCCACGCCGTGGTCCTGCAGAAAATGTCCCGCTTCAATTCCCTCTTCGGATGAATAAGAACCGTTCGCATCCGCGTAGATTGTTATATCGTCTCCAAGTTTTTTTCTCAGCAACGGGATATAACGCCTGGTCTGGGCGGCGTCCTCCGGTGTATTGGACATTCTTCCACCGACTTTGATCTTTACTCCTTTCGAGCCGGTGTCCTCAAGTTTGGCCATCAACTGATCGACAATTTTTTCGGGATCTCCTTCGCGGTTGAAGTCCGAGATGTACACGGGATAATCTTTCCTAACAGGTTTCCCCAACAATTCATACACAGGCTTTTGCGCGATCCGTCCTAAAAGATCCCAAACTGCAATTTCCACAGAACCGATACAGTTCCACAACGGCATGCCTGCATATTTGTAGTTGCTGTTGAGTCTGTATGCGTTGTCGACGAGCGTGGAAACGTCGCGGGCATCTTTCTTCAAGAAATGCGGGATCACCAGACCTTTTAGTAACGACGTGAGGTTTGGCATCCGGTCGTTGCACTGCGTGATACCTTTCACGCCTTGTTCCGAAGTGACGACAAGAAGAAGTTGTCCCTGGGTCTTGAAAAGTTCCACCGAGCGGATCATCACGGGTTGTTTTATGGTGATTGAAAGATCGGGATAAGACCAGGAGGGAAGCTCGTCTTGAGGAGAAGTTCTATTCCCCAATAGGGAAGCACCATTTATTTTAAATGGTTTCAACGTCAACAACGGAAGACATGCCAGTGATTTATGCAAAAACTTTCTGCGGGATGGGTTCATGGTGGCGTTGTTTGAGAGTTAAATTAGGGAAAATTTTACTTCTGAGGAAAGAGCTTGATGAGCCAATTTTCCTCTCCTTTAGGAGAGGCTGATAAAGAGAAGAAATTAAGATGCGCACGAAGAAGGGTGAGGTGATTGAAGAGGCTGTTCACATAACCGGCTCCATTTCATTTGCATTGTTTTTTAGATCTGTTCTATATGCACTTCGGTGCCGCGGAAAATGAGGTGCATTTAATACAACAATCCAATAATCTGACAAATCCGAATTCTCTGTAGCAGTCCTATGGACAGACAATCTGGCACGGAATGTAACTCTTCTATCACCTCACCCTTCCGCCTTCGCTATTTTACGCACCAGGGTCGGAATGTTGCACTAATTGCAATTCGACACAGCAATCACCAGGATTTCAGTAAAAATCAATAAACTAATAAAACCTGCTTGCATTGAACGATTATGGTAGGGGTACCCGTCCTCATACATTTGAATCGTCGCCCAGGATCAACTTAAAAAATATTGCCATGAACAACACATCAAAAACTACCGGCACCTCCTCACAATTTCAAAGGGGAATATTGAGCTTTCTGCTTATGCCCATAATCGCATTAACTTTTTCAGGTTGCGTAGATGATTTTGAGTCTACCATTAATTTTCGCAACGTGGATTTAACAGAGAAATTTATATGGCCAGGCCTCTCCGTTGTAAAATCGCGAATGTGGATAGCAATTGACTCGGCTAGCCAAAAGAATGATTCGACTTTAAGGTTATTTGTTAGACTCGGATATGACTCCGTCGTCATAAGGTCTGCCTATGGTGTTAGCTACGCGAAGATCGGCGACACTTTAGCATTGACAAAAATATTTTCTGCCAAAGCAGATACTTTGGACTTTAGAAAATTACCAAATATGAATTATTTATATGATCTGGATCTGGATCTCCTTGGGTTAGAATCGAAAGTTAATTACACCATCTGCCCCTTCATGGACTATATAGTTAAGGGGGACACCGTTCGACTTTCGGGTTCAAATTTCGCAGACAGTTGTTTTTCCTTCAAAACTAAATAGTTAGCAAGTGGGCAATCATTATTCCGGGTCATAAATCCAACAATCCATTAATCTGACGAATCCAAATTCAGACAATTGCTAGGTTTAAGTTTACGCTTTCGGTGTGAAAGCTTGATGCAAGAATTCTGATAAAGAGTAGAAATTAAGATGCGCCCGAAGAAGGGTGAGGTGATTGAAGAGGGGTTTCGTAACCGTCTTATTTTCATTGCAGTGCTTTTCTAATTATCTGAGTAGAAATTAAGATGCGAATGGAGAGAACAGTGAGGCGCCCGATAACAAAAACATTTACTTTGCGAGAACCATTTGTCCCAGGTGGTAGGCCACATGACTGACCCTGGTAAGAAGTACGCTAAGTTTATTCCGGTCAGGTTCTTTGATAAGATCTTCATCAGTCATGGCAGTATGTTTACTAAACCAGTCTTCGGGAGTCATGCGCGCAAATAGTGCAGAGAGTTGTTCATTGGATCTTTTCCAGTCCTGACGCAAAGGTGCAGCATCCGGTTCAGGCTGGGACGAGCGGTCGGGTTTGTTAACAAACGCTTCATCCAGGTGGGCGTAAGAGCGTGGGCCGAGACCAAACAACGCATTCATATTGTCGTTCACGGCTATCAGGTGACCCAGAAGATAGATTATCCTGTTTTTTCCAGGAGCTATTTCCTTCTGAAGCGCTTCATCACTCAGCCCGTTAAAAAATTTATCCGCCCGGCCAATTTGAATATCCCACTGTTTGATAGCCATTTGGATGAAGATCTGGTTTTGGTTCATGATTTGGATTCGTCAGATTAATGGATTGGTGGATTAAATACTGTTCACTTTTCCGCCTTCGCTGTCAGCCCACATACTGCTCGAGCTACGTCGGACACGTCTACATTCGCACTTTAATTTCTTCTCTTTATCCCCTGCGAAAAGATAACAAAAAAAGCGTTAATGAAGGGAGCCGTCCTACCCCCCTTAGCCCGTCATCTTGAGCGGCGCGCGTGCAAGGGCTTGCGCGAGCGCCGCGCCCGCCGTAGCTTAGCGCAGGAGGGAAAGACCCCTGTGCAACGAGCTCAGCTTATTGAAGCCAACATCAAGCTTGGTCAATTGAAGATTGGATAAACCTTCTGGCAACGCCCTCAACTGATTATTCTGAAGGAAGAGTGTCCTTAATTTGCCAAGGCTGGTCAGTTCCTCCGGTAACTCCTTTCCGAGCTTCAGAATTTGCCCGATCTGAAAACAAAATTGATTGTATTGTTTGCGTGTAATACCGGGGTTGGAAGGGCCTAGGGGCCCTCCCCGTAATCCAAAAACACTTTCTTCAGATCCTTCTCGTCGATCCTGACATTGCGCTCGTATGCATCCAGCTCAAGCAACACCACCCGCGGATCATTTAATACTGTCCGTAGCTTTTCTATGTCTTTATCAAATTCAGCACTGCGCTTGTTAGATTTCAACGCGTACTTTCTCGCGAAGTCGTCGCCGGCTGTCTGGATCTTGTTACGCATATCAATGTTGATCCGGATCTTATCCATTATGCCTTCCTTCGAACGGCCGATCACTTCAGTTGCCTCCAGTGTACCCATGGTTAAAACAGTAGTTCCACCGATGCCTGAAACGATCTTTGAATTATTGGGGTTGTCAATTACGACCGGTGTAATCCCGGTAACGGCTCCCAACCCGGCGTTTAGAATAGAGCGATTTTGCTTGCCCTTCCTTGCACGCTTATATTCTTTATTCAACATTTTCTGATTTTCATCCAATTGCAGAATCATCCGTGCGGCTTCCTTTAACTGGTTTTGATATTTTTCAAAAAGCTGTGCGTCCTTTTTGATCAGGTTCTCGGCATCGATAATCTTTATTTTGGCCTTCCGCTGAGTCCTGTTATTGGATTTATCGAGCGCAAAAAATACAACGTCGATTACTGTTGACCCATTCAGTTCATCGATATATTCATATCCGGGTGACCAGGTAAATTCGTATTGCAGACTCGTGTTGCTTTTTAATGCCTTGGCCGGAACACGTTTGTCATTGGATACAAAACCGATATGGCTGACATCATCATCCCCGTTGGGATCGGAAACATATATCTTCAGATTTAAAGTCTGGTCTTCCTTGATTGAAAAAAGGGAATCACCTGGTACGGCAGGCACTAATTGAATATCTGGCGGAAGATCCTGCTGTGTGGGCGCAATCCTGAATTTACCAATCGTTTCGGCTTTTTCAGGTTGGTCCTGCGCGATGAACTCAACTTCTAACGGTTCTTTTCTCAACGACATGAACTGGCTCCGCGAAGGATTCCAGCTGAACTGACCCTGAGATGACAACGATGATCCTTCAGGCATCTTTGCCAGGATCGTTTTGTACACGAGCGGATCACCATCAAGGTCATAGACAAATTCCGGTGGAAACTGGTAAGTGTTGGTGGTGGATTGTTTTACATATAATACCGGCACCTCTTCTACTACTGGTGGCCTGTTAACGTGCGCGACTACAAATGTTACCGTTTCGCGTACCCGCCTGTCAGGAGGCCATCGCGCTTCGACAATGATGGAAAAATCTTTCATACGCGTCACCCGATCTACAAGATCGTACGATGGTTGCCACGAAAAATTGCCTAAAGAATCAAAGGTGATGTGCAGATCCTCAGCCCCCTCCATAGAAAAAAGTGCAGGATCGGGATCCGTCGTCTTTACCTGAAAAGAGAGCAGTTGATTCTCCTTGAGAATATTCCATCCCGAAGATTCCGGGAAAATTAGACTTGCTTCAGTTTGGCTGGTTGAGCTATCTGTTTTCTGTGCAATGGATGTCAAACTGACGCTTAAAAAGAAAAATACTAAAAATCTAAACTTCACTATATTCATCAGATATGTTTTGGTAAACGCCCGTAAATTTAGCAAGATCAACGCTTTAATGGGGATGCCACGTATTAAAAAGACGCAATCTGCCGACAATTTCTTTCAGGATGTCTACGAAGTCGCAAAACTTATTCCAAAAGGAAGGGTCACGAGTTACGGTGCTATTGCCCATTATCTGGGATTGAAGTCAAGCGCGAGGATGGTGGGATGGGCCTTGCATGGCTGTCCCAGGAACGTCCCAGCTCACAGAGTGGTGAACCGCTCAGGGCTGCTCACGGGGAAACATCACTTCACGCCGCCGTCGTCCATGCAACGCTCACTGGAAAAAGAGGGAATAAAAGTTGAAAAAGACCAGGTCCAGGGCTTTAAAGAGATCTTCTGGGATCCCTCTGTTGAACTTGCCTAAGTCTTTCCCAATTCAATAATTTTTTATCCCAAACCGGGAGAAGAAGCTTTAAGCAGTAAGCTTTAAGCGCTAAGTCGGAGGTATGTAGCAAGAACCTTTACCTATTAATATACACAAAAAACCCCGAATTTCCAAAGATTTCGCTGTTTTTCTCCGGTGCAACCCCCTATTACCCTTATGCCCTCATACCCCTTATGTCCCTCGGCGGCCTACGGCACGCCATATGCTACTTACCGGCTGTAGTGGTAACAATGTCTGCCAACTGAGTTGCCACGAGTCCATGCAAAGAATGAGGTTGTTTTAGCGAGACTTCACGGCGCGGAAGAATTGAAGCTGGTGAATGCTGAGCCGGTGCGTAAACTCACCATCACTGGACTTTCAACTTAAGAGTTGAACAAAGGGAAGCGTAGCTTAAAAACAAGAGGTGGTTGGGTTTAGTCTGGTTTAAGGCCATCCGCAAGGATGGCCTTTTCCATTTGATTTGGATTATCGGCGTTTTGGTTTACACGAGATTTTTTATCCAGGTCTGACAGTGACGACGCCCAATCTGGCAACCGGTAACTGGCAACCGACCCCCATTCGATCATAATTTATAATGCAGCCACCCTCTCTCCCTTCTTACTTATCAGCGCCAGCCCCAAAAACGTAACCACACCATTGATCAGTAAAACCTCCAGCCCCAGCCTATAACCATTGAAGATCACGGGTGAATACACACTTAGGATGTAACAGATCACAGGAGAGAGAACACAGACAAGCGGCACGAGTTTGTCTTTGACCTGGAGATTGGTAAAGATCCCGAAAGAAAATAATCCAAGGAGTGGACCATATGTATATGCCGCGATTCCCAACACCGCATCGATCACGCTGCGTTCATTGATCTCCCTGAAAATCACAATAATGAGCAGGAACAAAAAAGAGAACCCGAGATGTACAATAAACTTCTGGCGGTGCTTCATATGTTCGGGTTTATCCTTAAAATTCAGGAAGTCGATACAGAAGGAAGTCGTTAATCCGGCTAACGCGGAATCTGCGCTCGCGTAGGAGGATGCCGTTATCCCCAAAAGAAAAAATATACCCACGATCAGACTGAATTCTTTCAGGGCCAGCATGGGAAATAATTCATCCGTCGATGCGGGAATGGCAATTCCGTTTTGCTCGCTGTAAATAAATAACAAAGCGCCGAGTGTGAGGAAAAGAAGATTTACGATCACGAGGATGATGCTGAACCAGAACATATTTTTTTGCGCGTCACCCAACGTTTTACAGGTGAGGTTTTTCTGCATGATCTCCTGATCCATTCCGGTCATGGTGATGGCGATCAACGCACCGCCAATGAACTGTTTAAAAAAGTACATCGGAGAGTTTGGATCGTCTAAATAAAACATTTTTGAATATTTGCTTTCCTGAATGGCGTCGATCATCTGCGGAAAAGACATTCCCAGGTCATTGGAAATGTGCCATACCGCCACACACACCGCCGTAACAAGAAATAAAGTCTGAAAAACATCAGTGAATACAATGGTTTTGATCCCGCCTTTGATCGTGTAAACCCAAATCAGCGCAAGGGTTGTGGCAACCGTAATAAAAAATGGTACACCCCATGCATCAAACAGAAAAAGCTGTAGCACAGTGGCCGCAAGATACAGTCGCAGTGCCGAGCCAAGTGTACGGGAGATGAGAAAGAAAAACGCTCCGGTTTTATACGACCAGAAATTAAATCTTTTCTCAAAATAGGTGTAAATGGAGATGAGGTTCAACCGGTAATAAAGCGGCATCAGCACACCAATGATCACCCAATAACCTACCAGGTATCCCAGCACGACCTGGAAGTATCCGAAGCCTACAGCACCCACATTTCCCGGCACACTGATAAAAGTGACTCCCGAAAGCGATGACCCGATCATTCCGAAAGCAACAAGATACCAGGGCGACTGCCGGTTTGCCGTGAAGAAAGTGGTTGTGTCGGCACCTCGTGAAGTAATCACCGAGATCAGGATAAGGATTGCAAAATATACTACAAGGATGGATACAACGAGAGTAGGTGTCATGGCGTTAAAAAGGTGGCAATGCCGGTAAATAAACTGCCAATGAAAAAGGATTTGACTATAATTCCAAATGCACGATGTTTGCGGCTTAAAAAACGGCAAAGGTTATGCTGTTTTCGAACTTTATGAAGTTCAAAATGTTTAACTTTGTACTAAATCATCATAGACTATGAAACCTGCCAAAAAGCAAGAAGAACTAGTGGATGTTATGGAAGCTGTTGAAACAACAGATGTCATGGATCTCGTCGTGTTCAATGATGATATCAATACCTTCGATCACGTAATAGCCGCTTTAATACGGGTTTGTCAGCACACTCCTGAACAGGCCGAACAATGCGCTTTTCTCGTTCATCACAAGGGAAAATGCGCCGTGAAATCGGGGAGCTTCGAATTTTTGCGGCCCTTCCGGGAGGCCATCTGTGAAGTTGGCATTGACGCCCGGATTATTTGATCCAATAACTTCAGTTAATAATACGCGTGGACTTTCCTTCCAAACTTATTGAAGAAGCTGTTAACCAGATCTCCAGGCTTCCGGGTATCGGAAAAAAAACGGCATTGCGTCTGGTGCTGCACCTGGTCAAAGAAACGAAGGAAAATACATTTGCCCTGACGGAGGCTTTGAACAATCTTCGCTCCCGGATAAGGTTCTGTAAATCGTGTAACAATATTTCCGATACGGAACTCTGTCCTATCTGTGCCAGCCACAAACGGGAGCGCTCCATAGTATGCGTAGTGGAAGACACCCGCGATGTGATGGCAATCGAAAATACTTCCCAGTACACTGGATTATACCACGTGCTCGGCGGCATTATTTCTCCCATCAACGGGGTCGGACCCGCGGATCTAAAGATCGAATCCCTTATTGAAAGACTCAACAACGGTCAAACCCAGGTCAAGGAAGTGATCCTGGCCCTGAGCCCCACCATGGAAGGCGATACCACTGCTTTCTATATCAACAAAAGGATCAAAGACCTGCCTCTGAAGATCAGCGTTATTGCCCGCGGCGTACCCGTCGGCGGCGATCTGGAATATGCGGATGAGATTACGTTGGGGAGGAGTATCCTGGGAAGAACGCTGTATAATTGAAATGGGGTATTTCTCGTTGAGACAAGGCCTGCCTTGTCTCTGTTTCCATTTCCGTCCCACCAAAAACTAAAAACCAATAACCAAAAACTAAAAAAATACCTTTCTTTGCCCCCGCAATCCACACTTCACATGAACCAATTATCGAATCGCATCAACGCAATTGAGGAATCTGCAACCCTGGCCATGGCAGCCAAAGCCCGCGAATATAAAAACAGGGGCATTGATGTCATCAGCCTGAGTCTCGGCGAACCCGACTTCAAGACACCAGCCCACATATGCGACGCGGCCAAGAAAGCGATCGATGATGGAAAATATTTCGCCTATCCTCCGGTGGCGGGATATCAGGATCTGCGCGAAGCCCTGGCAGCGAAATACCAGAAAGAAAACAATGTGCCCTACAAGGCAGAGAACATCGTGATATCAAACGGAGCAAAACAATCCATTGCCAACACCATGCTGGCGCTGCTCAATCCCGGTGACGAGGTTATAGTATTTTCCCCCTATTGGGTAAGCTATGATGCCCTGGTGAGGTTAACAGAAGCCACTCCGGTGGTTGTAAAAGGTGGAATTGAAAACGACTTCAAAGTTTCCGCGGAACAGCTGGAGAAGGTTATCACATCCCGGACAAAGGCTATTATTTTTTCTTCGCCATGTAATCCTACCGGTACGGTCTTTTCAAAAAAGGAACTGGAGGCAATTGCGAAAGTGGTGGTGAAACATAATATCCTCGCCATCGCTGATGAGATCTACGAGCATATCAACTTCACGGGCGAACAGGTAAGTATTGCAAGTTTTCCAGGCATGTTTGAGCGCACCATTACGGTGAACGGGTTTGCGAAAGGTTTTGCCATGACCGGCTGGAGGGTTGGTTACATCGCGGCGCCGAAATGGATCGCCGACGGCTGTAATAAGGTACAGGGCCAGATCACTTCAGCGAACTGTTCCATCGCCCAGCGCGCCGCCCTCGCCGCCATCACCGGCGACATTACACCGACAAACAAGATGGTTGACGAATACCGCAAGCGCAGAGAGATCGTATACTCTTTGTTAAAAGAAATTCCGGGCGTTAAATCCAATTACCCCCAGGGTGCATTTTATTTCTTTCCCGATGTGAGTCACTACTACGGAAAATCCGATGGCGCAAAAAAAATCCGGAACGGTGATGATTTTTGTCTCTACATGTTGGAGCAGGCCCACGTCTCACTTGTTCCCGGCGGAGCATTTGGAGAGGAAAATTGTGTCAGGCTTTCTTATGCCGCGTCTGAAAAAGATCTGCGTGAAGCGCTGAACCGCATGAAGGATTCACTGGCCAAGCTGAAATAGTGAATAGTGAATGGGATTGTGCGGCTTGGTGACTTTCTCTTTGATATAGATTTTCCGCATTCCTTCGTGAGCCGTCAGTCGTGAATCGTGAGTCGTCAGTCGTGAATCGTGAGTGTCGGTTATCATATTTTGTAACCCGAGCAATTGGTTATTAAGCTCTCATCAATTGCCACTTGCTTTAGCTAGTGGACTGAATCATTACTAAATACTAATGGGGCTTTAGCCCAAGGTGCTCGGCCTTCACATAATCCATTGGGCTAAAGCCCATTCGCAAGTCAATCCCTCCATCCCTCCAGCTAAAGCTGGAGGCAATTTATTACGACTGACGACTCACGGTGAGCAGCACAACCCATTCACCATTCACCATTCACCTTTCACGCCCTCACGCTTTCCGCCAACCGCTGTTTGGCGCTATTGATCTTTGCATCCATTGAATTAAAGAATTTGTTGCGCTCCTTTTCACCTGTAGTGCTGATAAGGACCGATCTGTCGATATAAGAAAGGATATCTTTTTCCACTTGCTCACAATATGGTTCCTGTTTGGTGGAGATCACTTCAATCATGTTGTGGGGAATAAAAACGATCCTTCCATTATTCACTTTGAATAACACGGTGTTGTCGGCAAAGAGGATCTCATTTTTAAACAGCTGCAATTTTCCACTGCGGTCATCTTTTTTTTCTCCCGTCGCCCATTCCCTTACTTTCCTGAGCAGGGAACGGAGAACTTCGCATAGATCGAGCGCGTCGGCAGGGTCGTCAAAGAACCCGGAGGCGTGGTAGAATTCAATTTGATTTAGCGTTATGTTGACACAATCCTCCGTCCATATTTCAGTGCTGTTGATCTCCGTATAATATTGCCATATCCCGGAGGCTACCTCCATGTACTCCTCGGGTATAAGTGTGCTCTTGTATTTTCCTGTTTGATACGACGGATAGTAGAACATTGATTTCATCCAGAAATACATCTTGAAAGCAGCAAGTTCCCGCGATTGAAAGTAATACAGGAGTGGAATATCCTTGCCGGAGAAGAAAATCTCTTTTTCTTCCGCGTCCTTCATCAGCGCGAGATTGCGCCGCAGGTTTTTTATCCAGTCCAAAAGTGTATACTGCTCGTGATCGATAGCACGGTGTCGAAATACCACCCGCGCCGGAGAGGGAGAGATCAGGGCATCCAGAGAAAAATGGTAATGATTGCAAAGCTTTTGAACCTCTTCAAGCGAGAGAATAGTTTCGCCGCGGATTCGGCGGTAAGCGCTGTCTGTGCTGAGTTGTAGTACCGAGGCCATTTGTTCCACAAATGAATTAGCCTGACCCGAAGCCTTTTTTAGTTCATCCAGGAAAAGTTTCTGAAGACTCATAACAGCTCAGGTGATCCTCTTCTTTAGGCTTTTTATTTTCTCTTCTATCCGGTTAAAGAATTTTAACCGCTCCTTTTCGCCTGTGCCACTGATCTTGGTAGCTTTGTTAAGAAGGTTCCGCAAATAATTTTCTGTTTGTACGCAGAAGGATTCTTGCGTTGTGCTGAGAACATTGAGGGTGTTGTGGTTGATGAACACGGCGTATTTATCGAAAAGTTTGAACAGGAACGTATTGTCTGCAATGAGGATATCATTTTTAAACAGATGAAAACCCTTTTTACCTTCGCGGAAATGGCCGGCGGCTGCACATTCGCGAATCTCAGATATGACATGCAGCATTTCATCACACAAGTTCTGGCCTTGTGAGGGGCTGCTTAAAAACCCGCATTCATAGTAGAATTCGATCTGCCGCAAGGAGGCGTGGATTGTATCTTCACTCCATAGTTCCGTGCGTTCAACAGAGGTGAATTTCTCATTGATCCTTTTTCCCAATGCCAGTAATTCGTTGGGGATTAGTTCAGGCCTGAAATTTTCGCCGCTGTAAATTCGATATCTCAGGATCGATTTCATCCAGAAAAACATTTTGAACGCACTTAACTCCGGGGTCTTAAAATAATAGAAGATTGGTACATCCTTGGCGGAAATGATCATCTCCCCCTCTGCCGCTTTTATCATCACATCGAGGTCTCCATCAAGTGACTTCATCCACTTCTCAAAGGTGAAATCATTTTCAGTAACAAAGCGGTTGCGAAAGGACACGATTTCGGAGGAGGGGGAAATGATCTCATCCAATGACATCTTA
>JBBDXJ010000220.1:0-3018 GCA_040902445.1 Cyclobacteriaceae bacterium | reverse complement strand
CGGTTGCGGAGTGTGGAATGGATTCTTTGATCGCCTCAGATCTTATCGGGCATCTGCCCGGAGCGTTTTTGAAAGTCCTCCGGAAATAGATATTTACAGGATTTTTAAACTTTTCACCCATTTTTTGCATCCAAGGGTTAAATGAGGTGCATTTTGATGGAAACTTTGGTGTGAAATTTGTCGTATAATGAAATAAGGCTTAAAAATATGCGTTTCATAAAGTTGGTTTTGGTGGTTTTAATGCTCTCAGCTTTCCAGCTGACAATGGCACAATCACAGCCAGACGGACCTCCTGGGGTAACGCCTGAAATCAACCTCACCAGATCGGTTCATTTATTCCCCAACCCGGCCACGGAATTTGTGGATGTTCAATTGGATCAGTTTCCCGCGGGAAACGTAAAGCTGACCGTTCACAATATTATAGGCAATGAATTACAGGTTGAGACCGAGATCCTGGACGAGCATCTGATCCGGGTAAAGGTGAAGGACCTTGCCACCGGTTATTATCTGCTCGCGATAAAAGATGAGGATTCGAAATTTCGCGGCACTTACAAATTTCTCAAGCGGTAGTCAGCAGCGCTTTTAATTTCACAGCAAAGTTTTTTACTTCTTCTTCTGTAGTGTCGAAAGCGCACATCAGTCTTACTTCCGACGTGCGGTCATTCCATACATAGAAGAAATTTTCCTGCTGAAGCTGCGGTATTATTTTTTCGGGCATGGCCGCAAACACGCTATTAGCATCCACCGACTGTGTGATTTTTACTTCCCTGATCTGCCGGAGTTCCTGTGCCAGTAACGCGGCCATGCGGTTGGCATTGATAGCGTTTTTTTTCCACAGATCATTGCTTAATAAAGCCGTAAACTGCGCTCCGATAAATCGCATTTTGGAATGTAATTGCATTCCTTGTTTGCGAAAATATTTCATATCTCGTCCAAGTTCGGGATTAAAAACGAGTACGGCTTCTCCGAACATCATACCGTTTTTCGTTCCGCCGAACGCGAGTACGTCTACACCAGTGTCCCGCGTAAAGGAAGAGAAACCTGCGTTCAGACTCACGGCGGCATTGGAGATGCGCGAGCCATCCATATGAAAATACAGATTGTATTTTTTGGCCATCGCCGAAATGGCCTTTAATTCCGGGATAGTATAAACAGTGCCGTACTCCGTGCTTTGCGATAACGAAATAACCTTAGCCTGAGGGTGGTGTTGATCATCCAGGCGCTGGATCTTTGCTTCGATATCTGCGGGAGTCATTTTTCCATTGGGTGCGGGAACGGTTATCAGTTTGCAGCCCAGGTATTTTTCAGGCGCGGTAGATTCATCCACGTTTATGTGGGCAAGTTCGGCGCAAAGGATGGAATGAAAAGAATGGGTCAGTGTCTGCAATCCCAGGACATTTGCTCCTGTGCCATTATATACAAGGTAGACATCGATATCATCTCCGAAATGGTCTTTGAATTTTTGTATGGCAGCTGCGGTGTGTTCATCCGCGCCATAAGATGGGGCGTGTCCCTTGTTGGCCTGCGACAGCGCATCCATAATTGCAGGGTGGACGCCGGCGTAATTATCACTGGCAAAAGTTTTTTTCTGCATACATCAGGCACTTGATCCTGAAAATTAATCGTAAGAAAATTAAAATCCCTATTTTAGCAGCTTAATCTTTTTGAGGTTATTTAAAGGTCCGCATGGTAAATATTCTTGTTCCGACAGATTTTTCGCAACTTTCAAAATTCGCCTTAAAGTACGCCATTAAGATCGCCAACAAGCTGGATGGCAATGTCACCGTAGTCCATATCATTACCTTCACCCGCGCAATACGTATCTCCATGCGGGAAAAGATGCAGGCGCTGGATCACAACCTGATGGTTTCAGCCGAAGCCGATCTGGAAAAACTTATTAAGACGCTTTCCGAACAGTATAAGACTAACCATCCTATAAAATACCAGGTGGTGCGGGGATCGTATTTTCCGTCCACCTTAATGAAGGAGGCAAAACGGCTCAGGTCAGGCCTTGTTGTGATGGGCACCCGCGGCGCGAGCGGGTTAACAAAAACAGTGTTGGGCAGCAACACAAACTCAGTCATTGAAGTAAGTCACGTGCCCGTGCTGGCGGTGCCTGAAAATGCGGACTTCAAAGGTTTTCGCAATGTAGTGTATGCGTCGGATCTCAGGAATGTCGAACAGGAGATTGAAATTCTCGTCCGCTACATTGAAAAATTCGGGTCGACGATCCATCTGATCCATATTGTACCTCCGGGAACAGATATTGGCGAGGGTGAATCAAAAATTGAATCTGTACTAAAAAAATTCTCTTACAAAAATGTTGTCACGCTGGTGCTGGTGGACAATGACATCCATTCAGCCATCGATCAGTATGTGGAGGTATCGAAAGCGGACGTTCTGGCCATGTTCACGCATGAGTTAAGTTTTTTTGAGAAAGTGTTTGATAAAAGTATGACACGCAGGATGGCGTTTCAGAGTCGGATACCATTGCTGGCATTCAGGCAATCGGAGTCCAATGCGTGAGGCAAGAAATAGCTCCACCTGCCACTGGCGGCCAACTAAAACTCCGCGTTACCCGGGTATCTCGGGAAAGGGATCACGTCACGTATATTCGTCATCCCCGTTACAAACTGAATTAGCCGTTCGAAGCCCAATCCGAATCCGCTGTGCGGGGCGGAGCCAAACTTTCGCAGTTCCATATACCACCAGAGGTCTTTTTCGGGGAGGTTGAGTTCCTGAACGCGTTTGAGCAAGCGGTCGTATCGTTCTTCGCGCTGGGAGCCGCCGATGATCCTGGGTTGAATGTTCCCTTTGACGTGGCTTGGGATACCGTAGGGAAGATGGTTGATCATGGGCGCGAAATCCTCAGAAAGCCTCGTTCGCAGCGCAGCCAGAAGGAGCACGATAAACTCACCGATCACTTTGTGCAGTACTACGGAATCGTTCTCCAGAAGGAGCAATACAAAGAGTTGAAATTTAGTGAGCTCCTGCAAAAACTGGCGGAACTCGATGAAC
>JBBDXJ010000219.1:0-20933 GCA_040902445.1 Cyclobacteriaceae bacterium | reverse complement strand
TTTTCAGAATCCGGCCAGGTGGGGCGCGCATATTGTCACCCACTCCGCTACAAAATTCATCGATGGTCAGGGTCGTGTATTGGGTGGCGCTGTTTTGGGAACGAAAGAACTGATGAAAGAGGTAAAATTCTTTGCCCGGCATACAGGCCCTTCGATGTCTGCATTCAATGCATGGATACTTTCAAAAAGCCTTGAAACCCTGGCTGTTCGCATGGACCGCCATTGTCTCAATGCTTATGAGATTGCCAGGCACCTCGTGAAACACCCTCAGGTCATAAACGTGAAATACCCGATGCTGCCCTCGCATCCGCAATTTAAATTGGCCAAAAAGCAGATGAGACTCGGCGGGGGGGTTGTCACCTTTGAGGTAAAAGGGGGCCTTGAACAGGGGAGAAAGTTCCTGAATTCTCTTCAGATGATCTCCCATACACCCAACCTTGGGGATACACGCAGCATTGCAATACACCCTGCTTCGACTACGCACTCCAAATTAACCGAGGAAGAGCGCCTTGCCGTCGGGATCACCCCCGGATTAATCAGGATCTCTGCGGGATTGGAGAATGTCAGGGATATTATCGGGGATATTGATAGGGCTATTGGATAGGTATATACCTGTAACCTTATATACTGGTATTCCTCAATACGTAGGGAACTCCGGGTCAATCTCCTTTGCCCAGGCGAGTATACCACCCTTCATATTATAGAGGTTGGTAAAGCCGTGATTTTTCTCAAGCCAGAGTAACATGTCTCCACTTCTTTTTCCGCTGCGGCAATGCAGCACTACCTGCTTGTCTTTAGAGATCTTGTCGACATTGTTTGGAATGTCCGACATAGGTATCAGCTCACCATCGAGATTACAGATATCGTATTCATGCGGTTCGCGCACATCAATAAGTTGAAAATCTGCGCGTGAATCCATTAACTTTTTCAGTTCCTGTACGGTGACTTCTTTCATGGTAAGTGGTTTATCGTTCAAAGATTTATTTTTCCCGGCACTTATACCACAAAAATCTTCATAATCGATCAGGCCCTTAATGTTTTCCCGGGTTTGATGATCCTTGATTCTGATGATTGTTTGTTGCATCGTCGCGCTGTCCAGGATTAACAACCGGTTGCGGAGCGGTTCGCCAATACCTGTGATGATTTTGATGGCTTCATTGGCCTGAATACAGCCTAATAAACCGGGCAATACTCCTAAAACCCCGGCCTGTTCACAATTTGGAATACTTTCAGCGGAGGGTGGCTCAGGAAAAATATCGCGGTAGTTGGCACTGAAGATTCCCTGTTTATCGCAGAAATTAAACACTGCTGCCTGGCCTTCGTATTGCAGAATAGAAGCGTATACAAAAGGTTTATTCAATAAAACGCAGCAATCATTGATGAGATAACGCGTCGGGAAATTGTCGGTACCATCCATAACCAGATCATAACCCGCGACTATGGAAAGCGCATTTTGTGAAGTTAACCTCAACGGATAACTTTTCAGGGCAATAAGAGGGTTCATCAAAGCAAGCCTTGCGACCGCGGACTCCGCCTTGTTTTTCCCAATATCCTGGACAGTGTAAAGAATCTGTCGCTGCAGATTTGAGACGTCGAGTTTGTCGCCGTCCATTACGCCAATTGTTCCCACGCCAGCTGCGGTGAGATACAACAAAGCCGGGCAGCCCAATCCGCCAGCACCAATAACCAGGACTTTAGCCTCCTTCAGTTTTAATTGTTTCTCTATTCCAAAATCCTGCAGCACCAAATGGCGGCTGTAGCGTTGAAGTTCCTCTGGTGTTAACTTATTCATAAGATGTGTCAATATAGGGCTTGTGGCCTGCCCCTACAATTTCGCCAGCGCCATGTCGGCGATGGATTCACCAATCGACAGGGAGGATGTGGCCGCGGGTGAGGGGGCATTGCAAACATTGATCACCTGCTTTTCTTGAATAATAAAAAAGTCATCGACGAGACCTCCCGTCCGGTCGCAAGCCTGCGCCCTGACTCCCGCGCCGCCTTCCACGAGATCGGCACTTTGAATTTCCGGAATGAGTTTTTGGAGGGCTTTTGTGAAAGCGCTTTTCGAAAACGATCGGTACATTTCTCCCAAACCTGTTTGCCAATATTTGGCTGCAACTTTTTGAAAGCCAGGCCACGAGAGCGTTTCGGCTAGTTCCTTTAAATTAATGTCAGATTTCCGATAGCCTTCCCGTGCAAAAGCCAGCACTGCGTTCGGACCTGCTTCCACACCACCACGCATCATCCGCGTAAAGTGAACACCGAGAAATGGGAAGTTTGGGTCCGGAACCGGATAAATAAGATTCTTAACCAAATATTCGCGGTCTTTTTTTAGTTTGTAGTATTCTCCGCGGAAGGGGATGATCTTTACCTCAATGTTTGGGGAGGCAAGACTGGCAACTTTATCCGAATAAAGGCCGGCACAGTTAACGAACATGGCGGCCTGATAGGTGGACTTGTCAGTCTCAATGGATACTGCGTTTCGCCCTGGAATAACTTTCAGCACTTTTTCACCCAGTGCAATTTGTCCTCCATACTTCCCGATCAGTTCACCGTATTTTTCTGCGACAACTCTAAAATCTACAATACCGGTCTGGGGAACAAAAAATCCAGCAACCCCCTTCACATGGGGCTCGTATTCACGAAGGGCTTCGGCTTGAAGCATTTTGAAACCCTTTAACCCATTTTGTTCGCCGCGAAGATATAGGTTGTGGAGAAGTGGTATTTCCTTTTCTTCCGTCGCGACCACAATTTTTCCACACAGGTCGTAAGGCACACCGTGTCTTGAACAAAAGTCAATTAATAACCGGTATCCGTTTGTGCAGTTGATGGCTTTGAGACTTCCGGGCTTGTAGTAAAGACCCGAATGGATGACGCCGCTGTTGTTACCGGTTTGGTGTTTGGCCAGTTGCTTTTCTTTTTCGATCACCAGAACTTTCAGATCGGGTTTCTTTTCAAGAACTTTTAAGGCGGTAGCCAGGCCTACGATACCTCCGCCGACAATAATCACATCCTGTTGCACGCACTCAGTTTTGTGCGAAACTAGTGATTAAATTCAAGTTTCTTGCTTTACCCGTCAGACCGCTTCAAGCGGTGTGACGGGTAAAGCGATTCAGGCTTTGATGGGCCTGACACGAACATTGAGGGAATCATCAACAATAACAAAATGATTTTTGGGAATGGCGGTCCAGTGTTTCTCTTCTGTAAGTTTTTCTGAAACGATTAATACGGCATGGTCGTCATCTTCGGGCGCCACCATGAAACTGATGCCGTCTTCTACCACATACCGTCCCCCTTCCGAATGATAAAGGGTCAGTGGTTCTTCCGTGGGATTGGTGGTATAACGGGTTCCTACGAAAAATTTCCCGTTGGTAACCACCATGTTCAGATACGCGGGATCCTGGATATCGCAATCCTTCATCATTTTTTTCAGGTCCTCAAATGTTTTTTCGAAGGCATCCATCACGGTCTCCGGAGTGGCTGTCGTTTCGGATCCTGTAAATAGATGGTTTAACAGACAGGCAAACAAATGTTCGGAATCCGTTTGACCTTTGATCCAGTTGTACAATTCATCAGAAAGAGGCTCGCGGATCTTTCGTTTGATTCGTGAAAAATTTTCAACACCTCCATTGTGCATCATCAACATATTTTTGTATTGGAAGGGGTGGCAGTTACTTTCGGAGACTTCCCCCACACTGGCCGCCCGCACATGGGCAATGAAACATTCGGTCTGGATCTTCGGTGCAAGATTGCGAAGATTGCGATTGCTCCAGGCGGGATTTACAGACACAAAAGTAACAGGTTCCTCGTGAAGTTCAGGTACATACCATCCTATCCCAAATCCGTCTCCATTTAAAGGCTCCTCAATTTCCTTGGCGTTGATGCTTTGGTTCACCAGAGAATTTTTTGGTTGATATAACAGTTTATCCACGATAATGGGAGTGCCCATGTAGGCCAGTAATCGACACATAGCAGGTATGGTTTTAGTCAGTAAAAGATACAAAGTATAATGGTTTAGGCAATCCACACCCCAGACTTAATGGTTATCTACCCGGTTTATGGCAAAAGATTGCTGATCCTGATTGCACTTCGCTTGTTTTTTAACAGAGTGAAATCAATCCCACTAGCCGGTGGGGAATTAAGAATATAAAAGGTATCCCTTTGAAGTGGATCAGATGATTGAGTTATGCCGAATATCCATATGGACAATATAGCAACGATGGGTTCCAATGTTGCGGAGCCACACACATTGGATTCCGCCATGTTAAAAGAAGGCCTGGAATACGCAGAAAAGAACTTTCTTGCCAAAAAATCGCATCTATATCTGGATAAACAGATCCTGAAAAAGAATTTCGACCTCAAAGGAAAAGAAGTTCTGGATTTTGGCTGCGGAATGGGTAACACCTCCCTGTGGCTTGCCAAAGAGATGGGTGCCATAGTAGACGGCTTTGACCTGGATCCGAATCACATTACGGTGGCAAAAGAGTTAAACCGCAAGTTCAATATCGCAGGGGTTAACTTTGAGTTAAGGAATATCATTGAGTCACCCATTGAAAAAGAATACGACTTCGTCATACTCAATGACGTGATCGAGCACATTAAGGAAGAATGGATCCCGGGCATTCTGAATATTCTCATCAATCGCAACCTGAAAAAAGGCGGTGTGATCTTTTTCAGTTACCCTCCGTGGGAGGGGCCACATGCATCTCATCTCCAGCGGGCGATCAAGATTCCATGGATACAATTCTTTCCACAGAGGTATGTCTATAACCTCATTCAACACAATAATCGGAAATTGGTGGGACGCAAAGACCTCATGACCGAGTATCTGGAGTTGAACCACATGACTCATAAAAAATTAATATCTTACCTGAAACCATTTGGCTTGACCAGTATTTTAAGGTATAGCCATACTAAGCTCAACAATCTTTCCATGCTGAAGGATGCCCGGCTGAATTTCTTCCCGTTCAATTTTATTATCACCAAGGAACTGATCGCCTTCCGCAAGGGCAGTTAACCAACCGGCCATTACTTACCAAAGTCCCCTTTAGGGGATTTAGGGGCTTAGGGGCTTTCTTTTTTGAAGTCCAGCGAAGCGGAATTCAGGCAATAGCGCAGGCCAGAGGGTTTCGGCCCGTCGGGGAATACGTGTCCAAGGTGACCGCCACAATTGCTGCATACGACTTCTTCGCGAACCATGCCCGCGGTGCGGTCTATATGGACCGACACAGCGGAGTCAGACAGCGGGTTAAAGAAGCTCGGCCAGCCGGTTCCTGATTCATATTTAGTATCGGAGCTGAACAGTTTTTGATGACACGCAGCGCAGTAGTAGACGCCTTTGTCGTGATTATTCCAGTATTCCCCGGTAAAGGCGCGTTCGGTGCCTTTTTCCCTTAGAATATGATATTGAACGGGGGTCAGTTCCTTTTTCCACTCGGTTTCAGATTTTTTGATTTTCGGTTCTTTGTTCATAGACGCCATTTTTTTTGAATCATTTTGTGAACATGCCGGCAACAGTAACACCACGGAGGCAAGTATTATAAGAAAGCTGGATTTGAGCATCATAAGGGTTCCTTTGATTACAAGTTAATAACCTTATATCAATCCCAAAAGTTTAAAAACCGATCGATATCCGGCAATCTTAATTTTGTTTGCCAGGAAAAAATGCTCCTGGGTTGAGGGAAAAAATGTGGGATGTAAGCGAAATATTTTTCTTATGGCATCGTTTGCGGCAACCCTCAAACCGCTTTTATTGTACAGTGGAGTAATGGCAATCAACATTCTTGATTTCAATCCCGAACAGCATCAGAAGGTCCGATACAATCACGAACTCTATGTGGTGCTGCTTAAAGAAGTTGAATTTCTGAATTTGTCTCCGAACGATGAGGTTGTGATCCATTTCGTCACCCATAATAAGATCATTGTGCGAGCCTCCCAACAGACGCATGAAAAATACAGGGTGCGGAAAAAAGAACTGATGCCTGTAGAGCCCCACATCATTGAATAGGATGATACCACTGGGTGGTTTTGCAGGGTATAAAAGCAAAAAAGCCCCGCGTCCCGGAGCCTTTTTGTTACCTAAACCTAAACCTATGAGAAGAATTACTCTACTCAAAATATAATAACGGCGGTTCAGCTATTAGGTTGCATATTTTTTAAAAATCAGCATCAGTTCTGCACTATTTTTTAAGCATTTCTTTAAAAGCTTTTTGAAACTTTTCCAGCTTCGGTTGTATAAAATAAGAGCAGTACGGAGCGTTATTATTCAAATTATAATAGTTCTGGTGATAATCCTCCGCCTTGTAAAAAGTGGTAGCGGGGCTTATCTCTGTTACGATGGGTTTATCAAAGGCTCCTTCTTCCTCAAGGCGCCCTCTGTAAAATTCGGCGCTTCTTTTTTGCTCTTCAGAGTGGTAGTAGATCACCGAACGGTATTGTGATCCGATGTCGGCACCTTGTTGATTGAGCGTGGTCGGGTCGTGGGTTTGCCAAAAGATTTCCAACAACTGATCGTATGTTACCTTTTCAGGATCAAATGTTAATTGTATCACTTCAGCATGACCAGTGAGGCCACTGCAAACTTCCTTGTATGTGGGATTTTTTACATTCCCTCCCGTATAGCCGGATACAACTTTCTTTACCCCATCAACATTTAAAAAAATTACCTCTGTGCACCAGAAGCACCCCGATCCAAAGGTGGCTGTATCTTGTTTCTCCATTTGTGTTTTTTTGTTTTTCTGACCGTACAGGTTTCCGCTAAAAAGCAATGCCGATGCCAGTACCCATATAGTTGTGAGATTCAGCAAAGGCGCATAGATTGACTGTTTCGGCTTGCGGTGCCATGAGTAATTCAAATCCATATTATTATCAGTTTAAGGCAGGACTGTCTACTTAAACTAAATTATGAGAAAAAAGTTCGCGCCTTGCCGGAATCCTCAGCAAAGTTCGCTCGCCTTTCAAATTTTAGCTTTCCAATAATAAACGGCGGGCGAAACCCGCATCGCTCTCTTAATAGTTCTGGTAAAACCCTTTCAGTGAAGGGATCAACTGGCTGTAGAGGGGCTTTGTAAACTCCAGGAAAAGTTCCTGCGCTCCCGGCGGCTGTATTTCTTTTTGTTTGCACAACCGTAGCTGCTGATCGTTGAGTGCGCGGTCATCTCCATTAAATCGTGCCCATGAATTCACCCACAAATATTCTCCCGTAAATTTCTGATGCGACAGGATGCCGTTTGTGCGGGCGTCGACCACCACCATGCTTAATAAGCCGTTGGACAAAACTTCTTTCCTTGTGACGGTTAATTTTGCTTTTACGGTATTGTAAACGGGGACAAGTTTGCCTTCCATTTTTACTTCACCAACTTTGACGCTGTCCTTTGTAACGGTCTCTTCTTTTTCCTTTAAGGTGGAATTGCCAACGGAAAAATCATCGAACTGAATGCGAAGGATCTGGTCTGCCTGTTGCAATTTAACGGATTGTGCTTCAGTAGGTGTATAGAACTTAACAAAGCTCAGTTCGGTGTAGTTGGTGTGCAGGAATTCTTCAACCCTGTCCTGGAAAAATCCTCCGCTGAGATTATAGCTCGCAGGCACGGGTATCTGTTCGAGTATCACCTTGAGCGTGGCTTCGTACCTGGCTTTGTCGAGATAATCGATCACATCCTTATAACCCGGCACAAAAGACTGCGCATCCGCGAAATTGTAGTAGGCTTGTTTAGCATCGTTGCGCGTACCTTTCATTAATGAATTGATACCTGCGTTATAACTTTCGTCAGCTGCTTTTTCTTTGAGCGGGCCGAGTTCGGCGTAATAATTCTTCGGATTCGGGACGACCTTCAGACATCCCGGACATTGCCTGATCTGCTCATAGAGTTGATTGATATGGCTGTAAGATTGAATGGCATTTTTCCACTTGAAACTGGAGTTGGAAGCGATTTCGTTGTTCGCCTGCGATTCAAAATACTCCAGTGCAAGGGGGTAAGCATCGCGAAGAGTTTCCATCGATTTACCGTGATCCGGGTTTTGCCTAAGGCGATTGATAGCTTTCATTACGGCGCTGTAATAATCTCCGCGCTCATAAGCCTTTTTACCCGAGCTGCAGGCAGAAAGTAGAACGATGAGGGTGAAAACAAGTAAATGTCCTATTCTCATATTGCTAGTGTTTGGGGAATATATAATCAAAACAAGTGCCCAATTTAATCCCAAATGTTAGTTTTGAAAACTGCATGTATGAAATACGCTGAAATAGCTGCGAGTTTGATCCTCTTTCCCCTGATCTACTCATCATCAACCAGGAGATTAAGAAGCGCCGCGATGATCATGGATACTCCTCCCGCTACGAGTATGAAAATTGACTCTCCGCCAAAGAGATGATTCAGCAAAAATCCCAGGAGGGTGCCGGCAACGATCTGGGGGATAACAATAAAAAAATTAAATACACCCATGTAGTAGCCCATCTTTTCGGCAGGCAACGATCCGGCTAACATCGCATAAGGAATCGACAGGATGCTGGCCCACGCAATCCCAATACCGATCATGGATATCCAAAGCCAACCTGGCTCACTGATAAAGTATATTGAAATCAATGCAATGCCACCGCACGTTAACGCGACGAGGTGAGTAATCCTTCGGCTGGTGTACTTCGCCAATACAGGCAACAGAAAGGCAGCAACGGCGGCAATGCCATTGTAACCGCCAAAGAGTGTGCCGACCAGGTTGGCTCCTTCATTGTATGGGCCCGATGTGGGGTCTGTCGCGTGATATATATGACTGGTGACTGCAGGAGTTGTGTATATCCACATCGAGAAAAGCGCAAACCATGAAAAGAACTGCACGTATGCGAGTTGGACCATGGTTTTGGGCATCGTGGAAAAATCTCTTGCAATATGGACGAGCGCCAGGTGAGATCTGCCCTGTGAAATAAATAAGGCGGAGGCGAGAAAGGCAATTCCAAAAATAGCCAGGCCAAGACCCAGCACGTAAAGTTCCTGCTCTAGCGCCTGGCTGTAGATAACCCCGGAAATAATCAGGCCGATAGCAATTAATAAAATACCTATTTGAAGAAAACTATTTTTGAAATGATCCTCGTTTTCTATTTTTCTCTTCTCCCTGTGCCGGCGTTTTTGTTCCTCAATATTTTCCGGAGGATACTCAGATGATGTGAATACAGTCCAGAAAACTGTTAAGCTGAGTATAGCGGCACCGATGTAATAAGAATAGAGCACCGAATCAGGCACTATGCCTGGGTCGGCTTCATTGGCAATTCCAAACCAGTTGGTGAAGATCCAGGGGAGAGAAGAAGCGATGAATGCACCAGTGCCGATAAAAAAACTCTGGATGGCAAAACCGCGGGTTCTCTGCGATTCAGGCAGTTTATCTCCGACAAAAGCGCGGAAAGGTTCCATACTAACGTTAATGGACGCATCCATGATCCATAAGACACCCACGGCCATCCACAATGTCGGCGAATTGGGCATCATAATGAGCGAAACAGAGGCAAAAATCGCCCCTACGGCAAAATAAGGCCTTCTGCGGCCCCATTTTGGATGCCAGGTTCGATCGCTGTAGTATCCGATCAAAGGCTGTACAATGAGTCCTGTAATTGGTGCTGCGAGCCAGTAGAGTGCCAGGTTTGAGGGGTCAGCCCCTAAAGTCTCGAAAATGCGACTGGTGTTGGCATTTTGCAGGGCGAAACCAAACTGGATTCCCAGAAAGCCAAAACCCATATTCCAGATCTGCCAAAAACCGAGACGGGGTCTTTCCGGGGGTAAACTGCTCATACCCTTAAAGTGGTGAATTTCTTTGGCTGGCGCAAATTGTCAGTGGTGAGTGGTGAATGGTGAGTGGCTTGTGCGGAATTATATTTTTAGTCTTTCCTAGCTAATTTGGTGAGTCGTGAGTAATACGCCGCGTTTTGTATTTCATCGTTTGGCAGTCCCTGAAGAGCTGAGCGATAAACCTTAAGTGGCAAGCCTCATTCACAACTCACTATTCACAACTCACTATTCACATTGTCACCAATTAAATGTTATTGCCTTAGGAGAATACCCTATCTCAATCGCCATCACCGTCTCTTCCGGTCCGGGCTCAGCATCTTTTATCGGATCGTATTTTTCCAGGCCTCTGAAAAAACGGTTGATCTCGGGATGAATGCCTTTCGCTTCATCGTTGATGCGAATAGTATTCACCATCTTGAAACCGTGGAAAGCAACTTTTATTTTTTTTACTGAAGATTGATAATCACCTTCGGCCTGATGGATGACAAATTTATTCGCCGTTGCGTGGTACTGGAGAAGGCGTTTCGAAAAAACACCTTTCTGGTAATTGAATGAACTGCCATCATCCTCATAATAAACAAAATCATTGTCAGCCTCTCCCGCATACAGATGGATGATCAGCCATTCGCTTTTTTCTGTGGTATGCGATATCACCGGTTGCATGGGAATGATGGCTCCCGCTTTTACAAACACGGGCAAGCGGTGAAGAGGACAATCGAAAATCATCTCTGCATGGCCACCGTATTTTTCACCGGTGTACAGAGAATACCAGGATTGGCCTTTTGGAAAATAGACGCGCACAAATTCTTTTATGCTTTCCACAGGCACCACCATGATCGACGGCCCGAACAAGTATTGATGATTATATTGAGTCTCGTATATCTTTGGGTCGTGAGTATAGTCGATGGCAAGCGATCGTTGTACAGGCATACCGTTTTCGCTCGCTTCATAGAACAAGGAATACAGATAGGGTAGGAGCTGGTAACGAAATTTGATATAGTTGCGGGAGATCTGTTCCACTTCCTCACCGTACGACCATGGTTCTGAGTCGCGGCTATTGATCATCGAATGGCCGCGGAAAAAGGGAGAAAAAGCTCCGATAGAGATCCAACGCGCGAAGAGTCTGGTATTTGCATCGCCAACAAATCCTCCGACGTCATATCCCGCGAATGGTATTCCTGTTAAACCCATACTGTTGACCAACCGCACCCCCAACATCATGTGTTCATCATAGGCAACATTGTCCCCAGTCCATACTGCGGAATAGCGTTGAATGCCTGCAAATCCCGAGCGGGTCAGGTTAAAGGGTCGCTGGTTTTTCATCAGGGCTTTGGTTCCTTCGTAGGTACTTCGCGCCATCTGGAAGCCGTAGATATTCCTGCCTCGACGCAAAGTCGATTTCTCGCCTTCAAAATCCATTTCAATATTTTCGGGAAGCATATTTCCCCAGGTTGCGATCTCGTTCATGTCATTCCAGAAGCCGGTCACGCCCTGATTAACATACTCCTGAAACTGATCTTTCCACCACGCGCGCGTCGCGGGCCGGGTGAAGTCAGGAAAGTGACACCACCCTGGCCATACCTGTCCCGTATACGGTTTGCCATCCGGATATTTAATAAAAACATCGTGCTTCAAACCATCTTCATAGGTTTTATAATCTTTTTGAACTTTGATGCCTGGATCACACATCACCACAACGTTGAATCCGAGTTCCCTCAGCTGCGACAGAAGTTTTACGGGATCGGAAAAATCTTTTTTACTCCACGTAAAGATTTTGTATTGTTCCATGTAGTGGATATCAAAGACAATTGCATCCGCGGGGATATCTTTTTCACGGAAGGTGTTGGCCACGTTGACTACTTCCTTGTCGGGATAATAACTGTAACGGCATTGCTGATAACCTATACTCCAAAGCGGGGGCATTTCCATTCTTCCCGTAAGGAAGGAATACTGTTGAAGGATTTCTCTCACGGTATCACAGTGAATAAAGTAATAATTCATTTCGCCGGTGTCTGCCGAGAAACTGGAGAACCGGTCATTGGAAGCGCCAAAGTTGAAAAAAGTCTTATGGGTATTGTCAAAAAATATCCCGTACGAAAGTTGGTGATGGATGCCGATATAAAACGGTATCGAGCAATAAAGCGGATCAGATCCAGCGGTATAACCAAAGTTGTCTGTATTCCAGTTTGTGTATCCGAAACCTCTCCGGTCGAGGGGGCCGGTTTTTTCCCCGAGGCCGATGAACCGTTCACCTTCCTGAAGTTTTTTGTACGTGGTCACCTGCTCCCCGATCCAGCTTGTGCCAAATGCTTGCTCATCCTGGTTGATGGTGTGGCCATCGTGGTTCTGGAAGTGGATGGTGAGAGGATTTTTGTTTATGATAAGTACAAGTCTGGAACTGGTGATTTTCAAATGGTCGGAAGATTCGGTGATATCCCAGTTAACCTTTGAGGGTGATGCGATGACGGAGTATGAAAAATCCTCAAAAAAATCTTCTCGCGTAAGTTGGATGCGGAAAATCGAATCGCTGTAAATGGTCACGCGGAATTTTACGCGTTCAGCCTTTCCTGAAATGCCAGACGTTTCTTTTTGCCAATCCAATACCCTGCCTGAATGTTGATTCAGGCGTGACTTTATTTTTGCGGACATGAAAGTTTACTGATTTTTCGTTTTGATGTGTAGTCCTAAGTCCATAGTTAAGATGGGTGATTTTCAGAGTCATGTTCCCCGTATTACTCAGATCTCCAATATTATTTCCCATCCTCAAGATTACTATGGACCATGGACTGTCGCAGACCGCAGGGATAACTAAACCTGCTTTCCCTTTTTAAGTGAAGACTCCCTGATTATCAGGCGGGTCTTGAGAATTTTTGTTTCAGGTTGTACTTCCGCATCGCGGTCCTTGGTTCTCACTTCGATCTGACGTATAAGCAATTTTGCAGATTCCTGTCCCATTTCAAAACCAGGTTGGTCCACGGAGGTCAGGGGCGGATCGAGCAATGCGGTAAAGAACCAGTTGCTGAATCCCACAACGGCAATGTCCTGTGGAATTTTCAGACCTGCTTCCTTAATGGCCTGCATGGCGCCCATGGCGGCAGGGTCGTTTGTGGCAAAGATCGCATCGGGTTGTGGTGATTGTGCCAATAGCTTCTGCGTTGCGGTCTTGCCTTCTTCAATAGTACCGAGGGGGCAGGGCATGATAAGCCTTTTGTCAACGGCTACATTGTGTTCATTGTGCGCCTGAATATATCCTTCCAGCCTTTGTTTGGTTATTTCAAGGATTGGCGGGCCTTCGAGGTGAGCTATGCGCTTACACCCCTGATCGATCAGATGTGAAGTTGCTTCCTTGGCGCCGCTGAGATCGTCTACGATGATCTTGCTGGAGTTAGGGGTATCATAGACACGGTCAAAGAAAACCATGGGGACACCTTTCGCGAGTATATTGTCGATGTGATCGAAGTTATTGGTTTCACGCGATACGGAAATCAGCATACCGTCGACACGGCTGTTGAAGAGCGCTTTTATGTCTGTCTTCTCCCTTTGTAATGATTCATTTGACTGGGTGATGATCACATTATAGCCTGCGCTGTAGGCAACATCTTCGATTCCGCTGATCACGGTTGAGAAAAAGAAGTGTACGAGTTCAGGAATAATTACACCGATCGTGTTTGTTTTGCTTTGGCGTAAACTGAGCGCCACAATGTTGGGTTGGTAATTCAGTTTTTCAGCCAGTGCGTTGACGGCTTTTTTCGTTTCGGGGCTGATGTCGGGGTGATCTTTCAGTGCGCGCGACACAGTAGAAGGGGAGATGCCGAGCTCGCGGGCAATGTCTTTGATGGTGACCTGATTGTACTTCATTAATTGGATGGTTTATGTTAAAATCCGCCCATTGAACAGAGCGTTCAATGGGCATCTGTAAGGCCGCAAGTTAGAGCCTTTGCAACACCTTCGCAACTCGTTGCACAACTTTCTATAAAAAACACCGCAAACGATTGAGAGCCTTCGATTTCAAACTCACAGGTTATTTTTTCCGATTGTAGTTGTAACAAAATGAATCTATGTGGATCCATTTTTCCGGTTAATCTTTGGATAAGGGCCGAAGGACTTTTTATAACATTTCGGAAAAATACGGAAGGTGTTAAAAGCCAAAAAAAGGAGCTGGTTTAGTCAATCGAATTACACAACGTTTGCAGTGGAGGATAAGAAGTCAATACATGCGATTGCGGCAGTGTTAATTTCGTGAATATTTATTTGTATTTTGGTAAATGGGAAAATGCAGAACCCTAAACTCAAAAGAGACTATTAACAATCAACTACATTATTATGATAAAACTCTACTTAATAAGAAAGTTATTCTTCCTGGTTTTGCTGCTTTGTTCATTACATGGTTGGGCCCAAACTACCATTACCGGCACCATAACCGCCGGGGATAATGACGAAGCATTGCCGGGCGTAAGTATTCTTGAAAAGGGTACTAATAACGGGACCGTCACAAACGCCGACGGTGATTATTCAATCAGTGTAAATGAAAACGCCACATTGGTTTTTTCATTTGTTGGGTATGCATCACAGGAAATACCTGTTGCCGGCAGGAGGTCAATTGATCTGATCCTTCATGAGGATGTGACGGCATTAAGCGAGATAGTTGTCATTGGTTATGGCGAAATCCAGAAAAAAGATGCTACCGGTGCAGTAATGAACATCGGCAGCAGGGATTTCAACAAAGGCGTGTTGACTTCTCCGCAAGATCTAATAATCGGAAAATTCGCCGGAGTATCAGTTACTTCGAACAGCGGAGCGCCTGGAAGTGGAGCTACTATCCGGATCCGGGGTGGATCTTCTTTAACGGCCAGCAATGATCCCCTTATAGTTATTGACGGATATCCTATTGGCAACACTTCTGCCGGAGGTATTGCCAACTCATTGGCAGCCTTAAACCCTAATGACATTGAAACCTTCACGGTTTTAAAGGACGCTTCGGCCACAGCCATTTATGGTTCAAGGGCATCCAACGGGGTCATTATCATTACGACCAGGAAAGGCGCTCCAGGAAAAATGCAATTGAGTTACAATGGAAATGCCTCTGCTGGTTCCCCAGTTAAATTTCTGGATGTAATGAATGCAACAGAGTTTAAAGCGGTGGTTGACGAATTAGCAGTAACAGGGGTTTCAGGAATAGACGATCCGGCCAAAGCGAAATTGGGCAATGCGAATACAGACTGGCAAAGAGAAATTTTCAGGACTGCAATTTCGCATGACCATAACCTTAGCGCTTCTGGTTCAATCATGAATCTTCCTTACAGGCTTTCTTACGGATACACCGATCAGCAGGGTATTCTGAAAACTACCAGTGTTCAGCGCAACTCTCTGAATCTTAATCTTAATCCGACCTTGTTGGATGGAGACCTGAAACTAAACCTCAGCGCAAAAGGGAGCCATACCATCTCCAACTTTGGTGATGCAGGTGCGGTGGGTAATGCAGTCTCTTTTGATCCAACGCAACCCGTGATGGACGGCGATAGCCGATACGGAGGATATTTCAGCTGGCTGAGCAAAGGCATTACCAATGGAAATTCAAATCCTGTTGCGATGCTGGAACAAACGGATAATCAGGGAACATCTAAACGTATCATTGCCAATTTACAAGCGGACTACAGGATTCCTTTCTTCAAAGACCTCCGGGTAAATTTGAATATGGGGTTCGATCAGGAACGCAGTGAAGGTTACAATTTTGCTCCACTCGATGCCGGTTTCATCCATAATAATGGAACCTTAGTGGGAAGGAACAACACATATTCAGCAATTCATAGATCCGAACTGCTCGATTTGTATTTTAACTATAACAAGCAATTCGGCTCTCATAAGGTAGATGCAACCGCAGGTTATGGTTGGCAGCATTTCCACAGGGAAGGAGAGAATACGGACTCCAATGAAGTGACCACTACCATTAATCAATTTAAGAATGAGAATTTTTTGGTCTCCTTTTTTGGAAGATTGAATTATACATTGAACGACAAATATTTATTGACAGCAACGCTCAGGCAGGATGGTTCATCTCGATTTTCCAAAGCCAACCGGTGGGGGCTATTCCCCTCTGTTGCGCTGGCCTGGCGGATAAAAGATGAGGGATTTCTTAACGATGTTTCAATCCTTTCAGACTTAAAACTCAGAGCAGGCTATGGTATCACAGGACAACAGGATATTCCAAATGCATACTATCCTTACCTGGCGGTTTACAGGGCTTCCAATGAGTTGGCCCAATATCAGCTTGGAAATTCTTTCTATACGACCTTACGGCCTGAGCCATATGATGCCAACATCCGCTGGGAGGAGACAACAACCTACAACTTAGGAGTTGATTTTGGGTTTTTCAATGATAACCTGACAGGTTCTGTTGAGTTGTTTCAGAAAAACACGGCAGATTTGCTGAATAACATTGCCATCGCCAATGGTGTTAATTTCTCCAACTTCCTCACCACCAACGTCGGCAGTATGGAAAACAGAGGCATTGAAGTGACCTTAAACGTCATGCCTGTTGTCAGGGACAATTTTACCTGGAATGTAGGGGTAAATTTCACCACCATCACCAGTGAGATTACAAAACTTAACCTAACGGATGACCCCACCTACCTGGGAGTTTTCGTAGGTGGAATTGGGGTGGATGCGTTCATTCAAAATCATCAGGTAGGCTATCCGGCATTTTCATTTTTCCCTTATCAACAAGTTTATAATGATGAGGGCAAGCCCATTGAAGGACTGTATGTTGACCGGTCTGGCCTGGGTGGTAGCGTTGTGGGTAATTCCCTCAATAAGTATCATCATAAACGACCGGCCCCGGACTATCTATTGGGCTTTAATTCGAGATTAAATTATAAGAAATTCGATTTCTCATTCTCTTCAAGACTCAGCATCGGCAACTATGTCTATAATAATGTTGAATCAGGACGTGCATTTTACAACGCAGTGTATTCGCAGTTACATTTCAGAAATATCCCGAACAACGTTACCGATACTGAATTTGTAAACCAGCAGCAATATTCAGACTACTATGTGCACAATGCTTCTTTTTTTAAAATGGATAATCTGAGCGCTGGCTACAGCTTTGACGAATTTTCAGAAAAGGTTAAAGCCAGACTGAGTTTTACGGTGCAAAATGCTTTCGTTATTACCAAGTACAAGGGGATTGATCCTGAAGTGAATGGAGGCATTGATAACAACATTTATCCACGGCCCCGGACATTATTGCTGGGTCTTAATGTAACTTTTTAAAAAACTGCTGTGATTAAAATATTATGAATATGAAAATTATTTCAAATAAAATATCCATCCTCTCAACAGTTGTTTTGTTGCTGATGATGTGCTGTATCGGGGATCTGGATGTCACCCCGATTGATACGCGAATTACAACTTCGGCAAACGTTTATACCACAACAGAATCGTACAAGGCGGGATTGGCTAAGTTATATGCCGCATTTGCCCTTACGGGTCAGCAAGGGCCTGCGGGTGCAGGCGATGTTGGGGGTGTGGATGAAGGGTTCAGTTGTTTTATCCGGTCTTTATGGAATCTCAATGAGCTGACAACCGATGAGGCCGTATGGTCTTATCCCAATGATGCCAACGGAACTATTTTTAATTTGCACTACAATAACTGGGTGCCCTCAGACGGAATTCCTACTGCTTTATTTGCCAGGATCATGAACGTGGCTGCGCTGGCCAATGAATTTATCAGGGCAACAGCATCCAGGACGAATGATCCTGACATTTCAAAATTTCATGCCGAAGCGAGGTTTTTAAGAGCGCTTGCCTACTATTACGGGTTAGATCTTTTTGCAAACATGCCGTTTGTAACGGAAGCAGATCTACCGGGCGCGTACTTTCCGCCTCAAAAGACGAGAGGCGAATTATTTGATTATGTTGAATCAGAACTGAAAGCTATAAAACCTGAAATGGGTGCGCCAAGATTTGAATACGGAAGAGCTGATCAGGGCGCTTGTGCCATGTTGTTAGCTAAGTTGTATTTGAACGCGCAGGTTTATTTGGGCGAAGGTAGCGCTAAGTACACCGAGGCAATCGCTGAACTCAATGAGGTAATTGCAGGTGGTTACTCTCTTGCTCCGCGGTATGCCCACAACTTCCTCGCGGATAATCATAACAGCCCTGAAATAATTTTCGCCCAACTTTTTGACGGTCAGAAATCTCAGGCGTATGACGCATTGAATGTAATAATCTATGGAAACGCAGGTAATGGTGGCTGGGCAGGTTTGAGAACTACTTCTGCTTTTGTGAATAAATTTCCCGACCTCAACGAAGCACGGGCAATATTCGCTAAAGAAGACAAGGGCCAGACCCTTGAAATTGATGCGGTTAATAATCAGGGGCAAGGATACGGTGTTTTCAAATTCAAAAATGTTACTTCCACCGGTGCTCCGGGAAGTCATCCATCTTTTCAGGATACAGATTATCCTATGTTTCGTCTGGCAGATGCCTACCTGATGTATGCAGAAGCCGCGTTGCGCGGAGGCACAGGTGGAAATTTAGCTACCGCTCTTAGTTATGTAAATGCGATCAGAGCCCGTCCGGGAGATGTTGCAGACGGAAAGGCCCCAGGTGCCATTACAAGTGGTCAACTTACCTTGGATTTTATCCTGGATGAAAGGGCCCGGGAACTTTATTGGGAAGGTCATCGCAGACCCGATCTTATCCGGTTCGGAAAATTTACCGGCGGTGATTATCTGTGGCCCTGGAAGGGAGGCGTCAAAGACGGAACTTCAATTGAACCCAAAAGAGCTATTTTTCCCATCCCTGCGGCTGACATTGGATCAAATCCCCAACTAAATCAGAACACGGGCTATTAATTCAACGATTATAATAATCTTATGAAAACATTAAGAAATATTTTGGCATTTGTGATGTTGGCTCTTGCTTTTTTATCCTGTGAAGATGATACGGAAAAAGCGATTTTGAAGAGTAATGTCGCACCCAACCAATTGCAGTCTCCATCGTCAACATCGTATGTTCTCACATTAGATGGCAAGGATAATACGCTGGAAACATTTGAATGGACTGCTCCTGATTTTGGCTTTCCTGCATCAGTAAGCTACGAATTGCAGATCGATCGCGCTTCAAATAATTTTTCGGATCCTGTAGAAGTATTCTCCACCAATTCGAAAACAGCTGATGTAAAGGTGGGCGCATTTAATGATTTTCTTCTTGGCTTGGGTCTCTCTCCGGAAGAAGCTGCTGATATTGATATTCGTGTAGTATCCACAATCAGCGATAAAGTGTCCCCGGTAATCTCCAACAAGCAGACCATTACCGTGACACCTTACGCCACCAGCTTTCCTCCCATCTATGGAATGGGTGCGGGATTGAAGGGATGGGGTCCGTGGCCGGATAATGCGGTTGAGTGGCAAAGCAGCGAATTCAAAAAATATGAGACCATTGCTTATTTTACGAATGGGCAGGCCTTTCGTTTTTTTGCGCAGCTTGATTGGGGCCCCACATCGTACAATTATCCTTTTTTCAGCTCTGTTGATCCTGTTTTTGAAAACGCTAACGATGGTGATTCAAACTTGAAGGTTGCCGGGGCGACAGGGTGGTATAGAGTGAATGTTGATCTTGCAGGTAAAACAGTTACTGCCCTTGCAGTTGATGAGCCTGAATTATATATGGTAGGTGCAGCGGTCGGTGGTTGGGATCAGAATCTGGCGGTTAAAATGACATACCTCAAACCCGGCGTTTTTGAGGGTTCTGCTAATTTCATTCATGAAACATTTCGCTTTTTTGCTCAGCACGATTGGGGTCCTACATCCTACAACTATCCTTATTTTACTTCCGTGGATCCCATTTTTGAAAATGCGAACGATGGAGATTCCAACCTTCGGTATATAGGCACGCCAGGTACTCAAAAGATCACCGTCGACCTGATTAATAAAACGGTGACATTGGGTGATCCCCCGGATCCGGAATTGTACATGACTGGTGCTGCTTTAAACGGATGGAGTTGGGACGAGGGTATTTATATCAGCATGACCTATGTAGGTGCGGATCAATTTGAGGCAACGACCACTTTCACTTCCGGAGAAACTTTCAGGTTTTTTGCTCAGACCGATTGGTCCCCGACCTCATACAACTATCCATATTTTACTACTGTTGATTCCGATTTCGCAAATGCAAGTGATGGGGACAGCAACTTTAGGTATGTGGGTACAACAGGTTCGCGAACCATTCATGTGAATATGGCTACGAAGGCGATCACCTTAGATTAGGTCAGACGGACTTCCGTTACGGTCTCTAAAATCAGGGGTAAATTTCCCCTGATTTTACTTTTTAACTTGAGAGAACCTGTTATCAAGGGAACACCCTGCGGTTGCCATATGAATCCAGAATGGATATGCCCATGTCCGGAGAAAAATTGCGGGAAGTAATTATTGGTTGGAAAATTTCAAAGATAAAGTCAGCGGACGGAGAGGATTTCCAGATGATAAAATTTCTATTGCAGATAGCTGTCCGGTTATTCTCTTCGATTATGCTTTTATTCATAGGCTGCCAATCAAGACCTGATAGTCTTTTTATGAAACTAACTCCCGAAGACTCCGGTATTCTTTTCGAAAATACAATTGAGGAGTCGCCCCGGGTAAATATTATGAACTATGAATACGCTTACAACGGAGGCGGAGTAGCTGCAGCGGATTTTAACGACGATGGTTGGTGTGATTTATATTTTACGGGAAATACCGTAAGCAATCGCCTTTATCTTAACAAGGGCGACTTAAAGTTTCAAGACGTCACAGAAAAGGCAGGAGTTGCCGGACGGAGTCTTTGGAAAACGGGTGTGGCAGTTGCGGATGTCAACGGAGATGGTTGGCTTGACATTTACGTTTGTTATTCAGGACCAGAAGCGAACCAATCCCTGTCAAATGAACTCTATATCAATAACGGTGGGGAAAAAGGTGGAGAACCCACTTTTACCGAGCGCGCTAAGGAATATGGTTTGGATGCTCCGGATACTTACTCAACACAAGCATCATTCTTTGACTATGACATGGATGGAGACCTTGATATGTTCCTGATCAATCACGGCAACCACTTTTATTCCCCCTTCATAAACACCAACCGCTTGCGTAACACGAGGCACCCTCAGTTTGGTAACAGGCTCTA
>JBBDXJ010000218.1:0-3027 GCA_040902445.1 Cyclobacteriaceae bacterium | reverse complement strand
TAGTGTTAACGAACGCTTTACCCTCCGAAACCGCAGAGTCCCTGAGACAGGAGACCCTGCGGAGACGGCTAAAAAAAAGATTCTTGTGTGAATAGTTAGTGTTAACGAACGCTTTACCCTCCGAAACCGCAGAGTCCCTGAGACAGGAGACTCTGCGGAGACGGCTACCTTTCAGACCTTTCAACCTTTCAGACCTTTGAAAACGGACTTACGCAAAATCCTCCTTCTAATACGCGATTCCCCTTCCTGTTTCTTCAATTTTTGATGTTATCTTGAAGGCGCTAACATTTACGAAACTTTAACCTCATGAAACATCAGTACACTTCCGCAGTAGTCGGACTCACTGCAATATATTTCACAATCTTCACAGGATGTAACTCAAAAAAAGAAACCGCGAAGGAGGACATGAAAAAGAAAAACGTTGAGATGTTGGCAAAGGATTTTGTCTTTGGTGATGATCGCCCCTTCGCGCAATGTCATGCATCCACTGTGTTGCGCACGGATGACGGAAAATTTCTCGTAGCCTGGTTTGGTGGCACACATGAAAAGCATGATGATGTCGGCATCTGGCTCTCGAAAGGCGAACCCGGGAACTGGTCTGCTCCCCTGGAGATAGCCAAGATCCGCGAAGACGCGCATTGGAATCCTGTCCTCTTTAAAGATCCTTCCGGAACCATCACGTTGTTCTTTAAGGTTGGGAAGATCATCGACTTCTGGGAAACGTGGTTCAAGATCTCGAAGGACAATGGTGCAACATGGTCGGAGCCCAAAGAACTGGTTGCCGGCGACAAAGGTGGACGGGGTCCCGTTCGCAATAAACCTATTGTTGCGTCGGATGGATCCTGGCTTGCACCTGCATCCAACGAGTTGAACGAAGTTTGGAATGCGTTTATCGATCGGAGTGAAGACAGTGGTAAAACCTGGCGATCCACCAAATTTCTGGAAGTCAATCGCGACTCTATTCCCGAAGAAGGTGTCATTCAACCTGCCTTGTGGGAGTCAGCGCCGGGAAAGGTCCATATGTTGTTGAGAAGTTCTGCCGGCGTCATCTGCCGTTCCGATTCGGAAGATTATGGCAAAACATGGTCATCCGTTTATAGAACAAACCTCCCGAATCCCAACAGCGGAATTGATATCACGAAACTTGAAGACAACACCCTCGTCCTGATCTTTAATCCGGACAGCATAAATTGGGGTTCGCGTAGCCCCGTATCGCTGGCAGTTTCTACAGACAATGGAAAAATCTGGGATCCCATCATTGAACTTGAGAAAGGTGATGTGGAAGATGAGTTTTCCTATCCGTCTGTCATTTCTTTTGGCGATACCGTGGCCGTGACTTACACCTGGAAAAGACAAAAGATTGCTTTTTGGACAGGGGTAGTGCGGTAAATGGTCGACAGTCCACAGTCCACCGTCCACAGCCGTTAAATCACAGAATCGTAGTTCATTTAACACGAAAAACTGTGATTCAACATGAACGACCGTGGTCCGTCGTCCGTGGACCGTGGACTTATCGGTTTTTTTAATATAAGGCATGAAGAAAACTTTTACATACGGCCTCACTCATTTGGCGGTTAATGTCTCTGACCTGGATCGGACATTGAATTTTTATCGCGATGTCTTTGACATGGAGGTAATCTATCATGAAAACGATTTCATCCAGTTGACCACTCCGGGATGCCATGATATCCTTGTGTTTGAAAAAAGTCCTCGTAAGAAAATTGTCACGGGATCCGGTATCGCACATTTCGGGTTCAGGTTGAAGGAGGCCGGTGACGTTGACAAGGTGTTTAAAAAGATCACTTCGGCAGGAGGGGAGATCGTGGAAAAAGGCGAGTTCCTCCCCGGCTCGCCTTTCATTTTCTTTAAAGATCCGGACGGTTATACAATTGAAGTGTGGTATGAGTTGCTGCAAGAGGGTTCTAGCCACTAAGACCTGCCTGAGTGAGACACTTCGGCGGGCACGCACTAAAAATGAAAATGAAAATGTCTTATCATTTAATTATTCGAACTCCTTCTATTGAGGAATACAATGAGATGAGATCACTGGCTGGCTGGCCAACATTTGAATCAGCTCTTGTTAAAACAGCGCTTTCAAATACACTTTTTTCCGTATGCGTTGAAGACGGCAATAACCTGGTAGGTATGGGTAGGGTGGTAGGGGACAACGCCATCTATTTGCATATACAGGATGTGATAGTGCACCCTGATTTCCAACGAAAGGGCATCGGAAAATTGATCATGGAGGCGTTGTTAAAATATGCCGATCAAGTAGCTGGAACAAATACGAACATAGGATTAATGTGCAGCAAGGGCCGCGAAGAATTCTACACAGCATTTGGATTCAGTATACGACCCAGCGACAAATTTGGTGCTGGCATGATTATGATCAAGGAATCAGCCGCACCCGTCAGAACACCGATCGGGTAATCTCTTAATGATCAATATTGCTTTGCTTAACGTCCCTTCATCCTGCTTTGAACATTGAAATTTTACCTTTATATTACTATAACAGGAGGTTAAATCAATCAATGTTATGAAACCAACGACGACACCTTCAAATCGCAGCAGAAGATTCGTGGTCTATTTTGGGACCCAGAGAAGGCTTCTCTCTACACGTGGGAACGCTCTACTCTATGATGAATATGATGCGGCATATCATCCTGCAACCGGTTCAGGGCTTGACAGTCGAGCAACTGGATTATTTACACGATCCTAATTCTAATACGATTGGTGGGATGTTATTACACATGGCTGCTACTGAGAGATATTATCAACTCAATACTTTTGATAATGTCAAGTGGGGGTCTTGGAGTGATGATATAAAGAAGAAGTGGGATATTCCAATGAATCTGGGAGAAGAAGGTCGTAAACATATCAAAGGAAACAACCTGGATTATTATCTCAATATTTTAAAAGAAACACGCGAGAAAACTATCGAGGAATTTAAAAAGCGCGATGACGACTGGTTAATTAACTCTACTTTGTCACAACAATTCTACTGAAAATCAATGAGATAGAAAAGCT
>JBBDXJ010000217.1:0-20973 GCA_040902445.1 Cyclobacteriaceae bacterium | reverse complement strand
ACGCCAGTATGATAACCTGAAAGAGAACCGCTATTACTCCAATATTATTTCAGGGAACATCAGTCAGCAGATCCACCTCGACTCAATCCGCATCGATACGGAAATGTACCCATTCTATTTCCGGTGTCATGCTCGCCAAAAACTGATACGCACAACTTCAATTGTCACGCGAAGCCTGGTTACCGAAGGATACATAAGAAATGTATCCCGCTCGGACAACAACCCCCATGGGTTCCTGATCGAGAAATGGAACACGCTTGAGAACAGAGACATCAAAACCGAGAACAGATGAAAACAAAATTAAACCCTGTCGGAAAAATGAAAGGCGAAATAGATGGAGAGTTTAGATCCTTCTACATAGCGCTCGAACGTGAAGGCCAGCTCTTTATCAACCACGACCCTGAATATTCGGAGGACAGGTACGAGAAGTCCAATGGATGGAAACCGATCACGCGTCAGGAGCTCGAAGCTTACGAAAAGGATCTCCGGTTCTTTCCAAGCCGGGGAAAGGCCCTGAGAATGTGACAAACTAACAACATCAAAACCAGACATAACCAATGGAAAAACAAGGAAACAAAATTAAAAGATGGCTGAACGCGCTTAGCCGATCAGTTGCTGCCAAACTCAGCACATGGATCAATCCACTTTCAACTCCGGCAAAAAAACGGGGATTTCTTCTTATCGGAATTTGCACAGCGGTTGCCTGTGCCATGTTGATCGTCCGGTCCGTCGAAAGTGAGCATGCTTCCGCGGCTTTGCCGGTGGATACGATCACCCGTCCGGCGGACATCAACCCGGAAGAAAACGTATCCGAACAGGAGTCCGAGCAAATCATGATTGATCAGTATAACCGCATGATTTATTTCAAGCAGTTGGCCGACAGGCTAAGTGGATCATCCGGCAAGCGCGCACTGGACAGCCTGATGAAGGCTCACCCCGGACTGCGCGACAGCCTTAAAACTTTTATCAAAAATTACTATTCACACTAAAATTCAACACCATGAAACCGCAAACAGAAAAGTTTTTGCAGAAGAGACGATTTATTATGGTCCTTCCACTGCTCGTGCTTCCCTTCCTGACGATGATCTTTTGGGCGCTTGGCGGAGGGCAGGGAACGACCGCTCAGGCGAGCGCCATTGACTTCAGCGGACTGAACTTCACATTGCCTGATGCTCATTTTGATGAGAAGGAGATCTGGGACAAGCTGAGTCTTTACGAGATGGCGGAAAGAGATTCAGCCAGGTACGAGGAAGCCAGGGAAAGCGATCCCTACTTTGACCTTATCGCTTTCAAGTCGCAGCAGGAGTTGCAGCCGCAACTGGATACAACAAAGAAGTCCGCCAGACTCATTAACGCTTTTCCCAATAAGGAAAAGCCAGTGACCGATCCGAATGAGGAGCGTGTGAACAAAAAGTTGCAGGAATTGTATGCGGAAATCAATGCTCCGACTGCTCAACCGGTAACCAGCAACCGGCAACAGCCGACCAGTTCTTCCGATCCACAATTCACTTTCGACGTGGACCGCCTTGAAAACATGATGGAAATAATGCAGGAGGATAGCCAGGCCGATCCCGAAATGCAGCAGATCGAAAGCGTGCTGGAAAAGATACTTGACATTCAGCACCCTGAGCGCGTGAAAGAAAAACTTAAAGCAATGGACCATCAAAGCAAATCGAATACCCTTCCGGTTGAAGTCGCCACCAATCATGAGAATATTTCGCTGATCGGTTCGAATGCATTTGAACTTCCCGCTTCATTGGATAGTGACTCTTTATCCGAAGCGTCGCCCGTGTTTGCAAATCAGAATGGATTCTTTGGATTGGAGGATGAAACATTCCGGCAAGAGGAGGCAGGAAACTCCATCGAAGCCATCATTCACGACACGCAGGAACTTGTGGCAGGCGCAACCGTGAAGATGAGACTCCTGAATGATATTCAGATCAATGGAACGCTGATCCCTAAAGACCAATTCATCTTTGGCGTGTGTTCCATAAACGGTGAAAGACTCAGTGTCGAGATCAGTTCCATCCGCAGGGGGAATGCACTCTTGCCCGTCTCCCTTGAGGTCTATGATCTCGATGGACTGCCTGGTATTTATATTCCCGGGGCGATCACCCGCGATGCAGCCAAGCAGGCCTCGGACGATGCCCTGCAAAATATTCAATTAATGTCACTGGATCCCTCCATCGGGGAGCAGGCAGCCGGTGCCGGCATCGAAGCCGCCAAAGGCCTATTCTCAAAGAAAGCCAAGCTGACCAGGGTAACCGTCAAAGCGGGCTACCAAATCTTCCTTGTGGATTCGGGTCCCGCATCAGGCTCTTGATTCCTCTTTCTTTTTCTGAACATGATGATGAACACATTAAACCATTACAAATATGCAAGACAACTGTAATAAACTGCTTCTGATAATGTCCGGAGCTTTTCTCGCACTCATGGTGCTCAATGTCGACGCCCAGCCACTCCGTATTCCGCAGGCCCTTGAGATTGCCTACAACAAAACGACAAGCCTCGTATTTCCGGCAATAATAAAATCGGTTGACCGTGGGAGCCGTGACCTGCTCGCGCAGAAAGCGAAGGGAGTTGAAAATATCCTTCAGCTAAAGGCGGCAAGACATGGATTTCCGAATACGAACCTGACCGTGATCACCTCGGACGGAAAGATCCATGAATTCACGGTGGCTTATTCCAAAGCGCCGGGTAGTCTGGTAATCAACATCGGTAATAGTGAGAGCCATGAACCCATGGATCCCGAACCGATTTTTGAAACCGAAATGACGGAAACCGAAATGGAAAAGTGTGCTTCTCAAATCGTGAATGCCAAACGGAGCATCAGGTTTGTCAAAGAGTCCAGGCACAAGATGGGCCTTTTGCTGCACGGGATTTACATAAAAGACAACGTTATCTTTTATCATTTCCGGATCCGGAATCAGTCCAACATCAGTTACGATGTGGACTTCTTGCGCTTTTATATCGAGGACAGACAAAAAGTAAAACGCACCGCTTCCCAGGAAGTGGATGTCAAACCTGTTTACGTGTATGGAAATGGTGAAACCATAAAAGGCAAGTCAACGGAAGATGTAGTCTATGCCCTCGGGAAATTTACCATCCCGGATGCAAAACGCCTCGTCATCGAAATGTTTGAAAAGAACGGGGGAAGAAACCTCAGCCTGGCGATCAAGAACAAGACCATTGTCAATGCCCTTGTGGTCGATTAAGGGATACTATCATGCTGTATGAACAGGAAATCTATTTTAAATTATTAAACAAAACACTTATGAATGTCAAGAACCTTGAATTTTTAAAAGACGGCCTGAAGTATCTGGGCTTCGGCGATAAACTGAACGCTGATCTTGAAAATAAGATAAAGGAACAGCCGAAAGAATTCAGTCTTCCGCTAGCCGGGGACTTCAATCTGACCGGAATGATCAAGGACCGCGTGGATTACAAACTGGATTTCAGGAAATCTGATCAGACCGATATGTATTTCCTGAACCGTTACCAGGCCACGTTGAAACATGAGAACCCGGCGCAGGAGAAAACACAAACGTTCTACATCACGAAAAACTCCGGCATCACGGCCAAGGAAGCCTACAATCTTCTAAGTGGCCGCGCGGTTAACAAAGACCTCAACAATAGGGAAGGCCAACCCTACAATGCGTGGCTGCAACTCGACTTGCAGGAGAAAGACAAGAACGATAACTACAAAGTGAAGCAGTACCATGCAGGCTATGGTTACGACCTTGAAATGGCCCTGTCCAAATATCCCATCAAGGAACAACTGAATGGTGAGGAAAAGACCAAACTGATGAAGTCCCTTGAAAAAGGAAACCTGGCCCAGGTCACCTTCGCCCGCGAAGGCGGCGAGGACAAAATGTTCATTTCCGCAAACCCGCAATACAAGAACCTCGATCTCTACGACTCCAGGATGCAAAAGCAGTTCCAGGGCATCGAAAAGAAAGAAAAACCCGCAGAGGACAAGTCCCAGGAAAAAAAAGAAAGTGTGAAACAGGACGTGGATGAAGAGGGTGAGGGGAAGAAGGAAAAGAAAAATTCAAAACGAAAGGGTATTGGGGTATAACCAATTGGTTGACCACAAGACTGAAGAAACCTGCCTTTCTCAGGGCGGGTTTCTTTTTTGTATGCCGGCATGACGGATAACCTGGTGGTGAAAATACATTGCAGCTGGTATTTGCCAAAACTGCCGGTGGTGGAGCATAACTCAGTTTTTCAGACTCAAAGGGATGGATGACAGAAATTCAGGGCCGATATCATGAACTTCTTGACAAGGATCTAGCGTAACAGACTTCGGTTTGATTTGCACGACAATCGGTATTTATTCGCTGGAAGCCTTGCGGCCTCTCGTGATGGCATTAGCTGGAGACTTTAATTTAGTACAGAATCATGGAGGAGTGATTGCTTTTGTAGCTTCGTAGAAATCTTCCTCGCTATTGTACACCAAGCTTGGTGGGCTGCTAGAAGTAAGATCCCCCAATATCTTGTAAATCTTTCCCTTATTAACCGACTGAAAATTTGAAAGAATTGAATTCGCAGTCCTGCGTCTTTTGGGTCCCGAAATAACAAAATCACAGATCTGTTTTTCTAAATTATCATTTTGCTGATTCATAGTTTGTTTATGATAGAAGTGTCTTTTTGCCCTTTTGTAGTTGGCTAAGCGGCATTTCGAATCTTATGACTCAATTGTTCCCCTAAGAGTTCTATTGAACTTGAAGGCTCGACAAAATTTATTGCAATTTATCAATTTTTGACACAATGAAATGTTCATGCAAGCTCTAATATATATTCTCCGATATTCTTTTGGTTTCGATTAAATGCTACTCCAGCCAGAACTATTTTCTTTGATCTATCCTGGTATTTCTCATGGTACCTTCGATCTTTTATTTGTTGAATTGCAGTCTCAGCCTCATCCATTTTAAATTCGAGTATGTAGATGATATTAGGAAACTCAATCACTGCGTCAATTCTGCCTAAATTTGTACTTACCTCAGCCAATATATCGAACCCAAGAAGTTGTAGTACGACGAAAAAAATTGAATGATAGTACTTCTCGTTGTTGACATTGATCTGGTGGGGTATCGATGCAAAAATCGGCCTAAGTATATCGATAAAGTCTGAGAAAGTTTCACTCTCCAGAGCCATTCTCAATCTCCGAATTCGATCCTCACCAGTCAGATTGAAAAATAAGATATTATCAAAGTCTTTTCTCTGGATTTCAAGGACCTGTTTATAATAATTTAAATGCTCGCTGAGTTGAGCTTTTAAATATTTTGAAAGCTCGTCTTTTTCGGAAATAGCTCTCAATGATTTTTTGAGAAAGTCAATTTGCTTTGCTTTTTCGATTCCGCTAAATCCATCAACTATCGTTCTAACATAATATTCGACTAATATACGTGCTAGAGCTTGGTCAAAGGGCTCCATTACAAAAGGGGCTACGTTTTTGTTTAGGTATGAGACTAACTCTGGCCATGTCTTAAACCTGATTTTTTTATTGGCTGAAACCTCGTGAATATATTCTCCATCACTTGTCTTACTCGTTGAGCCCCTAATTAGATCTTCCCACATCTCCTTTTTGAATTTCAATACGCCAGGCTGCTGTTTAATAAATGCCTCCACATTCTTGATTATCTCAACAATCCTTTCGGGCGACTGATCTAGAATACTTTTCCTCAGCGATTTTTCGAAATCCCCGGCTCCATTTAACTGGGCGTCAAAATGTGGCTTTAGTGACTCGTAAAATATAATACTGGGATCTGTCATTACAAAGCTTGATTATCTTGTTTGAGAAGATGTTTTGTGCGGTAACCGGTGACTAAATCCAAGGTGGCGATTTCAAAGGTTCAATTCCTTGACCCCATTCAATAACATTTATTTAATAGCGCATTTTTGGATATCTGTATTTGCTCCTCCTTCGCTCAAAAGCAATTTCTCCACCTTCGAGAATCCTACAGATGTTTGAATTGATGGAATTGTTTTCCAAACTTCCAGAAGAATAGGCGAGCCGACCTTTGTCATTTTTGGATATGATAATTTGCTCTGCATCTGCATTTACAACCAGGTTTGCGTTGTGTGTAATAATTATGACTTGACGATACCGCTTAAGCTTCTTGAAGAGATCAACTAAGTCTTCCATGATAAACTCGTTGTCAAGATCGTCTTCCGGCTGGTCGAAAATTATAGGTTTGGAAAAGGCTTCCGTAGCCAGCATCATTTTCAGGTAAACCGTTCCCTTTTGCCCAACAGATATTTTGCCCAAATCTCTCCCCTGATACTTCAAGATTGGATATACTTTGATGAATTTTTTTCGAATTGACTCGTCAAAAAATATTCTGCTGAAAGTGTCCTTGTAAAAGGCGGGTTCATTGTTGTAAGAATCGTAGTAACGCTCTTTGAGGAATTTAAAAAAGGATTCCAGATCAATGATATTGAACCATTGTTTTTGGGCGTCCTTGTTAGTTTTTACTCGCCAGATTGCTCCATTGATGGAATTGGACGTTTCGTCGTAGAATGCATCTTCGTCGAAGTCGACAATGACGTCAATCGACAAATCGTCCAGGAGGTTCTTCATTATCGTTTTTTGGGCTTCATTCAAATCTCCCCGATCATCAATCTTTGTGAAAAGTAGCCAGTCATTTGTCAGCTTTTTCTGTTGTCGTTCATAATCTGATTGTATCTTTGAGGCTAGGGACACATTATCCAAATCATCGTTAAAAAGTTGCTTTTTCAAAGTTTCGTGTCGCAATATTTTTTTTCTTGTATCTTCCAGCGTTTTTTTAACGTCAAATAATGAATTTTGGAATTTATCCACATCTTTCAGGAGTGTAGTCAAATCACCTCTATAATCACCAAATTCTTCCTTAACGCGTCTCGTTGATTCTAATAATGCCTCGACTTCGGAATCTATTTCGGATTTCCATTTTAGAATTGCCTCGATCTGTGCCGTGAATAGGGTTTCGCTGACTTTGGGGAGACGAGAGGCACCAGGGTCTACGGCCTCGATATTGACATTAATTCTAGTTGCGAGCGATCTTATTTCTTCTTCTAATTCTATGAGTTTATTCTTCTTTTCGGATAGGGCATTGATGCTACTCAGATTTTCAGAATATCGAGTAAGTTTATCTTTGTTCTCGGTGGTGGTGATATTGTCAATGAATTGTTTTATTGATGCTTCCTGTTGTTCCAAAAACTGAATAGAATTCTTTTCTTCCCCCTTTTCATCCTTTGTTTCTAAAAATAGAGTAAGCTGGTGTAGTTCATTGACAGCGCTTAGAGCAGAGTCGTTAATCTCTGGCGAAAAAACAGGCTCATCAAGTTTGGCCAGTCTACGGATTGAATTTGCCAAACTTGACTGTTTGTCCTTTTTTTCGACTATATTTTTAAGGCTTCCCTGATTTATGTACAAGAAATCCAGGGCATGCTTTGGCTCCTTTAACGGAAAATTGAGTACTTCGTTTTCTGATTGGTTTGTCTTAAAGTACTGGACATTGACATAGCCGCTTTTACGAAAGGTACCGTCCTTAGAATGCGATTGACCCATGAAGCTGGTGGCAAGGTAATCTGTGAGCATGCTTTTGCCTTCACCGCGACCACCCACTATCGCTACTAGGTTTTGATTGAGTGGGATCCCAGTTTCATTTTTTGCAAAGATAAGATCATCCTCTTCTTCAAATATTACTTCATCCTGAGTAACAGTTACCGATGAGAAGAACGGTCTATCGTAATCCAAGGACGGATTTGTTGCTTGAATGCGTACTCTCTCGGTAGGTTCAAAAATAATTTGGCTAAAGCCCTCAAACGTTGGATCAGCTTTAATCCAGGTTACTCTGTCGGATGGAAAGTTTCCAAAGTCCGAATATTTATGGGCATCACTTCCAGAAATACATGGTTTAGGTTTATTGCCGAGAGTTTTGAAAAAATTCTTAAAAAATGGCTCGTTTTCAGGTGTTTTTTTTCCATTTAGTAAATCGATGTTCCTGGGATCGCGTGCTTCAAAAACATCTGCGCTTTGCATGAAGTAGTTGTCATCGTGAGGGTGATCGGCCCAGTCGAGATCTAATAATCCATCACTAGTGTCGTATGGCAGGATTATATACCCGTTTTCATTTGGAATCTGCTTGAAAGCTTCTTCAAGTGACTCTTTTGTAATCTCGGCGGTTTTAGAGCCCAATTGTAAAAGCCTTTCGTCGTCCAGCGTTGATGGATTCTGAAACCCGTGTTTCTTTGCCTTACTTTCATCTAGACTTTTAGCAAATTGCTTCAATGATTCATTTGACAGTTTTTTGTCGATGGATCTTATAGTTAATTGCGATTTGAAATCAGCTATTTCTTGAAAACTCAGTTTATCAGAAAGGATACAATGGATATTTAGCCGGTAGTCAACTGGACATTCAATTCGCAATTCTATTCCTGGAAACACTGGTTTTTGCAGTTCACCCGGGAATTTGGTTTTGTACTTAAGAAGTTCTAAATACCAATCAAAGGTCCAGTAGTCCATTACGCAAAATGCGGCGACGTCGCTTTGGTTTACTGCACTGACAAATGCTTTCATTTCGACCTCCAGATCGGAAGAACTCATGTGAATGAGTTTTTTTCCACCATTCCAATGGAAAGATGCTGGCGTGTGTATGTGTAAATCCCATTTCCTCCATTCGGAGCCTTTGGGGAAAAGTTTATCGGAAGAATCCACTCAGTTATTAGCTTACAGTTTGGCGGTAACAATGGGGTAACCCTTTGTTGAATGTCACAAGCAACGAAAATGTTCCTACTAATCTTTTGCGTGAATTTAGCTATTATTTTATGACTGCTGAAGTGTTTAATTAGATGTGATGTACCGAGTAGGTTCGGAGCTGGGGAGTATTAACGAAGCACTTCCCCTAGGGGCATTGAGTGAATCTTATCCATATTGAATACTGCGAAAGTATTATAAAGGAGATGCCTTCAAAGCCTATTATCGAGCATGGTGGTGATGAAATGAATCCTATTACAACTGGAAAGAGGTTAAGGTTCCTGAAAGAGAAAATTTTATCCTTTCAGATGAGTACTATGCAACTCTATTTCATGAACTCTCCCATAGCACAGGTCACGAATCAAGGCATTAACAGGGACACTGTTATGAAGCCGGCTGTATACGGCTCAAGGGACTATGGCACGGAAGAACTCATCGCTGAGATATCTACATGTTTCTTTATGTGGAGAAGCAGGAATAGCCAACAAAGTTATCAACAATAGCTCAGCCTCCATTCAGTTCTGGCTGACTTATGCTAACACCTGCTAATTCACGAATTCGCTGAAAAAAAAGCGGATTCCCTTCCGCCTGAAGTACTCTCGCTAATGATTCCTTTTTCCACCTATCCAAGATGTTTAGAATAACTCGGATGAGCTAAAAGATAATTAAAGTGAAGATATGAAATTCGTAGCTTATTTAAACCGCCTTCGTGTCCGGCCTTTTGGCGCTGGTTTGCTTTTCTCCCTCATAAACGCTTCGGTGTCCTTAATTGCCAGCGGCCGGCATAACTCAATAAATTCTTCATAGTGTGATGCTTTGGCGCAGCATTCTAAAATGTGTTCATTGGTAATATGGACATGCTGATAGAAGACAACTCGCGTGTGATGCGATATAGAAAATCATCGCCATAAGGATACGGTACATTACCAGCCTTGTATTTCTTGATAAACTCTGCCAACTCTCCAACACTCATTATCTCATAAGCGTTAATTGGCTTGGATTCAATTCAGCATCAAGTAGGCTGTCGATTTCTTTGAAGAAATCCTGGGACGGCCCCTCAACAGGGCTAACAAGGTTATTGGAATTTATGAAGTTTCCACAGGTACGACAGTTGGCACAATAGCCGATCCGCTTTCTGTTTTTGTTCCCGCGATTAAAACCAACGCTTGCGACATTATTGTATCACATTATGCTTTACATAATTCTCATCATCATCCTTCCGGAAACCTTCAACTAAGTCAGGATATCGATTTGACGAAGAAAATGAAAGATGGTGGGAAGTTGCTGGAGGTCCAGATTCTGGATCATTTGATTCTTACCACCGAGGGATACTATTCCTTTGCTGAGGGATTCTAGACCCATTCTTCATCCCTACCAGCGTGTTTGCTCGGTTGAAAGCTCTTGGGAAGCAAACACGCTGGTAGGGATGATAGTTCCATTCCTGAGCGGATAGTGCAGTATGATGCACTATTAGGTCCTGAGACCATTATTAATCATTATTTATTATATAATAGTGCATTATAATACACTTATTAATATATAATTAAATAGAAATAGATATATTTGATAAAAAAGAGCACTATAATGCACCAAGAGGACCTAATAAGAGCCCTAAAAGAGCGTCGGGAGGTGTTGGATGTAACCCAAGACCATTTAGCCGAATTGGCTGGCGTAGGCTTACGAACGCTGAAGGAAATCGAAAGTGGCAAGGGAAACCCAACCTTCGAAACACTGAATAAGCTGGCTGAAGTATTAGGGATGGAACTAAAACTTGAAGTAAAAAAGCCAAAATTGTAAATGCGCCAGGCAAAGGTATTCAGAAACGGGGAACTGGTTGGCTATCTCACCGAGGAAAGGAGGAGAAGCTACACGTTCACGTACGATGATACCTGGTACGCGGATACTAAAAAACCAGCGGTAAGCATGACGCTACCAAAAACACAAAAGACATATAACAGTGAATACCTTTTTCCATTCTTTTTCAATATGCTCAGTGAGGGAGTAAACAAAAGATTACAAAGCAATCAATTGCATATTGATGAAGAAGACAGTTTTGGTTTGCTGATGGCCACGGCCCAATCAGACACCATTGGAGCCATTACAGTAATGTCGGTCGAACCAGAGAAGAAAAGTGAGTAAAGAAGAAGTACAACCAAAGCAAGATTTACCCGCGGAAACTCAGCAGGTCACGGTCAACGTTTGCCCTGGAACACTGGCTGAAGGTTTTATCACCTATAGCCCGACTTGCCTAAAAAACTTATTTAACAGTAAGAAAGTAAATCACATTTTGCCTTATGAGGCACCTCAAAAAAGTGAAGCGGTAGCGGAACAATTTATGGAGAACCGAAAACGCATTTCAATTTCGGGTGTTCAGGAGAAGCTAAGCATGATACTAGAGAAAAACGTGTTGCGCCTTACAAAGCAAGGGGAACAGGGCACTTATATTCTCAAGCCCATCCCAAGAGACCTCAAGAAAGTCGACCAGGTACCGGCTAATGAGCACTTGACAATGCAGATTGCAAAGCAAGTTTACGACATCAACACGGCTGAGAATGCGATCATTTTCTTTAAAGATGGATCACCTGCTTATGTTACCAAGCGATTTGATGTTAAGCCTGACGGTACGAAATTGGGCAAGGAAGACTTTGCAACATTGGCTGGTAAAACAAAGGACAACGCCGGACCCGATTTCAAATACGAGTATAGCTATGAGGAACTGGGATTGTTGTTCCAAAAGTACGCTCCGGCGTGGAGATTTGAGATTGAAAAATACTTCACTCTAGTCGTATTCAATTATTCATTCTCAAATGGCGATGCCCACTTAAAGAACTTCTCATTAATTGAAAGCAGATCGGGGGACTACATTTTGAGCCCAGCGTATGACCTGGTAAATACCCGCATTCACGTTGACGATACTGATTTTGCACTCAGTAAAAACCTGTTTGTAGATGGATTTCAGTCGCCGACATGGAAAAGCAAAGGTCACGCGGCAGCAATTGATTTTATTGAGTTTGGAAAGAGGATAGGGATAAGTGAAACTAGAGGCAAGACACTTTTAGAGCCTTTTCTTAAGCGGCAAGAATTGGTTGAAGCTCTAGTTGGTAGGTCTTTTCTCAATGTGGCTGAAAAAAGGGGATATCTGCTTCATTACAATACGAGGAGAAACTTCTTAACCGCATGAGTTCATTCTTCACCACAAGCCAAAGGTAGCCGTTGCTGCAAGCTTGTCAAGGGCGGGGCAATTGTCGATTGTAGTTATTGAACGACGAGGAATCGACACCCTTGACAATCCCTCCGCAACTTGCTGTTTGCAGCTTGCGGAGAAGAATGAGGCCGTGTGGTCATTCGCAAAAGATGGATAAATACGGGGGCGGAGAAAACATACATTTGAGCACTCAAACAGGAAATGAATAAGGAACATAAATGGAGAATTCGATCATAAGCAAACTGAAGCCCAACACTGTCATCAAAGGAAATCTATTCCCTGAACAAGTTCATGTGATTGTAGCAATGCCTTTTGGTAATGCAATCAAATTAATTGGCCGTGGAGACAGCAATCAAGTTTATGATCTGGTTATTCCTGAAGAAAAGTTTGGCGAGATAGAGTTTATTGAACAGGGCTCTTATAATGGTGATTCAGTCAAATTCCGGTTGGCGGTTGAGGCGTTGCGCCTAGGGTTAGCCTATGAGTATGATCCTTACTTTTCATTGTCAATTGCAAGGGTTGACCCTTTACCGCATCAATTGGAAGCCGTTTACGATTACTTCCTAAAACTTCCGAGAATAAGGTTTCTACTCGCCGACGATCCGGGAGCTGGAAAAACTATTATGGCCGGTTTGCTAATCAAAGAGTTGAAAGCTAGAGGTCTGCTCAAGAGAATTTTGATCGTAACGCCGGCAAACCTGACATTTCAGTGGCAACGTGAATTGAAAGATAGATTCAGGGAAAACTTTGAAATTATAAGAGGCGATGTATTGAGAGCAAATTATGGCTCTAATCCGTGGCAAGAGAAGAATCAGGTGATTACGTCAGTTTCATGGGCTTCATTGCAGGAGGATGCTAACCAAAGTTTGTTGCGGGCAACGTGGGATCTGGTCGTAGTTGACGAGGCACATAAAATGAGTGCTTATGATGACGAACACAAAACATACGCCTATCAGTTGGGAGAAAACTTATCCGAAAGGACTGACCATTTTCTTTTAATGACGGCTACACCGCATAAGGGCGACAAAGACCAATTCCAGCTATTTATGCGGCTATTGGACAAAGATGTGTACGCCGACATATCAAGTATTGATGAAGCTATAGAGCAAAGGTCGGCACCATTTTATTTGAGAAGGGTAAAGGAGGCATTGGTTTCTTTTCCTGACCCAGAAACAGGAGTTATCACTTCCCTTTTTACCAAGAGAATTGTTCAAACCATTGAGTTTAAAATTGAGGACGATGAGTGGGACTTTTACAATGAGCTCACCAGGTATGTTGAAGATCAGTCTATTCGAGCTGCTGCAGATAACTCAGCGAGGGCAAGAGCAGTTGGTTTCACTATGGCCATGCTGCAACGAAGATTCGCATCAAGTTTATACGCAGTAAGAAGGAGCTTGGAGCGAATGAAGATTAAGCGAGAAGATATTCTCCGTGACCCTGAGGCCTACAAACAAAAACAAATTTTAAATAAACTTCCGGAGAATTTCGAGGACCTCACCGATGCAGAGCAGCAAGCAATTATTGAATCATTGGAGGATGCAGTGATCACTTATGATCCCAATGATCTGCGAATTGATATTGACAAGCTTTCGAGACTTATTGATCAAGCAAAACAATTAGAAGCAAGAGAAATTGAAAACAAGATTGTGCGGTTAAAGGAAGTATTGACCAAGCAAGGTGTCTTCTCCGATCCTAAAATGAAGCTTCTCATTTTCACTGAACACAAGGACACTTTGGACTATTTAGTTGGGGATGGTAAAGATGGCAGGCCATTGGGGAAACTAATTGAGTGGGGATTGAAGACTACTCAAATTCATGGAGGGATGAAAGTGGGCGACCGGAATACTCCGGGTACCCGAATTTATGCTGAACGAGAATTCAAAGAAGCATCACAGATTTTGGTTGCAACTGAGGCCGCAGGAGAAGGTATCAACCTTCAATTCTGCTGGTTCATGATCAACTACGATATTCCGTGGAATCCAATTCGTTTGGAGCAGCGTATGGGCAGGATTCACAGATATGGGCAGGAAAAGGATTGTTTGATTTTGAATTTCGTTTCCAGCAATACTCGCGAAGGAAGGGTGATGGGAAAATTGTTTGAGCGAATCCAGCAGATCGAAGATGACCTTGACCCAAAGAAAACCGGGAAGGTATTCAATGTGTTGGGTGATGTTTTTCCAAGCAATCAACTAGAAAAAATGCTAAGGGAAATGTATGCTCACAACTTAACTGAGGAGGTAATTAAGAGCAGAATTGTTGAACAGATTGACACCGCTCATTTCCAGCAAATCACTCAATCTACTTTAGAAGGACTTGCCAAAAGGGAACTAAATCTTTCTGCCATTGTCGGAAAATCCGCAGAAGCAAAAGAAAGAAGATTAGTTCCAGAAGTCGTGCAGGATTTTTTCATACAATCCGCTCCCTTTCAAGGATTACATCCCAAGGAAAAACAAACGCCAAAGGGAATTTTCACCATTGGCAAGGTTCCAAGAAATTTATGGAAACGAGGAGAAGAAAATGAGAAGCGATTTGGCATCATGGGGCATGACTATGGGAATGTTGCTTTTTCAAAGGAGATTATAAGCAAAGACAACACAATAGATTGGATTACCCCTGGCCATCCTCTGTTTGAGGTTATCCGGGAAGAGACCATTGCCAGCTTTGGTGAAGAATTGAAGAAAGGCGCGGTGTTTTACGACATCAATATCAGCCTACCTGTTAAGCTTGATATTTTTGGTGCTTCTATCGTGGACGGATTGGGGCACACGTTGCACAAACGATTATTTGTTTTGGAATCACAGGCAAGCGGAACGATCGCAGTAAAGCAACCTACCGTTTTCTTGGACATTATACCTGCGAAGGACAGCCCACAAATTGCTGACGCAAGCCTTTTGCCTTCACAACAAGACCTCGAGCAACATCTTGTAACCGCTTCCTTGAACACCTACCTCAAAGAAGTCCAACTTGAACGATTGAAGGAAACAAGCATTATTGAAAAACATTTGGAATTGAGCCTAAGGGAATTGATTGAAAAGCAAAACCTGAAGCTTGGAGAATATATTCAGCAGCAAAATGATGGAGATACCAATCAATTCCTAGCTTCTAATATTTCTCAAACTGAAAACCGAGTTCTGGAACTAACTAATCGCCTAGACCATCGCAAAAACGACTTGGCAAAAGAACGGCAATGCACAATTTCCGGAACCATTCATTTGGGTACAGCCTGGGTACTTCCTCATCCCGACAGAAATAGGCCGGAAATTAATGCCATGGTAACTGACCCTGAAATAGAGAGAATTGCAGTGCAGAAGGCCATTGAACACGAGAAGTCACTGGGCTACGAGGCTCAGAGTGTCGAAAGCGAAAACCGAGGTTTTGATTTGATTAGTCGCAAGCCGCATCCAGAGGATCCACTCACGGCCATCGACGTAAAGTTTATTGAGGTGAAAGGTCGGTCAGCTATTGGTGAGGTGGCTCTCACTAGTAATGAATACAAAACAGCGCAAAGACTGAAAAAAGACTTTTACCTCTATGTGGTCTACAACTGTGCCAGTAAACCTGAATTGCATATAATAAAGGACCCAGCCCAATTGGGATGGGTACCGATTGTAAAGGTGGAGCATTATCAATTAAAATCAGATGTGATTATTAACGCTGCAACAAAATAAGATGCATAAGAATTCTTGGACAAAATACTCTCGATTTCCCTCTCCTTTGCGGAATGGTTATTTGAACGCGCCATTTGGTCCAGGGTTATATGAGTTGAAGAACAAACGCCTAAAGAAATTGGTATATGTTGGCGAAGGAATTCATGTGTCATACCGAATGAGTTCTTTGCTTCCAAAGCCTTACGGCACTGGTACCAGAAACAATTTGGAGTTAAGGGGCTACATTTTTGAAAACTTCAAAGATATCTATTACAGGACGTTGGCTTGCGCTAGTAAGACAGCGGCCAAGCAAATTCAAGACGAGATGATTACGCAGAACACATATATTTTTAACTGATGCCTTATCCCAAACGATTAATTGAAGTTGACCTACCAATAAAAAGGATTTCGGCTCATGCACGAAGAGAAAAATCCATTAGGCAAGGGCATATTGCTACTTTGCATATCTGGTGGGCAAGGCGTCCATTGGCTGCCTGCCGCGCTATACTATGTGCTTCATTGTGGCCAGATCCTGCCGATGAAGATTGTCCCGAGGAATTCATTGAATTTGCGAAGAAAGAAATGCTTAAATGGAGTGACAACGACCATTTGCAGCTACTAAGTAAAGAAAGTATAGAGCATTTCATCAAGGTAAATCACAATTCTAAATTAGTTGACAACAAGGTTTTTTTGCGTCAGCTTTTGTTGGATTTCATCGCGGATTTTGCCAATTGGGATTCTGGCAGTCAATTTGATTACTTAAGTACTTCTAAAGCACTGACGCAATCAGCCCACATTGCATTAGGTGGCGAGAATGGTACAATTCCCTTGGTAGTGGATCCATTTGCGGGCGGTGGCTCGATTCCATTGGAAGCATTACGAATTGGGGCAGACGTATTTGCCAGCGACCTAAACCCTATACCATTTATTCTAAATAAAGTTCAACTTCAATTCCTTCCGAAATACGGTACCAAGCTCGGTGAAAAGGTAATGGAGTATGGCACTAAAATAGGCGCGGATGTCCAATCAGAGTTGGCTGAATTTTATCCTAATGATTCGGATGGAATTGAGACTATTGCTTTCTTTTGGGCAAGGGTGATTAGGTGCGAAGGACCTAGTTGTGGTGCAGAAATACCATTGCTCCGCTCGTTATGGCTAGCAAAGAAGAATAGGAATTCGATGGCACTTGTCTTAACTAAGAAAGGATCGAAAATTGAGTTTAAGATTAATTACGATGCAAAACCAAAAGACATTCAAGAGGGCACCGTAAAAAAGGCAAACGCCACTTGCCCAATTTGTGGGTACACAACACAGGCAGAGTCTTTAAGAAGACAGCTTAGAGAACAGAACGGAGGAGCTGATCATTCAAGACTTATTGCTGTTAGGTATGATGATGCAAAAACGGGTGAACGTACCTTCCGCCTAGCAACAGAAAAGGATCATTCAATTTTCAAAAAAGCAAAAGAGTATTTGTGGAAAAGTGAACTGGTGAATTACCTGCCAGTAGAGTCGCTTCCAAAAAAGGGTTCTTTAGGTTTCAGGGTTCAAAACTATGGGATATTGCTCTGGTGGCAATTATTTAACTCCAGGCAGTTACTTTCATTGGCCCTTTTCTCTAAAAAAATAACGGAGTTAGAGAAACAGATCACTATTGTCAAAGGATGTAGATTTTGCTGAGGCCATTTCAACGTGTCTTGCAATAGCACTAGACAGACTCGCAGATTTTAATTCCTCCCTGTGTGTGCTTAATTCTGTCGGTGGCAGAGGCGTGGTGCACACTTTTGGGAGGCAGGTTCTGCCAATTGTTTGGGACTATATGGAAACAAACCCTTTTAACATGGTAGGAGCAAATTGGATTTCTGGAATAGAAGCAATCAGGGACACATTAGTAAGAGAGGCAGTTATCAAGAACTCAGGCCAAATAGCCTTTGCGAGTGCAATGGAGCACCCACTTTCCGATGACTCAGTAGATGCTTTTATTACAGATCCTCCATACTATGATTCGGTTCCTTATTCAGACCTCTCGGATTTTTTTTATGTTTGGCTCAAAAGAACTGCTCCAGCAAGAATTTTGAGTGATTTTAAGAATGATTTGGCACCTAAGGAGGAAGAATGCATAGTAGACAAATTTAAAGGAAAGGACAAATCATTTTTTGAGAACTCGATGTCGAAGGCGATGGTTGAAGGGAGAAGAATTACAAAACCGAATGGCATAGGCGTAGTGGTGTTTGCGCATAAAAGTACGGCCGGATGGGAGGCGCAAATTCAGGCATTATTAAATGCGGGCTGGATTATTACAGGTTCGTGGCCAATTGATACAGAAAGACCTGGACGCCTCCGTTCCCAAAATTCAGCTGCCCTGGCTTCTTCTGTCCATTTGATTTGTCGGCCAAGGGAAAACGACGAAGGTTCTCTGATTCAAAATCTGATTGGTGATTGGCGTGACGTCCAAGACGAACTACCGCAACGAATACATGAATGGATGCCTCGACTTGCAGATGAAGGCGTAGCTGGAGCCGATGCAATCTTTGCTTGTTTGGGTCCAGCATTGGAAATTTTTAGTCGCTATACCAAAGTGGTTCATGCAGGAAGTGAAAAAGAAATAACACTCCGTGAATATTTGGAGAAGGTATGGGCAGCAGTTAGTCAGGAGGCATTGAATATGGTTTTTAAAGGTGGAGACGCCCATGACCTTGAAGAGGACGCCCGTCTCACTGCAATGTGGCTGTGGACTTTGACTGCTGGTGCCACCGACAATGGAGACGAGGAGAAGGAAGATGATGAGGTTGAAGAAGAGGAAAGTTCAGGTGGTGAGAAACTCACGGGCGGCTATATGTTAGAATACGATACAGCTCGGAAAATCGCACAGGGTCTGGGCGCAAATTTAGAGGAACTAAAAACTCTAATTGAATTAAAGGGTAACAAAGCTCGTTTGCTTCCAGTGGTGGAAAGAGCCGCCAAACTTTTTGGTGCGGAAGGCTTACAACATCCAACAATAAGAAAGAAAAAGAAAGAGCAACTTAGTATAACATTTGAAAATGTTGTTTCAGAAGAGGAGTTGAAGTATGAAATGCCAGAATTAAAAATGGAACAAACTGGCAAGACTGTGCTAGATCGGTTGCATCAAGCAATGCTCTTGTTTAGTACAGGTAGAACTGAAGCCTTGAAACGCTTTTTAGTGGAGGATGGGGCTGGGAAAGACGACCGCTTTTGGAAACTCGCTCAATCCCTTACTTCTCTCTACCCCAAAGAAACTGACGAAAGGCGTTGGGTAGAGGCCGTTCAGACGTACAAAAAAGGCTTAGGATTTTGAAAGTGTAAGTAACAACTAATAGTATGGCTTTAAAACCTTGGTACAACGTAATCACTCCACGCGAAGATTTGGTGGAAGGCAAGCCCTTGGATGCTTCAGAATTTGCTGTTCATCTAGATCACGTTCGGTTGGGCACAGCGCCCAAAGATTACACAGATCCTGAAAGATTCTTTCATAGGACCTATCTAACTCAGACTTTGTTGGATATGGCGGCACAAACCATTCGCAGGTTTTCAGGAATAACCACTGAAACATCTCCGGTGTTTAATCTTACGACACAATTTGGTGGTGGGAAAACGCATTCCCTTACGTTATTATATCACCTGGCAACTAGCGGAAACAAAGCAAAGTCATATCAGGGCGTCGATCGAATTTTAGCAAAAGCGGAAATTGAAAATATAAATCCAGCTAGAACTGCAATTTTTGTTGGGACAGAATTTAGCTCTGTGACAGGTCGGAGTGATGGGAATGAGCCTGTTCGCAAAACACCGTGGGGTGAAATGGCTTTCCAAATTGGCGGAGCAAAGGGATTTGAAGCCTTCTCTGAATTAGACAACTCGTTTATTCCACCAGGTGGTGACGATCTCAGAAAATTGTTTGACCCCAAGAGTTCATATTTACTGCTGTTTGATGAATTGCTAAATTATGTAAGCAAGCATCGCAACTACCACAACCTCGGAGCCCAGTTTTATAACTTCCTTCAAACACTCACTGAGTTTGTAAGAAGCAGAGATAACATTGTCTTGGCAGTCTCAATTCCCGCTTCCGAAATGGAAATGAATGCCGAAGATCAGGCCGACTATGACCGTTTCAAAAAAATGCTTGACCGACTAGGCAAAGCCATGTTCATGGCTGCTGAAAAGGAAACAACGGAAATCATTCGCCGCCGTTTGTTTGAGTGGCATGGCTTGCCTGATGAAGCAAGAAAAACCATTAGTGAATATGTTTCATGGTTGGACGAGCACAAAGCGCATTTAAGTTTCAATACTAAGACTTCCAGACAGCAGTTTGAAGCATCATACCCATTTCATCCTTCTCTGCTTTCTTTATTCGAACGCAAATGGCAAACACTTCCTCGATTTCAACAGACAAGGGGCGTTTTGCGATTGCTTGCTTTGTGGGTTGCAAAATCTTACAATGACGGATTTAAGAAACTAACTAAGGATACATTAATAACCTTAGGCACTGCACCCCTGGAGGAGCCGAACTTTCGAGCCGCTGTTTTTGAACAGTTAGGTGAAAATCGTCTAGAGGCGGCGGTAACGACGGATATTGCGGGAAATGAAAATGCTCACGCGATTCGTTTGGACAATGAGGCTATTGATGCCATAAAGAAATCTCGTTTGCATAGAAAATGTGCAACGACTATTTTCTTTGAATCAAACGGCGGTCAGAGCGCCCAAGGCCTTGCCACGATTCCAGAAATAAAACTTTCCGTTGGTGCTCCGGATTTGGACATTGGCTTGGTTGACGGAGTAATTCAGTCATTGCTTGATAGCTGCTATTACCTTACAGCGCTCAATAACAAATACAAATACTCGATTCATGAAAATCTAATTAAGAGGTTTTCTGACCGTCGAGCAAGTATTCAGCCACAGGCCGTTAATGAATTAATCGAAGCCGAAATTAGGAAGGTATTTGATAAGGGTATTGGGTTTGAAAAAGTAATGTTTCCTGAGAGAAATAACCAGGTTACGGACAGACCAGTTTTGTCTTTGATTGTATTACATCCTTCAAGAAAGGCAAATGATCCTGACACAAAGGTATTCGTTAACGAAATCGTTAATAATTCCGGAAGCTCGACGAGAGTTTACAAGAGTGGAATAGTTTTCTGCGTCGCAGAGGATGGGCAATTACTGAAGGAGGAGGCGAAGAAGTACCTCGCGTGGGAAACGATTCATGATGAAGCACTAGAGTTAAAGTTGGAGGATGAGCAGCGCAAACAAGTTAAAATAAATATGGACAGAGCCAGGAAGGACCTGGTTGAAAATATCTGGAAAGCATACAAAAATTTAGTTTTATTAGGCCGCAATCAGCAACTCCAAACAAAAGACCTTGGCTTAATCCA
>JBBDXJ010000216.1:0-21005 GCA_040902445.1 Cyclobacteriaceae bacterium | reverse complement strand
ATGCCAGAACTGATTTCAGGGAAACAGGACTCATGAATCAGACAGATTTCAGCATTAACTCCGGGGATGAGAAATCTGCAATTTATGCCGCGGGGCAATACTTCAGGCAAGTGTCTACCGTACCATGGGACAAGTATAAAAGGTATAGCATCCGGGTAAACCTGGACCGGGAAATTACCGAAAAGGTGAAACTTGCGGTTTCAACGAACTATATCTATAACAACTACGACATCAGCTCTGAAGTCGGCACTGCATACAACGATGTGCTGATGTCACCCGCGCAGGTGGATATTACAAAATACAAAGATTGGCAAAACGATCCTTTTGCAAATCCTAACGGATATTTCAACGAGTACTATGATAATCCCTATTTTACATTGGCTAATAACCGCCGGGATACAAGGAATTCATACTTTCAGGGAGCACTTGATCTTCGCTGGAATCCCGTCAGTCCCCTGACATTTATTGGCCGTCTAGGCCTTACGTCGCGGAATGTATTTAGCAAAACGACTATGGGCAAATTTACCTTCTCCGACTACACAAAATCAATTTCCGGTAGCTCTAAAACAGATATACCCGGCTCGGTAACTGATGGTGGAAATTTTGAAAATCAACTCATCGGTGATTTTTTGGTCCAATACAATTCTGACTTTTCTGAAACTTTCACTTTTGATGCAGTGGCCGGGGTTCAGGGTCGCGAAAACACGTCCAAAGGATTGTTTGTTTCTGCAAATGGCCTTGTTATCAGCGATGTGTATAATGTGGGAAATACTTTGACGAACCTGGGCGGCGGAGAGAGCAATTTTCGCGCGACGCAGTTTGGAGTCTATGCCGATCTGAGATTTGGCTTCCGGGATTTTGCTTTCCTGCACCTTACAGGGCGTAATGACTGGAGATCCGTACTTTCGAAAGAGAATAGGTCATTCTTTTATCCCAGCGCGGATGTGTCCATCATCGTTTCCGACGCGATTCCATCGTTGAAAAGCTCAGGTGTGATCGATGAATTTAAGGTCAGAGCTTCATACGCGCAGGTGGGTCAGGTGAATATCGGCCCCTATGAACTGGCCCCTGTCTTCACTCAGTCTTATGGCTATCCTTATTCTTCGGGCGGTGGTTTTACGCTGGGCAATACCCTGGTCTCTCCTGACCTTAAGCCTGAGAGGACGATAGAGAGAGAAGCGGGTTTTGATCTCTATTTGAATTCGTATGCTGCAAGCATCGGGGCAACGGTTTTCAAAACCAATACCGTTGACCAGACGATCCCTGTTCAGCTGGCAAGCTCCACCGGTTACAACTCGCTCAAAACCCGGCCTATGTAACGCGAAATGAGGGGTTTTAACTGCCGTTTCGTGCCCAATTTTGCGTTATTTGTCTTTTTAACGTTAACTTTTTGTTATAAGTTTGAAGCACTTATAATCATTCATTAACCAAACATTACATTATGAAGAAACTTTTACTATTGGGCTTAACCGCGGTGTTTATGCTCGTGAGCAGCGAGTTATTGGCACAGGATCGAGTCATCAATGGCCGCGTTACGGATTCCGAAGATGGAACCGGATTGCCAGGGGTGAACGTCGTTTTACAGAACACTACAAACGGTACGGTCACCGATACGGATGGTGAATACAGTTTAACGGTACCAACGGAGGGTGGAACGCTGGTCTTCACATTTGTGGGAATGGCCACACAGGAAATTGCGATCGGCGGAAGATCGGAGATCAATGTTAGCCTGAGCACAGACGTTGAACAGCTAAGCGAGGTAGTGGTAACTGCATTGAATATTCCGAGGGAAAAAGCTTCTCTGGGATATTCCACCCAAAAAATCGACAATGATGCCGTAACCACTGCAAAGGACCAAAACTTCATCAATTCCCTTTCCGGAAAGGTTTCCGGTGTGCAAGTCAGGACAAATAGTACTTTTGGTGGGTCCACCAATATCGTTATCCGTGGTAACAAATCCGTTACGGGTAACAATCAGCCTTTGTTTGTGGTTGACGGTGTACCGATCGATAACAGCACGGGCAACTCCGCTCAACAAAGAGCGGGCAGATACGGATACGATTATGGAAATGCTGCGTCCGATATCAATCCTGAGGATATAGAATCAATCAATATCCTTAAGGGCGCCGCGGCATCAGCATTGTATGGATCCAGGGCTGCCAACGGTGTCGTTATGATTACAACAAAAAAAGGTGAAAAAAGGACGGGACTTGGAATATCGCTCTCCACCGGTGTTGAAATTGGAACCATCAACAAAGAAACTTTTGTAAAATATCAGGATAAATACGGCTCCGGCTATGCCAGGGAATCGTTTGGATATTACGGTCCGGATGGCTTTTTTGTTGACGACGATATATTCGGTACCGGTCAGACAGGCCTCGTGGTTCCGACGCTTGAAGATGGTTCCTATGGAGCCCCCTTCGATCCAAATCGAAATGTTTATCACTGGGATTCATTTGTTCCGGAATCGCCAAATTATCAAAGAGCTTACCCATGGACAGCGGCAAAAAATACTCCGGTTGACTTCTTTGAAACGCAGGTAACCTGGAATAATTCCATTGCCCTTACCGGTGGAAATGATAAGAATACCTTCAGGTTAAGTTATACCAACTTTGACATGAAGGGAACGCTTCCTAACCAGGACCTTAAACGCCATAACATTAGCTTTAACGGGTCAAGCGCGATCAATGACAAATTGACGGCAGACCTCAGCTTTAATTATGTGAAATTAAATACACTGGGCCGGCCCTCGACCGGGTATGGTGATAACCAGATGGCTAACTTCAGACAGTGGTGGCAGACCAACGTTGATATCAAATCGCAGCAGGCAATCTTTGAAAAGACAGGAAGAAATGTAACATGGAACGGCGGAGATTACTATGATCCTGAAACCCCCATTTTCTGGGATAACCCATACTGGACACGCTACAAGAACGTTCAGACAGACGAGCGGAACCGGATGTTCGGTAACATTGCGCTGAACTATAAGGCAACAGACTGGCTGAATGTCATGGCAAGGGTTACAGCCGATACCTACACAGAACTCAGGGAAGAAAGAAGGGCTGTCGGAAGCGTGCCTACAGAGTTTGGTATAAATCTCGCTGACGAGGGCTCAGGTTACCAGCGGGTAAACCGCGACGTGAGTGAGTACAATTATGACTTGATCTTTACAGCGAATAAACAATTGAATACTGATCTTTCATTGTCTGCGACATTAGGTGGAAACATTCGCAGGGAGAATTTTGCATCAATTTATTCCTCCACACAGGGTGGGTTAGTTATCCCAAACTTATATGCCTTGAGCAATTCGGTAAGCTCGGTTCCTAATCCGATAGAGAATGAAAGCACCAAAGAAGTATATGGTGTCTTTGCCAACCTGAACTTGGGTCTAAGAAGCATGCTGTATCTTGATCTTCAGGCCAGAAATGATATTTCTTCTGCACTTCCTGTTGACAAAAACTCTTATTTTTATCATTCTGAAGCATTGAGTTTTGTATTCAGTGAACTGATGGATGGATCGGCGCTGGATTATGGAAAAATAAGGGTGAATTATGCGGAAGTTGGTAATGATACAGGACCGCAAAGAACCACCAACGTGTATACCAAGAATGATAACTTCGGAAGCACTGTATTATTCTCTTACCCTTCAACCGTAAATAATCCCAACCTTCTGTCAGAAAAGCTCACCAGTATTGAAGCGGGTTTGGAATTGGCGGGCATCGACGGCCGGTTGACTTTTGACTTTTCTGCTTATAAGACAATTTCCTCCAATCAGATCCTTGCCGTGGAGTTATCCAAAGCAACGGGAACCAGTTTCAAATGGCTGAACGGTGGTGAAATTGAAAATAAAGGCCTTGAGGCATCATTGGGTTTTGATGTAATCAAGAACAGTGATTTCATCTGGAATGCTACCGTTAACTGGTCTAAAAATATCAGCAACGTAAACTCTTTGCCTGAGGGAATTGATAACTATCAGATCAACAGCTTCCAGGGTGGGGTATCGCTGAACGCAACGGTTGGGCAGCCCTACGGTGTTTTAAGAGGAACAGGATATCAATACCTGAACGGTCAACCGGTGATCAACGCAAGTGGCTACCCGGTAGCCATCGCCGACCAGGTGGTTGGCAATCCCAACCCGGATTGGAACGGAGGATTTCAGAACACCTTCAGTTATAAAGGCCTTGCGCTTGGCTTCCTGATAGACGTTTCAAGGGGTGGCGATGTTTACTCCCTCGATATGCACTATGGACAGGGTACCGGAATTCCAGAAGAAACTGCCGCTCTGAACGATTTGGGCAACCCCATCCGGGATGCAGTGGTTTTGGTTACTCCGGGCGACCCCACACAAGGGTATGCAGAGAACAGTGGCGGTATTATTTTCGAAGGCGTCCAGGCCGATGGTTCAGTCAATACCGTACGCGCTCGTGCTGACTTTTACGGAGGTGCTTATTATTGGGGTAATGCAACCCGCCAACCTTCGCAGATGACTGTTTATGATGCGTCATATGTGAAACTAAGAGAGGCAAGTTTAACTTACCGGTTGCCCAATACCTTATTCGGCAATGTTTTTCAGAATGCATCCATCTCAGTGGTAGGACGTAATCTTTGGATCATTCACAAAAATGTTCCTCATTCAGATCCCGAAGCAGGGCTCGGTGCCGGTAACGGACAAGGATATCTGTCAGGTACCTATCCGGCCATTAAGACAATAGGATTTAAGCTGAACCTCGGTTTCTAAACCCTAAAAAGAACTAATTATGAGAAAGATAATATTAACATTAATCATCATCAGTGTTTTTCTGTCCTGCGATGACAGGCTTGAAGATCTGAACCGACCGACCAAAGCTGCCGTTGAAGTTCCGGCTGAACCCCTGTTCGCCAATGGTGTCAACGAGATGTATTACATGATGAACAACTCGAACACGAACATCAATGTATTCCGTCTCTATGCGCAATATTGGGCACAAACAACTTATCCCGATGAAAGCCAGTACAACATGGTGGGGAGAAGGAATCCGGACAATTTCTGGAGAGGTGCCTACCGCGATGCCTTAAAAGATCTTGATGAAGCAAGGAAAATAACGCTTGCAACATGGGAGAATTTGGGACTGACTGCAGCGGAAAGAGATAACCGCCTGGCCATCATTGATGTAAACAAAGTATATATTTTTGCTTCTCTGGTAGATGCATTTGGTGCAATACCCTATCAGGAAGCCCTGGATCCGGAAGTCCTTCAGCCCAGCTATGAAAGCGGAGCTGCAGTGTATGATCAAATCATCGTTTTGCTGGATGATGCCATTACTAAGATGGATCCTGCGGCAGATTCATGGCCAGCAGGTCAGGATCCAGTTTATGAAGGAGACACACAGGGCTGGCTTAAATTTGCGAATTCTCTGAAGCTGAAACTGGCTATTAACATTTCGGATGTACAGGCGTCTAAAGCGGCAACCATGGTGTCTCAGGCAATTGCTGGCGGGATCTTCGAAGATAATGCAGACAACGCGGCGATTACTTACCTGGATGCTTTCCCTAATACCCATCCCATTCATGAAGACCTGGTTCAGAGCGGACGTGCGGATTTTGTTGTGGCCAATACGCTCATTGATAAACTCAATGCCCTTTCAGATCCGCGTATTGCTGTTTTCGCCGAGCCCCTGGCTGACGGAGTTACTTATGAGGGTGGTGTCTACGGTACGAACAATACATATGCCCAAAAATCGCATATTGGTGCCATCTTCCACGAGCCAACTTTGGAAGGCCTTATTTTGGACTACGCCGAAGTTGAATTCATGCTGGCGGAAGCCGCAGAAAAAGGTTTTTCCAGCCCAATGAGCGCAGAAGAACATTATGACCAGGGAATAAGAGCCTCCATGGAATATTGGGGAGTCGATGATGCCGATATTGACGATTACCTAGCTAACCCTGGTGTGGCTTATACAACGGCTCCTGGAAGCTTTAAACAGAAAATCGGAACTCAGCATTGGATTGCTTTATACAACAGAGGTTTCGAAGGTTGGACCGTGTGGAGACGCCTTGATTTTACCGGTTTTAATGTACCTCCGCTCTTGAGCTATTCGGATATACCAAACAGGTTCATTTTCCCAATTGAGGAAGCTACACTTAACAAAAACAATTTAACGGAAGCTATTCAAATGATCGGCGGATCTGATAATGTACAGACAAAAGTTTTCTGGGATATCAACTAAGGCTTTGTTGCTTTTAAGATTTTAGAAGGTGCCTCAAGCAGGCACCTTCTTTTTTATTCTGCACCTACATTTGAATTTCAATCATTTTTTAAGCAACATTTAACAATGCGAGCCGTAAGATCCACAAGAATTTAATTTTCGAGGGCACGCCCATGAAAAGCGCATGCTTTATTATTTTCATTATTTTTCTTTTCTCTTCCCCAGCAATAATCAACGGCCAGTCCTTTAGAAACATCCTTGTAGATTCGTCCGATAACGGCAAAGTTTTTTCTGAATTCCTGCATGAACTGGAACGGACCTATAAAATTGATTTTATTTGTGACGAAAGAAAATGAGGGCCTTAACGGTGATGAAAATTACCGGAAAGCAAAGGTTGTATGAGTATCTCAATGATTATCTGGCTAACAACTTTAAAGTCTTTCGCTACAGCGATAAGGTGATTTTCATGATCGATAATTCCATTGCAGAACAGTATGCTCTTACAAGAGAAAATTACATACTCTTTAAAGATGACCCCCTGCGTCGCGTGTCCTTAAAAGGGACAGTTGTAGACGGGGGGACAAATGATCCCTTAATAGGAGCAAGAATTTATTCACCGCAATTGCAAAGGGGCGCAGCTTCTGATGTGAATGGCCAATTTGAAATCAACAATATCCAAAATGATATTTTACTGGCAGAAGTAGCCTATGTCGGTTACGAACCCAATAATTATATTATCGGATTCAGTCCTTTTGGGACGGAAGAGAAGATGGCTGCTACCCTCTTTCCTGAATCAAGAGAATTAGAAAGCATTACCATCACCGCTGAAAGACTGGATAGGAATGTCACTGAAAAAATTACGGGCGTAGAAAATCTGAGTATTGCCACCATCAAAGCACTACCGGCATTCTTAGGCGAAATTGACCCTATCCGAAGTCTCACGACTTTGCCAGGTGTGAGCACGGTTGGTGAGTTGGCATCTGGATTCAATGTCAGGGGAGGAGAATCAGGACAAAATCTGGTGATGCAAGACGGCGCCACCATTTATAACCCATCACATCTATTCGGTTTTTTTTCTGCCTTCAACCCGGATATGGTCAACAATGTGACCTTATACAAAGGGGGAGGTCCGGCAAACTTCGGAAGCCGTATATCCTCGGTACTCGATGTTTCGCTGCGAAATGGCGACGCGACTAAGCATGCTGCATCAGGCGGCGTTGGGATTATCTCTAGCAGGTTATCGCTTGAAGGCCCAATTGTCAGAAATAAATCTTCTTATCTCATCGGCGGAAGATTTTCGTACTGCAACTGGCTCGTGAAAGCGACTGACAATATCGGGCTTAGAAACAGCGCGGCTAACTTTTATGATTTTACAGGAAAGATCTTTCATACAGTAAATGAAAATAATTACCTTACCCTTTCTGGCTATCACAGCTACGACGATTTCAAACTCGCAACCGATTCTATCTTCAGCTGGAAGACTTCAAACCTTTCATTAAAATGGGATCATACCTTTCACGAAAAAAGTTTTTCAACACTTACCGCTTTCAGCAGTAATTATTCCAGTGAGGTTCGCAGTATCAGTGAAATTGAAGGATATAAATATTACAATTCCATAAGGAATTTTGGTGTTAAGTATGACCTGACGCGAATAATCCGTGAAGGATCCAAATGGGTCGCCGGCATGGAGGCAAACGCAACCCTGATGGAACCAGGAAAATTAACGCCGGACGATCAGATCGATAATGTAAGTCCGGAAAATATGCAGGACCAGCGCTCTCTTGAAACTGCACTTTATTTTCAATGGGATGCGGATCTTTCGGAGAAGTGGTCATTGTCCGCAGGCTTGCGCTATTCTCATTTTCTGCGTTTCGGCAAGGAGGACATTTATATTTATAATTATGAACTGCTCAATGGAAGGTACCTCTCCATCGAGGATACAGTTTCATACACGAGCGAAGAGGTTATAAAAAGATACTCAGGATTCGAACCCAGGATTTCCTTGCGATATCTGATAAGCGAAGAATCCTCTGTTAAAGTGAGCTATTATCGAGGGTTTCCAGTATCTTCATCTCATTTCCAATACCTCTTCCACTACGCCCCAGGATTATTGGGTAACAAGTGGACCGTATCTCAAACCACAAATTGGTGATCAATATTCGCTCGGCTTTTTCCAGAACTTAAAAGCGAACCGTTATGAATTTTCCGTTGAAGGTTTCTACAAGGAAATAAAAAATGCCGTAGACTATATTGAGGGTGCGGATATCGTCCTTAATCCGTCCCTTGAAGCTGGCTTATCCCAAGGGGAAGGACTGGCTTATGGCGCTGAAGTGCTACTAAAAAAATCCTCCGGAAGAATGAACGGATGGCTTGCATATACGTACTCAAGGAGCCTGCGCAAATTTGTTCAGCAGAGCCGCAATATCATGATCAATAATGGCGAGTATTATCCATCGGCTTTTGACCAACCCCATCACCTTTCTCTGATCGTGAATTATCAACTGGGTCTCCGAAGCTTCCTGTCAGCCAATTTTAACTATAGCACTGGTCGTCCTATCACGATTCCGGTATCGAAATTCAGTTATGATGTCTACCTGTCGGTGTTGAAGTATTCTGAAAGAAATGACTACCGCATCGATGATTATCATCGGCTGGATCTGTCGTTGACGATAAAGGACAAACCTCGTAAAAACAAACGCCTGCGAAGTGAATGGATAATTTCGCTGTTTAATGTTTACAGTAGAAAGAACACGTATTCGGTTTCATTCAACCGGTATGGCACTGCTTCAAAAATGTCAGTGCTTGGAAGTATTTTCCCGTCAATCAATTATAATTTCCGTTTTTGATATATGTTAATAAAGTTCAGATTTCTGCTTTTATTTACCTTCATCGCAGGGTGTGTTGAACCTTATGAATTTGTTGTGCATGACGATGAGCAGACACTGGTGGTAGAAGCATTTATTTCCGACAAATCATTTAGCGAGACATTGCTTTACCCTTCCGATGGCAGGTACTTTACAGTTAAACTCAGCAATACCGGAGACGTCACCAATACACGACCCGCGCCGGTAATCGGAGCCATCGTGGAGCTTTTGAGCAGCGAAGGTGAGGTCTTGATATATACGGAGTCAGGTACTGGCATTTACACACTACTTAACAATGCTTTCAAAGCGAAGATGGATGTTACCTATAGGCTTCGCATTGTTCTGGAGGACGAAAACATTTATGAATCCGGTTGGGAGGCAATGCCCGACATTGAAATTCCGCCGATGGGCGAAATAGGGTTCTCAGAAACTGAAAAACAATACTATGTGATGGAGGCGAATGAATGGGCTCTCCGTACCAAACAGGTTTTGTTAGCCAATATTCATGTCACTGAAAATAGTACAGGAGAAACGATCCGCTACCGTTGGACCTATTCACGCATGTGGGTCTATGTGGCACCTCTCGTTTCAACAAACGACCCTTACTACAGATGTTGGGCAACGGATCCTTATTATCTGAATACATTCGGCTTGCAAATCGACAAAGCAGGTGGGTACAAAAAAGATCTCTTTTATTTTCCCACAGTGCCGAATGCAAGGATATTTGAAAAGTTTTCTGTGTTGGTAACCCAGCATGCCATGACCGAATCATACTTCAATTTCTGGAAAAAAATGAAGGACCAAAATGAAAACAGCTCATTGACAGATGCACCTCCGTTCAACTTAAGAACGAATTTCATGTCATCGACCGGAGCAAACGCAGTTTCCGGATATTTTGGTGTTACATCCGAGCAGGCAACGAGATGGTATTTTGACAGGACAGAACTATCTTATAGTGTTCCCAATACACTTCGGGCAGATTGTCTGGTTGTTTATGGACCCGGACCTCCTGCCCCCGAATGCTTAAACTGCACGCAGTATTCATTTGGGAAAGCAACAACCACAAAACCTTCGTGGTGGCAGCCGTAATCGTCCGGCGTCGTGACCAGATCCGCAATTGAGGGTATGTGTTCAGAATTCTTAATCAGTGTATATTTGCACGAGAAACAAGAAGATGCTTTACGTCTCCCGAAAAGAACACTTTAACGCAGCCCATAAACTTTACAATCCCTCATGGAGTAAAGAGAAAAACATGGAAGTTTTCGGGCCTTGCGCCAATGAGAACTGGCATGGCCATAATTTTGACCTGATCGTAACCATTAAAGGTTTGCCTGATCCCGATACAGGTTTTGTTGTGGACCTCAAGAAACTCAGTACCATGATCCGCAGGGAAGTTGTGGATAAACTCGACCATAAAAACCTCAACGTCGATGTCGATTTTATGAAAGATAAACTGGGGAGTTGTGAAAACCTGGTGATAGAGATCTGGAAAATTCTCGCGACCCACCTGCCCGGTGTAACTCAAACCGGCAAACTTCATTCAATTCGCTTATATGAAACACCCCGAAACTATGTTGAATATTTTGGTGAGTAGTTCTAAAATTCGGTTATACAGCTTACTTTTTTTTGGCCACAAAGACCCGCCTACGTGAGGCACTACGGCGGGCAGGCACTAAGACGCTAAGTTTATTTTCTGAATCTAAATTGCATTTCTTTGTGTCTTCGTGCCTTAGTGGCTAAATAGCTTAACAACTCAAAATATGCGAAATGCGTAACTCTGAAGCTAAATATCGTAACTAACACTTCATGCGGTATTACATCATTGCAGGCGAACGATCCGGCGACCTTCACGGCAGTAATCTCGTGAAGGCTATCCGCAAAAATGATCCCAACGCTGTGTTTCACGGATTCGGTGGTGATTACCTTCAGAAAGCCGGCGTGGAATTGTTCGTGCATTACGCAGAATTCGCTGTGATGGGGTTTGTGGAAATTTTATTGAACATCATCAAGATCTCGGGTTATCTCCGCAAGTGCGGAAAAGACATTCTCGCTTTTAAAGCGGATGTGATCATCCTCATTGACTACGCGGGATTCAACCGCCAGATGGCCAGGTTCGGAAGAAAAAAGAATATCAAAGTATTCTACTATATCACACCCAAAGTGTGGGCATGGAATCAGAGCCGCGCCCACCAGCTAAAAGCGAACGTCGACAGGATGTTTGTCATCCTGCCCTTCGAAAAGGAATTCTACAAGAAATTTAATTGGGACGTAGATTATGTAGGCAATCCTGTTCTGGATGCGGTCAAGGCTCATCAACCGGATAAAGATTTCCTTTCAAAAAGAAATTTGAATAGCGGGCGTCCTCTCATCGCGTTATTGCCGGGAAGCCGCAAGCAGGAACTCTTGAAGATCATTCCTGTGATGCGGGAGGTGGTAGCCAAATTTCCGGAGTTGCAGTTTGGTGTTGCGACCGTCAACAACCTTGATCACAATTTGTATTCACCTCTCTCAGAATTTTCCAACGTGCGATTGGTAGAGGAGGATACATACAATCTTTTGTTACATGCGCATGCCGCCATCGTTACGTCGGGCACAGCCACTTTGGAAACTGCGCTGTTCAGGGTTCCGCAGGCGGTTGTTTACAAAGCGGGTCCGCTGAGTTATTCGCTGGCGAAAATGGTTATTCAGGTGGAGTTCATCTCACTGGTGAATCTTATTGCCGGAAAGGAAGTTGTAAAAGAACTTATCCAGGGCGAAGCGAATGCTCCAAAGATCAGCGCGGAATTAAATGCACTGCTTACCGATGTGTCATACAGAGATCAGATGCTCGCCGAATACGATGCCATCATTAAACTACTCGACACAGGATCCGCGTCGGAGAATGCCGCCAGGTTGATGGTGGGGTATCTAAGCTCCTGAAACAGTTTTCATTATTTTGCGTGCATCCTACGCAATCCCATTTGGGCTAAAGCCTTGTTCTTGTATCCTGTTTTTTTATCCATCCAGCTGGAGGCGATTGATGCCCGAAGGGAAAATATCCTTTTCATCCAGCGATAAGGCCTGAAGCAATGGAGACATAATGGCAATGAGTTTATTCCTGTTCTATTTCTGCTGAAGGTGGAGCATGATTTCTAATATTATGAATTAAGATCTAAACCAGATTCGCAGCAAAATTTCTATCAGGAAGGCTCCGAAAAGGGGGATCAATTGCCATTGGCTTTAGCCAGTGGACTCATAAGACAGCAGGAACTGGGCTTTAGCCAAAGGAAGAGAAGCAATAACCTGAACACGCTACGCTACTTTCAGTTTACTATATTGAGATTTACTGAATTTTTCTTCGGCATATGCACGGTTGATGCTGAGTTTTTCAGAAGTTTTTTCCGAAGGAAGTTCGAACATGGCATCATTGATTATTGCTTCGCAGATACTGCGCAGGCCACGGGCGCCGAGTTTGAAGACCAGGGCTTTTTCGACTATGAATTCAATGGCACCCTCCTTGAAATCGAGTTCGATGTTCTCCATTTCAAAAAGCTTCTGATATTGTTTGATCAACGCATTCTTCGGTTCGGTGAGGATCCGCCGCAGCGCTTCCTTGTCCAAAGGATTGAGATACGAAACTACCGGAAGCCTGCCGATGAGTTCAGGGATCAATCCAAAACTTTTCAGGTCCTGTGCGGAAACAAATTGCAATAGATTGTCCTTATCGATATCACCGGGATGAAGTCCGTCCACGCCGGAAATAAATCCGAGAGGTTTTGTATTCAAGCGGTTTCCGATGAAACGGGTGATGCCTTCGAAAGCTCCACCGCATATAAAAAGAATATTTTCCGTGTTAACCGTGATCATTTTCTGATCAGGATGTTTGCGACCACCCTGAGGGGGTACGTTTACGGCTGTTCCTTCCAGCAGTTTTAACAATGCCTGCTGAACCCCTTCGCCGCTTACATCGCGTGTGATGGAAGGGTTATCCGATTTGCGCGCAATCTTGTCGATCTCGTCAATATAGACGATACCCCGCTCGGCAGCTTCAACATTGTAATCCGCGGCTTGCAACAGGCGCGTAAGGATACTTTCCACATCTTCCCCCACGTATCCGGCTTCAGTTAAGACTGTGGCATCAGCAATACAAAAGGGGACCTGCAGGATCCTTGCCAGGGTTTTTGCGAGATAGGTTTTTCCGGTTCCCGTCTCACCTATCATGATTATGTTGGATTTTTCAATATTGACGTCACTCTCCAGTTTGCGCTGCATCAGTCGCTTAAAATGATTGTATACAGCTACTGAAATGATCTTTTTCGCTTCATCCTGGCCAATGACATATTCATCCAGGAATTTTTTAACATCCCGGGGTTTGATCAGTTTAAAATTCGGAGAAAAACCGGCCTCTGTTTTACTTTTTTTCTCTTCCTGGAGGATCTGGCTTGCCTGCGTTACACATTTGTCACAGATATGTGCATGGATGCCCGATATCATCAGATCTACATCCTTTTTACTTCTCCCGCAAAACGAGCACGTTACTTCCGCCATAGTTTATGATAAAATAAAAAAACCGATGTGCCGGTCCATAATACAAAGGTACGCAATTTAATAGCACATCGGTCTTTACAACAACTTTATGCTTTATTAGGTGCTTTTCTCTCCAAAACTTCATCGATAAGTCCATAAAGTTTGGCTTCACTCGCCCGCATCCAGTAATCGCGGTCGGCATCCTTTTCAATTTTTTCGTATTTCTGGCCGCTGTGGTTTGATAATATCAGATACAGGTCTTTTTTTACTTCCAGGGTTTGTTTCAAGGAAATTTCCATGTCGGAAGCCTGCCCCTGCATTCCGCTCATAGGCTGGTGGATCATGATCCTGGAGTGAGGCAATCCCGACCGTTTTCTAGCCGTTCCCGATGCCAGTAAGACCGCGCCCATTGAAGCCGCCAGCCCCGTACAAATGGTGGCTACGTCAGGGTTTACGTAGTTCATGGTATCATAAATGCCCAAACCGGCATACACCGATCCTCCAGGGCTGTTGATATACATGATGATATCTTTCTTTGGATCAGATGATTCCAGAAAAAGAAGCTGGGCGGTGATCAGGTTGGCTATCTGGTCGTCAATGCCCATTCCCAGAAATATAATGCGGTCCGAAATCAGGCGGGTAAACACATCGATAGCACGGAAATTTCCCGGACGCTCTTCAATTACATATTGGGTCATATTATCGATCCGCTGAGCATAACCATCAATTGTATTACCGCTCATGCCCAGGTGGTGAACAGCATATTTCCTGAATTCATTGTTTCTATCCATAGTAGTTATTTTCGTTTTATTCATTTCGATATGGTAGAGACAAGGCATGCCTTGTCTCTACAAGTGTTTGTGCTCGGCTACGATCTTTTTAAATTCATCGACCGAGACAATTTTCTCCTCGATGGTGATGTTCTCCCTTACATGTTTCAGGATCTTTTCACTTCTCAACTGATTGTATAAACGCATGAAGTTTTGTCCGTTTTCATTTGAGAGGTAGTTGTCGGCAACACCATCCAGTTTATCCTTTAACTGATCGGCGAAAGCCTGGCCGCCAAACTGTGCAACGATCATGTCTTTTGCTTTACTTCGAACTTCGTCTGCTTCAACCTTGATCTTGTTATCATCGGCGATCTTGTTTTTTATCAGATCCCATTTAAGGCCTCTTACGTAATGATCGAATTCTGTGTCGAGAACTGAATCGGTTACCTGACCCTGACTTGTGGTTTTCAGCCAGGTCTTTAAGAAACTATCAGGAAGGTTAATGGCGGTGTGTTCGAGAAAATAATCTTCGATGTGGTGATCCAGGAAATGGTCTGTTTCACGCTTGTAATTTTCACTGATGGTCTCTTTTATTTTATTGATGAATTCCTCTTCTGTTTTAGCAACATCTTTTCCAAATACGCGGTCGAAAAGTTCAGTTGCTAATTCAGCGGGTTCTGATCTGCTGATGGTATTGACTTTGAAAAGAAACTTTCCGTTGGTCGTCTTTGCTTCTTCGGGAGAAAGTCCCAGCAATTCTGTGATCAAAGATTCATCCTTTAAGATCTTTTGCGGCTCGATCTCTACTTCGTCATCTTTTTTTAGCCCGATGAATTTCTGCTGTTCTTTTTTCTCGACCTTTTCTATGGGAATGGACGCGTGTTCTTTTTTAACGCCTTCTGCATTTTCAGCGCCGGGTTCCGTCGAGCGAAGATCGCCGAACAGAGAATCCTGGGCTTCACTCACGTCGGGATAAGAGACTTTGCCAAATCTTTTTTTCAGATCGGAAAGAGTTTCCTGAATGGTCTGCTCGTCCAATTCAATCTTGTAATCTTTGACCTTTGTTTTCGGTGAAAGATCGTAGGTGAAGTCTTCGACGAGACCGATCTGATATTCAAATTCAAAGTCCTTCTGGGCATCCCAATCAATATCCTTTGTTTTATCGGTGTTGGGAAGGGGCTCGCCCAGGATCTGGATATTGTTGTCCTTAATATAGTCGGTTATTTTATGCGAAAGGAGATGGTTGATCTCGTCCACGAGGATGGATTTTCCAAACATTTTTTTGATAACGCCTGTTGGCACTTTTCCCTGGCGGAAGCCCTTAATATTTGCTTTCCGGGCGTAATCCTTCACTTTTTCTTCAACCTTGGGTTGGTAATCACCTTCGGTTAATTTAATTTTAATTAAACCTTCCGTGTTTGTCTGTTTGTTTAATGTAATTTCCAAAATTTCAAACGTTTGTGTGTTAATAAAAATCAAGAACCCCCGACACCATCTTGAAAATAACCAGTACCGGGGGTTCATACTACTGCGCTCATTACCTGGACTACATAACTCCTGATCTCAAGCCGTATGAAACAAAGACTTACATAACCTTGTTGCAGCGTAAGCTACGTAGTACATAGTGTGTGCGGATGAAGGGACTCGAACCCCCACGCCTTACGGCACCAGATCCTAAGTCTGGCGCGGCTGCCAATTACGCCACATCCGCTTTGCTTCTGCCTGGCGCATAGACAGAATCCAAAAGGAGCGCAAATTTAGAGATATTTCGGGAATAAAGAATAATTTCTGATTGTTTAAGTAATGAGGCGCTGATTACTCTTTAAAACAGTTAAATTACGAGTGAACATAAAGTCAGAGCAAAACTTTACTGATCAATGATGGTAATAGACACCGAGCAGGAGAAAAAAGAAATAATAAATCGATACCGGAGATTATTACGCATAGCAAAACCCATACTTAAAGAGGGCGATGCCAAACTGATCAAGAAGGCATTCACCATTTCCCTGGAAGCGCATAAAGACATGCGCCGTAAATCCGGTGAACCGTTCATATTCCACCCTTTGTCTGTTGCCGAAATCTGTACCGAAGAGATCGGTTTGGGAACTACCTCCATTATCGCTGCCCTCATGCACGATGTGGTCGAAGACACCGACATTGAGCTCGCCGATATAGAGCGAATATTCGGAAAAAAGATCTCCAGGATCATTGATGGATTGACGAAGATCAGGGGTGTCTTTGAATATGGCACTTCACAGCAGGCGGAAAATTTCCGTAAAATGCTCTTCACGCTTTCAGAGGATGTAAGAGTGATTCTCATCAAGCTGGCTGACAGGCTTCACAATATGCGCACGCTCGATAGCATGCCACGCAACAAGCAGTTGAAGATCGCTTCCGAGACCATCTACCTGTATGCACCCCTGGCGCACCGGCTCGGATTAAACGCTATGAAAACGGAACTGGAAGACCTGTACCTTCGCTTTACTGACCGGCATATCTACGACACCATTGTTCAGAAAATTGATGTCACCAAAACAGTGCGCAATAAGTTTATCAGGCAATTCATGGTTCCGATTGATGAAGAGCTGGATAACCTCAAGATAAAATATGAAATCAAAGGCCGTCCCAAATCCATCTATTCCATCTGGAATAAAATGCGAAAACAAAACATACCCTTTGAGGAAGTATTTGATTTGTTTGCGATCCGCATTGTACTTGATACGCCTGTAGACCAGGAAAAAGCCCTGTGCTGGCAGGTGTATTCGATTGTTACCGACTATTACACTCCCAATCCCGACAGGCTTCGCGATTGGATCAGTACCCCAAAGGCCAATGGTTATGAATCGCTCCATACCACCGTGATGGCAAAAAACGGACAATGGGTTGAAGTTCAGATCCGCACCAAAAGGATGGATGAAATTGCGGAAAAAGGATATGCGGCTCACTGGAAATATAAAGACACAAACTCGACGGCAGAATCCAACCTGGAAAAATGGCTGGCGCGGGTGCGCGATCTTCTCGAGCAGCATAATCACTCTGCATTGGATTTCGTCGATGATTTCCGCGGCAATCTCTTCAGCGACGAGGTATTCGTTTTCACGCCAAAGGGCGAATTAAAAAATTTACCCTATGGAGCAACCGCTCTGGATTTCGCCTTTGAGATCCATACTCAGGTGGGTTCCAAATGTATTGGCGCCAAAGTCAACAACAAGCTGGTGCCCATTAACTATGTGCTGAAAAACGGCGACCAGATTGAGATCCTTACCTCACAGAAACAGAAACCTCATGAAGACTGGCTGCGTTTTGTGGTGAGCTCCAAAGCAAAGGCACGCATTAAGGAAGAGCTGAAGGAAGATAAAAAGAAACTAGCGGAGGAAGGTAAAGAAATCATTATCAGAAAAGTGCGCCAGCTGAAGGAGGATCCGAGTCAGCAAATGCTGGAACAAATGCGCGACTACTTCAAAGCGCCCACGCATTTTGATCTTTATTTCCGCGTCGGTGCCGGCTTTATCACTACAGCGGATATCAAGCGGTTTGTTGAGAACAAGCCAACCTCCCCGATTCGATCCAGACCCAATGTCCCTATTTCAGATGCCCGGCCCGTTGAGCAGGAGATCAACAAGATCAGAGGCCGTTATGAAGACAGCCTTCTCATCGGAGAAGACATGGATCTTGTGGATTATAAATTAGCAAAATGCTGTACTCCTATTCCTGGAGATGATGTCTTCGGGTTTGTCACGGTAAACGAAGGCATTAAAATACACAGAACAAATTGTCCGAATGCTCCTGAATTGTTGTCACATCATGGAAACCGTGTGGTGAAAGCCAAATGGACCTCCCAGCACGAGGTCGCCTTTCTTACCGGCCTGAAAATCAGGGGAGCTGACCGTGTAGGTTTAATTAACGATGTGTCAAAAATCATTTCAGAAGAGCTGAAAGTGAACATGAGTTCTATGTCCATTCACACAGATTCTGGCATTTTTGAAGGCGAAATTATGTTATATGTCAACGATACACGCCATTTGGAGCAACTGATAAGCAAGTTGCTCAGTGTGGAAGGAGTCATAAAGGTCAGCAGATTCGACTCTAAAGAATAAACGTTTTTGAAAGGGGAATGCGAATGTTATCTTTGACCCCGCAATTAAAATATGCCGCTAAATCCGACGATATACGAAGAAGTCAAGAAGATCTTTATCGCTTATCTTGAAAATAAGGAGTTAAGGAAAACACCCGAGCGTTATGCGATTCTGGAGGAGATTTATTCGCGGGGTGGTCATTTTGATGTGGAATCCCTTTACATCAGCATGAAGAACAAAAATTACCGCGTGAGCAGGGCCACCGTTTACAACACGCTTGATCTGTTAGTGGAATGCGACCTGGTATCAAAACACCAGTTCGGTAAAAACCTCGCCCAATACGAAAAATCGTACGGGTACAAACAACATGATCATTTGATCTGTACAGATTGCCACAAGGTGGTGGAATTCTGCGATCCCCGTATCCAGAATATTCAAACTACTGTGGAAGAGATACTTCATTTCAATGTGCTGCATCATTCACTGATATTGTATGCTGCGTGTACCCGTGAAAATTGCGAGAACCGTAAAGTTGAAATAAATTCTACGCTGCCATGATATTTGAACAACAGGTAAAAGAAAATGTGCTGATCTTAAGTCTTTCAGGAGATCTGATCGGCGAAGATAACGGTGCAAACATCCTCGAAAAAGTTAACACCGCCATACAGGATAAGATCCGCGTTTGTATAATTGATATTTCCAGATTGCGGTATATCAACAGCAGTGGAATCGGCGTGCTCATAACTATACTTACAAAATTCCGGAATAAAGGAGGCGAAGTTTACCTGATGAAGCCTTCGGAAACTGTGCAAAAGCTTCTGGTTATCACAAAGCTCAATGCTATTTTCCAGATCATTCAAAACGAAGAAGAAGTTTTAAAAACTGCCAAAAAATAAAATGTCGAAAGTAGATGTATTGTTAGGCCTTCAATGGGGTGATGAGGGCAAAGGAAAAATTGTGGATGTACTGGCCCCTCAATACGATGTGGTGGCCCGTTTCCAGGGTGGTCCCAATGCCGGGCACACGCTGGAGTTTGATGGCATCAAACACGTGTTGCATCAGATACCTTCCGGCATTTTCAGAGAGACGACCAAAAATGTGATCGGCAACGGTGTTGTGCTGGATCCCATAGTGTTCAGGGCTGAGATAGAAAAGCTCCAGAAGTACAATCTGAAAGTAAAGCAGAATTTGTTTATCTCTAAAAAGGCCACGGTGATCTTGCCCTCGCACAAGTTGCTTGACCAGGCATATGAAAAAGCGAAAGGCGAAAACAAGATTGGCTCTACATTAAAAGGAATAGGGCCTGCCTATCAGGATAAGATCGGCCGTCAGGGTTTGCGGATAGGGGATATCGCAGCAGATAATTTTCTTGACCGGTTTAAGAAACTCACCGCTTTTCATTTCCATATTTTGAAGGATTATGATATTGAATATGACTGGAACGATCTTGAAAAGCAATTTTTTGACTCGGTTGCTTTTCTGAAACAATTCAAATTGATCGAGAGCGAGTATTTTCTCAACCAGGAATTGAAGAGAGGGTCCAGTATTCTTGCAGAAGGCGCTCAGGGTGCTTTACTGGATATAGATTTTGGCAGCTATCCTTTTGTTACGAGCTCAAATACAGTTACTGCAGGCGCTTGCACCGGCCTGGGAATCGCTCCCCGTCACATCGGCGAAGTGTTCGGTATTTTTAAGGCATATAGCACCCGCGTTGGCAGTGGTCCCTTCCCGACGGAACTAGCGGACGAGCAGGGCGAGCTGATGAGGAAAGAGGGAAATGAATTCGGATCCACGACCGGGAGGCCCAGGCGTTGCGGCTGGATTGACCTGCCCTCGCTGAAATATTCGATAATGATCAATGGAGTGACGCAACTGCTGATGATGAAGGCTGATGTGCTGAATATCTTTCCTGTAATAAAAGTCTGTACGCAATACAGGTTGAAAGATGGCTCCCTGACGGAGGCTTTGCCTTATGAACTCATTCATGAAAAGATCACACCTGTTTATGAGGAGTTGCCGGGTTGGAATTGCAACCTGGTGGGTATTTCAGAGAATGCAATGCCGTCAGCGCTGCGTCAGTACATTGATTTTCTCGAAAGACATTTGAATGTACCCATCACGCTGATTTCCACTGGTCCTGACCGGACACAGACAGTTTACAGGCATCCTTTTCTTGGCCAGGTCGTTGCCAGATAAACTCAAAGTTTAATGTTTCAGGTTTAAAGTTCTGCAAGTCAGCGCTGTTAGTGATGCGGAGTTTTCGCAACTGAATAAGCCGGTGATGTGTTGGTTGCGTTCGGTGCGTGAATTTTCGTTTGTGCAGTGGAACTGTGGCCAAAAAAAGCGTGTTAGCCCACTTCTGGAAGTAAAGTCTGAGTGATTTCCCTGAAATTTTTTTATGCAAACTTGGATAATGTAATCCTAAAATATACCTTTGCACTCCCATTTTGGAAGGAAGTGGTCAGGAAGTAAAATACAGGGTCTCTTTTAGAAAGAAACTCACATTGATTACCAGAGAGATACAGCATTTTGCTTGTCTTTAATGGGTTAGTCAAAACGTTCTTTGAATAGATGGTTAATTGATAGCGGACCCCCTGGATGACT
>JBBDXJ010000215.1:0-21165 GCA_040902445.1 Cyclobacteriaceae bacterium | reverse complement strand
GTTATCAACTTCTTTCCATGCCATATCCGAAATACTTTAAATTAAATTATATTAAGGTAGGAGTAAAAATGCTTTAATAAAAGTATGAAATCACAAAGCTATCAATCCGTCAATGGAGGAAGCCTGCTCATATACACTCACTACCGCTTCGCTGGAAGGCATCATCATTTGCACAGTAACACTTGTGTATTTCCCTTTTTTCGAATGCTTCTCGGAGGCAATGTGTTTAGGAAATAATTTCTTTACGGCATCCTCCTGGCCGGAAGGCACAATAAACTTGAACATATATAACGAAGGCCAGGCGTAATGCTGATCGAGTTTTTCCCTGAAAGATTTCATCCACTCCTGATCCATAAAAAAAACAGCCGTCCTGCGTATTCCACAGGACGGCCGATTGAATGAGTTAACTAATAAAACTTATAGCGCTTATCTTCAATGTCTGCGTAGTCTTTAATTGCCTCAGCTATGTTAAAGCCGCTGCGCTGCTGGTTCTGCTGCTGAATGGCGGTTTTGTAGGCGCTGTAATCCGCTATTTCAGGGGCGGTGGTTTTGTTCTGCATTTCAATGATTAAAACCCCGTTTTCCCCTGCAAAAGGTTCTGAACGTTTCCCGCTTTCAAGTCCGAAGGCTTTACCCACTGCTATCGGGTCAAAACCTGCAGTCGGAAGATTATTTGAACTAAGTTTGAGATCGCTGCTGCTGTAAACCCCGGCATCCGAGCCAAAAGCATTGGCAATTTCCTCAAGTGTTCCGCTTGCTCCCTTTAATTTTTCGATGATAGTATTTCCCTGCAGTTTTTTCAACACTTCCGGGGTGATGTCTTTTTTAACACTCTCGAGCGACCGATATCCTTTCTCTGTTTCACCCGTCATAACGGCTATCACATATTGGTCCTGCAGATCAAAAATATCAGAAACTTCACCTTCGGAAGCGTCGCGGAATAGCCATTGAATTATTTGACGTGCATCACCTAATGTACCAATGCTCCTTTCGCCAGCGGTGAGATCTTTGCTATCGAAAACATTCAGGCCGTCATCTTTCGACTTCTTCTCAAACCCGGCAACACCATCCAGGTTTGCAGAGAAAGTCTCGGCTCTGCGATAAACTTCATTTGTTGTAGCGTCACTCGGACCAATCACTTTTTCAATAACTGCCAGTTCATAAGCGGTGTTATCTTTTACACGGGTGACCTTTACAATATGGTAGCCGAATTCGGTTTCGACAACTTCATTGATCAACCCCGGCCTGGAAGGCTCAAAGACCGCATCTTCAAATGGCTTAACCATCTGGCCGGTGTACACCCATCCAAGGTCGCCTCCATTGCCAGCGGTTCCATCTGTTCCGTGTTCACGCGCATTTGCAGCAAAGTCAGCGCCGTTCCTGATCTCCCTTAAGATGCCCTGGGCTTTTTCTCTTGCTGCTATCTTGCCTGCGGGCGTATCCTGATCCCACTTTATAAGGATATGGCTGGCCTGAGCATAGGCAATAGTGTCTTTAAAAATATTAGAAACCTTCACAACCACGTAGGAACTTCCGTCAATAAACGGTCCTATAACATTGCCTGCTTTGAGATCCTCTGGCTTAACGAAAGCCGGGAGGTTCGAAACATTGTATTTCTGAAAAGCATCCTGACTTTCAGTATTTGAAGCAGCATATATTGAATCCTCCTGCGTGTTTAAAAATTCTTTTGCAATTTCCTGCATGTCCTGCCTTACTTCAAGGCTATCCTGTGGAGAGGCCACAAGGGAGAATGTCACATATTTGATGTCACGGGTGTGTTCTGTCTTGAACTGCTCTTTGTTTTCATTGTAATAATCCTCGAGGTCGGAATCTTCGACTTCAGAAACGGAATCACCTGCCGCGTGATAGGGCACATAGACAAATTTTATTTCTGCTACATCCGTTTGCAGGTGGTATTCCTGCTCAGCCTCAGATTTAGTGACGTAATCGGCCTTTACCAAAAGATTTTCATATTTGATACGCTCGCGTGCTGGTTTGAGGTCGCGTTGGAAAAGCTCCCAGCGAACGCGGCCCTCCGTTCCCGGGGGCATGGTCTTCACCTGGTTAATGTAATTGCCCAGCATTGCCCGGTCAAATTCGCCGGTTTGCTGATTGATAAAAGCCTGACGGATATTGGGATCGATGTTGGTGCCGCTGATCATATCGATCACTTCGTTGTCAGTGACTTGTATGCCAACTTTTTCATATTGCGGAACGATGGCATAACGCGCAATGAGAAGGTCCCATGCTTGCTGCCGGAGGGTGGTCATTTCACGATCCCCGGGTTCTCGGTTAAAATTCAAAATGTAATTCGCCCTTCGTTCTTCAACGGCGCTTTGAAATTCTTCAATGGAAATGGAATTGCCATCAATCTCACCCACTTCATTCTGATTAAAGAGAACGCTATTATTAGTTAATAGCTCACCAAGAATAAACGCGAAAAGCGCGACGAAAATAAAGATCACCAGAACAATTCCCAACTTGTCGCGTAACGTCCCAATTAATGCCATAGTAAAATTATAATGTTAGTGAGTTTAGCAAGGATCGTTGAAAGTACAGAGATAAAACAACGATAAAGCCCGCAAATTTAATGGGTTATCTCTATTTGAAAAATTTAGTTTTTACAAAATATGGTACACGGCGGGGAAGAGTCAAAAAATATACCACTAATTCACTGATAATCAGGCTGATGGTATATCGGATTTTACAATAACCTTTACTGTATTGATCCGGTTTTCTTCCGTGGCCTGAACTACGAATGTAAAAGGAGGTACACTGATAGTTTCACCGGTTTTTGGCAGATCCTCAGTATAGGAAAGTATCAATCCACTTAGTGTGTCATAATCGCCGGTGGGCAATTTCCAGCCATAGGTTTCATTGAGGTAATCAATTTCCAGCCGGGCGCTGAGCAACCAGGTGTTTTTGTCTACTTTCAATTCTACCTCGGTGTTTTCATCATGTTCATCTTCAATCTCTCCTAAAATTTCTTCAATAACATCCTCCATACTAACGATGCCGGACGTGCCCCCGAACTCATCCACAACAGCCGCTAAACTTTTGTGCTCATTGATAAAACGAACCATCAGTTCCCTGGCAAGTGTCGTTTCCGGAATAATAATAATTGGTGTCAGTATCTCTTCAATGCGGCTTGGTTTTTTAAACAGTGCGGAGGAGTGGCAGTAACCCACAACGTCGTCAATTGAATCCTTATAGATAATGATCTTTGAATGGCCGCTTTCTAAAAAAGCTTCCTGTAATTTTGGAAGTCCCGCATCCAATCCCACCGCGACAATCTCTGTGCGTGGAATCATACAATCGCGAATACGAACGGACTTGAATTCGAGGGCGTTTGCAAAGATCTTCTTATCCAGTTCAAGGTTCCGGTCGGCCTGTTTTACGCGATGCATGCTTTTTAAATAATGGTTGACATCCGTCAGCCCGAAAACGGGTTTCTCTTTGGAGTACTCCAATCCAAAAACATGGTTGATGATAAGTTTCGCAAGCGAGATCACGGTAAAAACCACGGGAAACAAAAGAACGGAGATCAAAGCAAACGGCATGGCCATTGCCTTGACCATTTTGTTGGAATTGATGATGAAAAAACTTTTCGAAAAAAATTCCACGGTATAGAGAATGATCACTGAAAGGGCAAAAGTCAGCACCAGGATCGGTATAAGAACAGTTATGCTCAGAGAAGAAAATTGCAGTTCATACCACGATAGAAGTGAAAGGGTGGTAAATATTCCAAAAAGGACCAAAGCAGCGATATTACCAATTAGGGCGGTACCAATAAACCACGTGGGTTTTCTGATGAAGAACGACATTATTTTTGCGCCGACGTTCCCATTCTTTCCCTGAAGTTCAAGCTGTATTTTATTGGCTGAAAGAAAAGCGACTTCTATTCCTGACAGGAATATGGAGAAGATCAGTGAGCCTATCATTCCGGCCAAAAATGTATTGTCCATAGTTATGTTTTTCGCCTTTCTAAATTATAAAGAAAAAAGAAAACGAGGGCTAGCATAACGGCCCAGTACGCATTTTCAAAGCCTATGGTCATAATCTGGTGAATACCGATAATGAGGAAAGCAACGGTTAGAGACAGGAGGATGACACCAGAGAGTTTCATGAATTGCAAAAATACCAAGGAAATATGGATTACGCGAAGATTAATCTTCAACTGCGAACTCCCCCTCAGGTTTTTTAATAATATATTCAGACATGTCTTGTTTGGCCTCAAGACCCTGACCATAGATTACATCGGCTTGCTGGCGAATGGTAACGAATTTGTCAGTGAATATTTTCTCTTCAGCAGGCTTCCAGAATAGCTCTTCTGTGTTGAGTTGTTCGTTTTTTTCCAGATTCTTTACTTCAACTTTTCCCCGGCCGCGCCACTGATTTTCCTTCTTGAAATAATACGCCTCATTGGCCCTAAGGGTCGATTCCAGTTTGCCAAATTCATTAAAAAATTCGAGATAAATGCCTTTGGGAAACTCGTTATCGCCGTTTTCGAATTCATACACCATTGCGGCAATCATTTTTACTTTCACACGGTTGTCCTCTGTGTAATACATTTCAACGTTTTCGCCAATCCTGAGCGGACCATCATAAACCAACGGCTCTTTCATATCAGATTGATTACACGCTGTGAAGGAAAACATGAGAAGGGCCAGGATTATTTTCAAGTGATAAAACGAAAAAGCCATAGCGATGACTATGGCCTGATGAAGCTTATGCCAGTGACAGATCAATCGAATTTTCTTTTGATGAACCATTGATCGTTAAAGGTGATCCCGAAATAGATCTTTAAATAATTTTCTTCCAGGATGTTTTCCGCCTTATTCCCCCGTTTGCCGTATTTAAATGCCAGATCAATTCTCGACAATCCTGCTGGCAGGGAGAGCCCAAAATTGATGCCAATATCCTTCACAGGCATACCATTGCCTGAAAAAGGATTTTGTTCCATACTGACACCTGCCCTGTAAGTCAATTGTTTGAGATAATTATTCGTCGCGAAGAGATCAGGAGTGATCTCCCCTCCCAGCGCCACTCTCCAGGATTTATCAAGTCCTCCATTTTGGCCGTTAATATCGCTGAAAGCAGACCAATCCTGGTAAGAAAAGTCCGACGCTATGCTCCATGTTAACCCCCTGCTTAACGAAAGACCTACCGTCAAGGAAGAAGGAATGCTATAACTTCCGCGGATGGAACTTGGTAAGATAATGATATCAGTACTGTCAGTGCCGTCAATGCTGGTAGTGCGGTAAAGTTTATCAGTCTTGCGCGCAGCAAGATCGGTTGCAAAATTATAGACAGCACCTATGCTTAAACGGTACTGCTTCTTATTGAATAATGAATCTTTGCTGAAAGAGATCCCTGTACCAAACATGAAGTCCTTAACATAGGATTTTTCTTCCACCGCTGCGAAATAGTTACCAGGTTCGTTGGAATTTATCAATTGGTTCTTATACTGGTTCACAAGGGAACCGAAAATATAGGAAGCTTTTAATCCCACGGCGACATCTTTGATCAGACGCACTCCGTTTGACCAGTACAATTGACTAAGCCCACCGCTTCCCTCTTCAATAACGCGTACTTCGTCGGGGCTTCCAATAATATCATCGTTGTATTGCATTTTGTAATTGACTGAGGTATACGGCATCAGACCAACTGATGTAGTCCATCTCGAGGGTTTTATGGGAAATGCTACTACGAGATAATTCATATTTCCTCCCTGAGTGGCTTCGCTCAGGGTATCTCCGGTGATGTTCCGCCGTTCAATCAGTATTCCTGCCTGAAATGCGGATTGAACAGAGTTGTAAACCAGCAAGGCCGGATTCTGATTGTTGATATAGAAATATTGTGGATGGCTGACGCCAACTCCAGCCATGCCCTGATGGTTGATCAGAGCATTTCCATAGGGCTCTCCAATTCCAAAGGAAGTATAGGGGCTTCGGGCAGCCTGGCCCGACGCTTCAAGTGACAGGAGCAGGCCTATACAGATAAAAACGTACTTATGAATGATTGACATTATAGATCAAAATGCTATTTAACCCGATGAGCACTAGTTCGGGGCTCGCAAATATGGAGGCTTTCAACTGGTTTTCAAAAAATCCGGCATCCCCACCGCATAAAATCACCTGTAATTCGGGAAATTTTTCCTTGTACAGCCGGATAATCCCCTCGATTTCCGCTAATAATCCATTCACCACACCACTTTGAATCGAGGCTTCAGTACTTTGGCCTATCAGTTTTGCGCCTGCCTTTGGTGACACTAACGGCAATTTGGCGGTGAAAGTATTGACCGCTTTGAAGCGCATATTTAATCCGGGGGAAATGCTGCCCCCATGATAATTCCCCGTCTGATCTTTAAACTCATAGGTGATACAAGTGCCGGCATCAATAACCAGGCAATTGTGGGTAGGGAATAATTGATGTGCACCACAAACCGCTGCCAGCCGGTCCATTCCCAGGGTATCAGGGGTGCTATATAAATTATTAACAGGCAAAGGCAGACCTTTTCTCAGGATAAAATGCTTGTTGGCTTTGTTTCCCCAGGATGCGATTAATTCCGCGTCAGCTTTCACCGAACTGATGATGAGGTTTTCAAACTTTGTGTCAAAAATAAATTGCTCAAGTCCCTCCAGCGCAGGGAATGTAAACTTTTCAATCAGCTTTTCATGATTGAAAATTCCTACCTTGGCGGCACTGTTTCCCGAATCGATAACAAGATTCATTTCTCTGAAAATAGAATAAGATTCAAAGGTAATGAATCCACCGTATGGTGGAAATTTTGACAATACCGGTAATTTGATGTTCAAGAACACCGACTAAGAATATTCGGCCATGAAATCCAAATATAAAGTAATCGGATTAATGTCAGGCACTTCAATGGATGGGCTCGATATCGCTTATTGTGTTTTTCAAAAATCAAGATCAGGATGGAAATACTCGATTGACCATTATTCTACTGTCAGGTATCCGCCACACTGGCTCGACAAGCTGTCGGAAGCCCATAAGTTGTACGGACAGGATCTGATGGCATTGGATGCCGACTATGGTTCCTACCTGGGGAAAATGGCACGCGGGTTTTTGGAAAAGCATAGCCTTAAAGTTGACTTTGTCGCCTCACATGGACATACGGTTTTTCACCAGCCCGCACGCGGCTTCACCACCCAGATCGGAAATGGGTATTCGCTGCATTCTGCCAGTGGCGTTCCCGTTGTTTGCGATTTCCGAATGCAGGATGTTGCGTTCGGGGGTGAAGGAGCCCCACTGGTTCCAGCCGGAGATAAATTCCTGTTTCATGAATACGATGTCTGCCTCAACCTCGGCGGAATTGCAAATCTTTCAATGGATGTGAAAGGCAAGCGTTATGCTTTTGATATCTGTTTTTCGAACATGGGTTTGAATCTTCTGGCTGCAGAGATGTCAAAAAAGTTTGATAAGAACGGAGCGATGGCCTCGAACGGAAATGTTGACAATGGGTTATTAAAAAGCCTGAATAAAATTTATTCGAAATTCCGATCGAAAAGGCCCTCGCTGGGCAGAGAAATTTTTGAAGAGCAGATCGCGGGATTGTTAGGCAATAAAAGAATATCTCTGGAAGACCGGCTTCGCACGTTTACCGAATCTGCGGCAATTGAGATCTGCGAGGCCATAAGATCGCAAAAGCACATGGCAAAGGTGTTGTGTACCGGCGGAGGCGCCTTTAACTCATTTCTAATTACACGACTGCTTCATCAGGGGGGCGATGATCTCACGTTCATAATACCGGAGCAGGAGGTAGTGAAGTTCAAGGAAGCCATGGTGTTTGGTTTTCTTGGTGTACTCCGGGTGCGCAACGAAATCAATTGTTTGAAGACCGTAACAAATGCAGCACGGGATACTTCTTCCGGGACGATGATTGGATTTAAGCGCGGATCACACGAGTAAGCTTGAGGCGAAACGGCAAATTTTACATTGACCATCGATGATCATGCAGACACTTCTTCAAAAATTTGAAAATAAAAAACCTGAGATTGTCTTTGAATGGAAAGACCCTGAATCAGAAGCTGAGGGTTGGGTTGTGATCAATTCCCTCAGGGGAGGGGCTGCTGGTGGAGGAACAAGAATGCGAAAAGGCCTGGATAAAAGGGAAGTTGAATCTCTTGCCAAAACTATGGAAGTTAAATTTACGGTTTCAGGCCCGCCCATCGGTGGCGCGAAATCCGGTCTGAACTTCGATCCCGCTGATCCGAGAAAAGAACGTGTACTACACCGCTGGTATGCAGCCGTAATGCCGTTACTAAAGTATTACTACGGCACGGGGGGTGATCTGAATGTTGATGAGATCAACGAGGTAATTCCTATTACTGAGGATGTAGGCATATGGCATCCGCAGGAAGGTGTCTTTAATGGACATTTTAAGCCCACCGAGCCTCAGAAGGTAAACAGGATCGGGCAGTTGCGCCAGGGAGTAGTAAAGGTGATCGAGGATGAGCAATTTTCTCCATCGCTTTCAAAAAAATACACCATCGCCGACATGTGCACCGGTTATGGTGTTGCTCAGGCGGTGAAACATTTTTACGAACTATGGGGAAGTCACATCGCAGGCAAACGTGCGGTCGTGCAGGGCTGGGGTAACGTCGGCGCTGCCGCGGGCTTCTATCTTGCGCAACTCGGTGTAAAAGTGGTCGGCGTAGTCAGTCACGAAGGGGGGGTCATCAATCAAAGAGGTTATGATCTGGAAGAAGTGCGCAAACTGGTGAACGATCGCCGCGGAAACAAAATGGTATCGGAAGATATGTTGCCTTTCGATATTGTAAATAAAAAAATTTGGGATCTGGATTTTGAAATTTTTATTCCCGCGGCTGCCTCCAGATTGATCACGCGTGATCAGGTCGACCGCATGATCGCCTCAAAGCTCGAAGTATTTTCATGCGGCGCAAATGTTCCCTTTTCGGATCCTGAAATTTTCTTTGGCGCCACGGGGCTTTACGCGGATGAGAAATTTTCTGTCATACCTGACTTTATTGCAAACTGCGGAATGGCCCGCGTGTTTGCCTACTTCATGGAAAACGAAGTGAAAATGGACGATGCCCCGATCTTTAATGATATTTCCCAAACCATCCGCAGTGCCCTGGTCAAATCACACGCCATCAACCAGAAAAAAACCGGCATCGCGCAGGCGTCGTTTGAAATCGCCTTGAAACAGTTAATATGAAAACCGCGTAGAGACAAGGCCTGCCTCGTCTCTACCCTATTTCAACCCGAATAATCCTTCATTGAGCGCATTAAGCGCCTGCTCTTTATATTGTTTGTCAATGAGGATTGAAACGTTGTTGGCGCTTCCGCCGCAAGAGACCATTCTCACCGGAATTGCCGCGAGTGATTTAAAGACATCATTCAGCGCACCTTTTTTATCCATGATGCGGTTGCCCACAATACAGATAATTGTTTGATCCTTGTCTACTTCAATGGATCCGAATTTTCTTAATTCTGTTTCTATGGATGCGAGGTGGGTCTGGTTATCAATCGTCAGTGAGACTGCAACTTCGGAAGTTGCGATCATGTCAATAGGCGTTTTATGATGTTCGAAAATTTCGAACACCCTGCGTAAAAAACCGTAGGCCATGAGCATTCGGGAGGATTTTATCTTGATTGCCGTGATATTATCTTTTGCCGCTATCGCTTTAAATGATTCTTCCGACCCGCCCTTCTCCGTGATGATCGTGCCAGGCGCTTTTTCATCCATGGTATTTTTCAACCTTACGGGTACTTTATATTTCTGTGCCGGCACAATAGTGGATGGATGAAGAATTTTTGCGCCGAAGTAGGCGAGCTCTGAAGCTTCATCAAAAGTAAGATGTGAAATAGGAATGGTCTTTTTTACAATACGCGGATCGTTGTTGTGCATGCCATCAATGTCCGTCCAAATCTGAACTTCCTCTGCCTGCACCGCGGCTCCAATCAGCGAAGCCGTATAATCACTTCCTCCGCGTTTCAGGTTGTCGATCTCATTGCGGTGATTGCGGCAGATATAACCCTGGGTAATAAGAATCTCAATTGTATTCATCGAATCAACCAGAGGTTTCAGCCGTCCGGAAATCTTTTCAAGTTCCGGCTCCTCATTCTCATCGATCGACATGAAATGCAGCGCAGGCAACAGTCTTGAGCTGACCTTCCTTTCCTGAAGATGGTGATAAAATAGTTCGGTGGAGATCATCTCTCCCTGTGCAAGAAGTTCGCGGTAACTTTTATCATCAAACTGTCCGGCAGCAAGTAAACGGATCAGGATAAAATAACGGCTCACAATTTCCTGCCCAATGGCATGGGATGCTTCTCCTGTGAACAGGTCCTTGATATAGCCATGGTAATGTTTCTCAAGCGCCGTAATCTCCGCCTCAGCTTTATCAACATGTCCCGCCATCAAATTCTCCCCTATAAGAACCAGGGCGTTGGTTGTACCTGACAACGCTGAAAGCACGACTATTTTTTTCCCCGGAGTACCTAACACCAATTCCGCCACCTTCTTTAATCTTTCCGGTTTGCCCACCGAGGTGCCGCCGAATTTTAATACGATCATAAAATGCTGTTATTAAGAAGCCGGCAAATTTAATTATCTGGCGCGAATAACAAATATCTGAAGGGTGGGATGTGAAAAGAAAGTTTGCGAACAACCGTTAAGTTGCACGCGGAAAATCTTTTTGGGCGGTGAAGGTGTTTGATTTGGTTCTAAAAAAAAGACCGCTGCATTGCTGCAACGGTCCTGAGTGATATTAAAATGTACGAATTACTTCTTATTGTCATTTACTTCCTCGAATTCAACATCTGAAACATCATTGGCCGAACCACCTTGCTTGGGCTCATTGGCTTGTCCGCCATTTTCAGCGCCAGGCTGCTGGCCGCCGGAAGCCTGATACATTTCGGTGGCGGCCGCCTGCCAGGCTGTATTAAGGGAGGCCATGGCGATATCAATTGCCCCGATGTCTTGATTTTTATGCGCATCTCTTAATTTTTCAAGCGCACCATTGATGGCAGTTTTGTTTGGCTCAGAAAGTTTATTGCCATATTCCTTCATCTGCTTTTCAGTCTGGAAGATCAGCGAATCGGCCTGATTGATCTTTTCTGTGCGCTCCTTGATCTTCTTATCACTTTCGGCATTGGCTTGTGCTTCCTGCTTCATCTTCTGTATCTCCGCGTCGGTTAATCCGGAAGAAGCTTCAATTCTGATCTTCTGCTCTTTGCCGGTACCCTTATCTTTTGCAGAAACGTGTAATATACCGTTGGCATCAATATCGAAGGTCACTTCTATCTGCGGGATGCCTCGCGGCGCCGGAGGAATGCCATCCAGGTGGAAACGGCCGATCGAGCGGTTGTCTTTTGCCATCGGTCTCTCTCCCTGAAGAATATGGATCTCAACAGAAGGCTGATTGTCAGCAGCGGTCGAGAATACCTCGGATTTTTTAGAAGGGATCGTAGTATTCGATTCGATTAATTTGGTGAACACTCCACCCAGCGTTTCAATACCAAGTGAAAGCGGTGTTACGTCTAACAGCAACACATCCTTTACTTCACCGGTGAGCACGCCACCCTGGATCGCGGCGCCAATGGCAACCACTTCATCCGGATTTACACCCTTTGAGGGTTTCTTGCCGAAGAATTTTTCAACTTCGTCTACAATTCTCGGGATACGGGTAGATCCACCTACCAGGATCACTTCATCGATCTGGCCAACAGAAACGCCGGAATCCTCGACTGCTTTACGGCAAGGTTCCAATGTTCTGCGGATGAGATCATCGACAAGTTGTTCAAATTTCGCACGGCTGATCTTTTTTACCAGGTGTTTTGGAACTCCATCAATGGAAGTGATGTATGGTAGATTCACTTCCGTCTCCTGAGAACTCGAAAGTTCGATCTTTGCTTTTTCAGATGCTTCCTTCAAACGCTGAAGCGCCATCGGGTCTTTGCGCAGGTCGACGTTTTCATCTCTTTTGAATTCATCTGCCAGCCAGTTCATGATGCGCTGATCAAAGTCGTCACCGCCCAGGTGAACATCACCGTTGGTGGATTTTACTTCAAACACACCGTCACCTAATTCCAAAATAGATATATCGAATGTACCACCACCAAGGTCGTACACCGCGATTTTCATGTCTTTGTTTTTCTTGTCAAGGCCGTAAGCCAGGGCTGCAGCTGTGGGTTCGTTGATGATCCTTTTCACATCCAGACCTGCGATCTGTCCGGCTTCTTTTGTAGCCTGGCGCTCTGCATCATTAAAATAGGCAGGTACTGTGATGACTGCTTCTGTAATTGTTGTACCAAGATAATCTTCTGCAGTGCTCTTCATTTTCTGAAGGATCATTGCTGATATTTCCTGGGGGGTATAAAGACGATCACCGATTCTGATTCGAACAGTGTCATTATTGCCACGTTCAACCTTGTAAGAAACCATTTTCATCTCCTCATTCACATCCTCGAATTTCTTACCCATGAACCGCTTGATAGAGGAAACGGTATTTTTCGGATTGGTAATGGCCTGGCGTTTGGCAGGATCACCTACTTTACGCTCTCCTTTGCCATCATCCAGAAAGGCAACGATAGAGGGTGTGGTTCTACGGCCTTCACTGTTTGCAATTACTACGGGTTCACTACCTTCCATAACCGCTACGCAGGAGTTGGTCGTACCCAAATCGATTCCAATAATTTTGCCCATGATATTTAAGTTCTTTTAATGTTCAACACTGATATTGTAGGCAACGGTCAACAATGGTTGTGCCAGCACCTGTTTTTGGCTCAAAAAATGACACATTGACAGCCTATACATTTGGTTTAATATGACCTATTTTATTACACCAAGCCATTTCCCCTGCAATGGCTGGTTATTTTTGATGAAACTCCTACTATGAAAAAAATATTTAGCCTGCTGGCGTTGATCCTGATTTTAAACTCCTGTGCCCAGCTGGTTGTTGTGGATTCTAAGCCCAAAAAAGCTCCTCCGGGTCAGGTGAAAAAAGTCACCGGAAGTCAGTCAGCAAAACCTTATGCTCCGGGTCAGCAAACGAAAAAAAACTAAGGAAAATTATTGAGACCAGGCTGTGGGTCTCCTGTCCCACCGGTGGAGTTTAAGTTTTTGCGTAAGGGAAGAAGGCAGCTTCTTTCCATCGCTGGCCGCGATATTAGCTTCTACATTTCTCAATTTGCGCATTCCCGGTATGATGGTGTGCACATCGTCATTGCCCAGGATAAAGCGCAAAGCCATTTCCGGCATCGCCATACCGTTGGGAATCAAGGGTTTTAAGGCATCGGCGTGATCAACGCTGCTTTTTAAATTCTCCGGTACAAAATAAGTTGATCGCCAGTCATCTTTGGGGAAAGTAGTCTGTTTCGTTAGCAAACCCGTTAAAGAACCTTCGTCGAATGGCACCCGGGCGATAACACCGATATTTAATTTTCGACAAAGCGGAAATAAATCATCTTCCGGTGCCTGGTCAAAAATATTGTAAATGACCTGAACGGCGTCAATAAGTCCTGTTCTGAGTGTTTCCAACACGTTATCGGGTTCCCAACGGTTTACACTTACCCCCACAAACTTGATCTTACCGTCTTTTTTCAGTTTCTCTACTGCCTTTTTCCAATCATCGTTTCCAGCCCAACGATCCTCCCAGACGTGGAATTGTTGCAGGTCGATGCAATCTACTTTAAGATTTTTCAGGCTTTTTTCTGTGTATTCTATGATATGGCCATAGGGAAAACAATCCTCAAGATTATAATCCGGTTTACTGGGCCATTGAAAATTTTTAGGAGGGATCTTGGTGGCATGATAAAGCCTTTTCCGGTCGTGACGGCGAATGAGATTGCCGAGAATTTGTTCGCTTTTTCCAGCTCCATATCCCCAGGCTGTATCATAAAAGTTGCAACCCAGCGCTACGGACCGGTCTAGCGCCTGATCTAGTTCGGCGCTGTCAGTTCCTGTCCATCCGGCAAGGCCCCACATGCCGTACCCGATCTCGCTTACTTTTAAGTTGGTTCTGCCGAATGTCCTGTATTCCATATTTTCTTATTTCCGTAATGAATTCAAGATAGCATGCTTCTGAATTGGGTGGCAAACCCTCTTAATCAACTTTCTGAAGTTTCAAACCTTCAAAAACTGATTTGGTCAGAATATGGCTTTCAGATCGAAGTCCAGGGAAGGAATTACATATTAACTGACCTTCCCATCACCCACGAGGTACAAATGAGGAACTTCGGGGTCAGCCTGGTTGTCAAGATATATTTCGAGGGTTTGATTGGCAGGATCAACAATCCAGTATTCTTTGACACCGATCTTTTGGTAAACTTTTTTCTTTGTATTTCTATCTGTAAAAATATTGGACGGTGATATTATTTCAACAATAAGGTCAGGCACTCCTTCAATGGCGCGTTGAGTGATGATGTTGCTCTTTGCTTTTGATATGTAAATCAGATCAGGTTGAAATACATTTTGCTTATCAATATAAAGATCCATGGGCGCGTAGAAGACTTCACCTGTGTTGTTACCATACTTTTCAAGAAGATTAAATAATTTTCTTGAAACTCGCTGATGTAATGGTGTAGGAGAGGGGCTCATGATCAGTTCGCCATTTATTAGTTGACAGGGGGTATTAATTTCACCCAACATCAGGTAATCTTCTAAAGTCCACACTTTTGTCCTATCAATTTTAGTTTGCATACCTGTCCCTTAATATGTATATCAAATTTAGAGATTTTTGAGCATTCAGCAGGTACCATACCCGTAATACCTGCACAATTCGTACATTTTACTACTTTTGCAACCTTAAAATCAGTGAGATGCAGAATTGCCAACCGGCCGAAGTTGCTTAAGAAATATGACGTTGAAAGAAGAAATAGAAAAAAGAAGAACCTTTGGAATCATCAGTCACCCGGATGCCGGAAAGACTACCCTTACAGAAAAGCTCCTGCTTTTTGGCGGCGCAATTCAAAAAGCCGGGGCGGTAAAATCCAGCAAAATAAAGGACCATGCCCGATCCGACTGGATGGAGATTGAAAAGCAACGCGGTATCTCAGTCGCCACTTCTGTAATGGGATTTAATTACCGCGATGTAAAGATCAACCTGCTCGACACTCCCGGTCACCAGGATTTTGCCGAAGATACTTACAGAACGCTCACCGCTGTAGACAGCGTAATCATGGTAATCGATTGCGTGAAAGGTGTGGAGATCCAGACTGAAAAATTAATGGATGTGTGCCGGATGCGGAGCACGCCCGTAATTTGTTTTATTAATAAACTCGATCGCGAGGGTCGCGATCCTTTTGAGTTATTGGATGAGATCGAAGAAAAACTCAAAATTAAAGTTCGCCCTTTAAGCTGGCCTATTAACATGGGAAAGAATTTTAAAGGTGTTTATAATCTATATGAGAAGAGCCTTCACCTTTTTACGCCCAGTAAAATTACAGTGGAAGAGGGTATTGAAATTAAAGATATCGGCGATCCCGGACTTGATGACTACGTAGGAGAAAACTATTCAAGGCAATTGCGCGCAGACATTGAACTCATCGAGGGGGTTTATCCTGATCTCAATATCCAGGATTACCTCCACGGAAAAGTAGCCCCAGTATTTTTCGGAAGCGCCGTGAATAATTTTGGTGTGAAGGAATTGCTGAACACCTTCATTCGCATTGCACCTCCTCCGATGCCCAGGGAGACAACGGTGAGGGTGGTGGAGCCTGAGGAAAATAAGTTTACCGGTTTTGTATTTAAGATACACGCCAACATGGATCCTAAACACAGGAATCGCATCGCATTCCTCAGGGTCTGTTCGGGGAAATTTGAAAGGGGAAGCAATTATTTCCATGTGCGTCATGACAAGTCAGTGCGCTTTTCCAACGCAACGGCATTTATGGCGCAGGATCGCGAAACAGTGGAAGAGGCCTGGCCTGGTGATATTGTGGGTATTTTTGATACGGGCAACCTGAAGATAGGGGATACGTTAACGGAAGGCGAAAAACTCCTGTATACGGGGATCCCCAGTTTTTCACCGGAAATTTTTAAAGAAGTCATAAACCTCGATGCCATGAAAACGAAGCAACTGGAAAAGGGATTGCTTCAGCTCATGGAAGAAGGCGTTGCCCAGCTTTTTACCTACGAGCTGGGTAAGAAGAAAGTTGTTGGCGTGGTCGGGGCTTTACAATTTGAAGTAATTCAGTTTCGACTGAAAAATGAATATTCGGCGACGGTGCAGTTCGCGCCCCAGAATATTTATAAAGCATGCTGGATCAGCAGTAAAGATCCAAAAAAACTGGCGGAATTTATCGATTCCAAACAACGCCATATCGCGCGTGATAAGGACGGCAAACTTGTATTCATGGCCGAATCCAGAGCATGGCTGCAAATGGTTCAGGATAATTTTCCGGATATTGATTTTCACTTCACCTCGGAATTCAAGGACTGAGCAGGTGAGTTGTCAGTGGCCTGCCCCAATATTACAAGTTCACGGAGGCCGACCGTTTACGATTTTTTTATTCCCTGGAATTTAATGACCCCGAAACCGGATTAAAAGACACGGAAATATTCGAAGTATTAAAAGAGCTGGATTCATTTGTTGTACTGGCCAAGATCGATCGAATAAAAACCGAAGCGCGAAAGGGGCTCCTGAGTCCACCAGGTTCTCCTTTATTGGTAGATCGCAAATCAAAGAAGTTCATTCAAACACAAACCGTTTATTTTATGAACAGCAACGGCGAGTTTGAACCTTATTTAAGAATAGTAGAGAAGGAGATAGGTGGTGACCTGCTGGATTACAACGAGACAAGTAACAGATTTATCAACGACGATCTATTTAAGGAATATACCGGCCCCCATTTTCGAGCACTGGCCGATTTTGCGAAACAAAACAAGTTGAGTTTCAAACGCAAAACTGACATCATCCGCATTCTTGATGAATACGAGCGAATCGTTGATTTGGATTCGTCGGATTAATGGATTGGGGGATTAATGCGATTGCCCCATCCACGTGCACAACGACCAAATGGTTCGGTTTACTCAAGCCATTACGTGCCTTTCGACCTGCATTTAACCTGCCTTTTCAACCTGCATTCAAGCCGCTTAGAATTTAAAACTATTTGGTTTATATTGATATAAATCTAAAACCAATGAAACCATTCGTCACATTATGCCTGATCTTGGGTGTATTTGTTGTTAAAGCACAAAACACTCAGGTTGTAAAACTAAAGAGTAGCCCGATGCTGGGGAATTATCTGGTAGACAAGGACGATAAGACCCTTTATTTCTTTTCCAATGATGCCGATGGAAAAAATAATTGTTCCGGTGGATGTGTAGCTGCATGGCCGATTTTTTCCGGAGCAGTACCTACCCAGGGCCAACTTGGTAACGGACTATCTGCATCTGATTTTGGAAGTGTCACCACATCCGATGGGAAAAGCCAGATCACTTATAAGGCGTGGCCATTGTACTACTTCTCACCGAAAAATGTACCGGAACCGCCTAATACAACTTCCGGGGAAGGGGCAGGAAACGTCTGGTACGTGGCAAAACCTGATTATACAGTTATGATTGTAAATAATCAGCTCACAGGCGGTGATGGAAAAAAATATAAGGGTGATTACACTGAAGGTGAAGGGAAAACACCATATCTGACAGATGCCAAAGGCCGGGCGCTCTACGCGTTTAAGAATGACAAGGCAAACAAGAATAATTTCACTAAAGAAGGCGCTCCCAGCAAAGCATGGATAATATACGAAGCCGATCAAATCGTTGTCCCATCCAAACTTGATAAATCATTGTTTGGCACCATCGATGTCTTCGGAAAAAAACAGCTTACGTACAACGGATGGCCATTGTATTACTTTGGACAGGATGAAGGTGTCGCTGGTTCTAACAAGGGAGTAAGTGTCCCCAAACCAGGCATCTGGCCAATCGCAGCAAAGGATATTGCTGCAGCTCCTTCGGAGTAATCAATCCAACGCTCTGATATAAAAAGGGTAAAGTTTTCTTTGCCCTTTTTTATTTATTTGGTCCATCCACTTTGCGACTTTCCGCGCAGTAATTTCGTTTTATTTTCTTCTCCGAAACCGTCAGTGATTTTACGCGAGTCAGCACAGAAATAAAAATCCAGTTATACAATATCAATTCATATCTTAGTCGAAATGATCCCACAAAAATCCGGCGCCTGATTTGCAATTATTTTGAAGTTGCTTTTGTAGTGCTACTTTTTCGACGACCTGCTGCTCCAGTTTTGCGTGCCTTAAGAGCCTTTATTGATCTGGCCGTTTCAGAGGCGTCTTTTCTTACTTGCGCATCGGTCCGGTTTTCCTGAACACCTACAAAGCCAACATCATCCAACTTATAATACCGTTTTTTAGCGCTCATCGAAGTAATTTTTATAGTACGAATTTACGAGTTTTTTGGCGGATTCTGAAGTGATTGCCATTCTATCCTTTCGGTAAATCGAAACAGCTCCGAGGGTCCGGGTGTAGTGGTCAATAAGTTGGGTCTTGGCAGTGAAAGCTACAAAACCTTCATACCCTAGGTCAAAGCTCATCTTGCAAGCGAACGCCACCAGGTTACCGGCAACACCCAAATATTCCTTTTCTTCACCAAAATTATGAGGAGCATTTTCAATGAGATGCATCTCAATATAGTTATCCATGATCTCCAAACTTAGTATTCCTTGAATTCTTGAATCTCCGCGTATTACCAGCTTGAATAATTGTCGGTTAGTTCGCTTAAATTCTGATTTCCAATTAAACTGCCAACCGGTTTTTTTAAGGATATTTTTTAGGTCTTCTTTTGTGACCGGTAAAACATCTGTGTCAAGAGTTTCGCCAGAAACAGCATCTTCTATGCTATTAGTGATCTTGTCAATTAAAACAGAAGTTTTCATTGAATAGTTTGACTTTTGCTTGATCTAAATTCAAGCCTGCTATTTAACATGCCTTTGTCCTCGCAGAGGAGGGGGGATTCGAACCCCCGGATCCCCGAGAGGATCCCCGGTTTTCGAGACCGGTACGTTAAGCCACTCTGTCACTCCTCTTTAATCCTCCTCATCAGAATTGAATCGAATTTAGTTTTTTATTTTTTCTATTAAACCCGTCTGGTACTGTAAAAGTTGCTGAGTTGAATAATGAAGTATTTTAACGTCGGCGGCAAGGGTGTTCCGGTTTTAAGGCTAGCCCTGAATTGAACCACTCATTTGCAAAAACTGCAACTCCCCTTAACCACTGTTCAATTTTTCGTACTTTCTGCAAATAATACATTGGGCGCTTACATCCTTCGAAACTGACACGGGGGCCATTCGGACTAAGTTTGATCCAGGATTTAACACAAACTCATGAAAACCTCAGCAAACAATTCCCAGCCCCCGATTGCGCACATTTTACTATTTATCTTTTTCATGCTTATCCTCAGCATAGTTATTCTTAACGATGTCAATGGACAGAATGTAATCGATAATAAGGTCAATGACGAAAATCCGCACGATCCGGACTTTCCAGGAAAACAAAAATTCAATGCAGGTGTAATGACTACTTATACCTCAATCACCCCTCCCCCCGCGATTGTAGGGGATGTCACCTACGGCATCTCACGAAAATTTTCAGTTGGCATCATTGCCGGTACAACGGGGGCCCAGTCGTTGGCTGGCCTGAAACTAAATTCAACGCTTCTGCAACGAAATAACTTCAGGGTAGTGTACAGGATGGTCATCCTTTACTATCCAGGCAGGGATGGTCAGTACCTTTTTGACAGGAGCGACAAATTTATCATGCCCTGGATGTTATCCATGGGAGCGGTGAATGCCGAGTGGAAAACCCAAAAAGGGATCAGGTGGTCGGTGGGTATGGGAATGCTGGAGACCCATTGCGTGGAAGGCATGAAAAGATATTTTTGGGGAGCTGGTGATGAAAAGAAGATTTCACCTTTCGAATTATTCCACACTTTCCATGGAAGTGTTTCGATCCCGGTATCCGAAAGATTGACGTTTCGTCCTGAGGTCATTGTCGTAACGAAAGATGGCCACCTTATCAAGACAGGTGATTTCAAGGTATTTCCCATCAATCCATTTCTTAAACTGATCTACACTTTTTGAAAGTAGCATATTTTAATAAAAGAATGTTATCGGTTTGATTGTATTCCTTTGAATGGTTGTATTTTTAAATATCCCCTATGAAAATTTGCGCTCTCACTTTCGTTTTGCTGATGCCGTCCTTTTCCCTGCTGAGCCAGACACCAACTCAGACCATCCGTGGCAAAGTAATCGATCAGGAAACACATTTTCCATTGCCTGGCGCCACGGTTATGCTTATCGCTGACTCTTCGTCGCTGACCGGTGTTACAACCAATGAGGATGGTGATTTCCGTTTTGAGAAAGTTCGGGTCGGCAGATATAAATTGAAAATTTCATTTATCGGATACAAAGAAAGTTTTCTGGACAACATGCAGGTGACTTCGGCAAAGGAAGTATTGCTTACCGTTTCCTTGCAGGAGTCAACGGTAAGCCTGCAGGAAATAACAGTGACCGCAGGAAGGGATGGCGAAGCCTCCAACGAAATGGCCCTCGTCAGTTCCAGGTCTTTTACAATTGAAGAAACGCAACGCTATGCCGGAAGCCGCGGCGATCCTGCGCGCATGGCCTCGAATTTTGCCGGAGTCCAGGGTGCGGATGATTCGAGGAATGATATTATCATCAGGGGAAATTCTCCGCAGGGTGTATTGTGGCGAATGGAAGGCATCAATATTCCCAATCCCAACCATTTCAATATCCCCGGAACAGCGGGAGGACCGGTATCCATGATCAACAATCAAACGCTGGCGAACTCAGATTTTTTAACCGGTGCCTTTCCCGCTGAATACGGTAACAGCATCTCGGGTGTATTCGACTTGAAGCTGCGAAACGGAAACAATGAGAAGTATGAACACAGCGGACAGTTTGGGTTCCTGGGAACGGAAATATTTTCAGAGGGACCTTTGTCGAAGGCACACACATCTTCTTACCTGTTCTCTTACAGATACTCCACGCTTGCTATTTTTAACAAGGTGGGCATTGACATCGGCACCGCGGCAGTACCGCGTTATCAGGACATAGCATTCAAATTCAATTTTCCCCTGAAAGGAGCAAGCAGTCTTTCGTTTTTCGGACTCGGTGGAAAAAGTGATATTGATATTCTTAT
>JBBDXJ010000214.1:0-3077 GCA_040902445.1 Cyclobacteriaceae bacterium | reverse complement strand
CGGAAGCCATTCTCTTCGCTGAAACAGTTTTCTTCCGCGATGATTTCTTTTCGGCTTTTCCGTTCGACCGGTGGGATTTCTTCAGCGCTTCCTTCTCTTCCCTGGCCCACAGCCTGATGTTTTCACGAATAACCTTCCAGTAATCCGTTCCGTAGTCAACTAAAATTTCAGATCCGGCCGGAATGTCCTTTTTGGATTCTATATAAGCTTTTTTCCCGTAAGTGATGTAGTCACAATTGTTTGTAACGCCTTTGATCCTCACCAGACCACGCGCATCATTTGCATAACGTGCTAAAGCGGACTTCACAGGCAAGGCGTTGATCACGTGATTGCGGGTAACATAGAATATATACGCGTTCTTTCCATCCTCGTCCTTTACATCCTTCCAGGAGGAAATTCTTCCTTTATACTCCACGATCTGTGCTCCTTTCGGTATCAATATTTTGGTGAATAAACCCTTTCCCGAGTTGGGTATTGTGGATTTCTTTACAACCAAATGCTTCTCTAGTAGTGCCATTAATGTCTATCTATAAAAATTCCATGCCTTTCAACTTCCTGCTAAGGCGCGTGAATATAGATAAATACCCGGTTTCAAAAAAAATGATTATAGGAAACGGTGTACAGCAATCCGGCAATGGCGCTGACGAGTATCCACCAGATCATGTTGACTTTGAATTTATATAACGCAAAGAAAGAGATTATTAACCATAGTAAAGAAAACCAATCTACACCCTGATGACCATCCGGCAGCAACACGGCTTTCCCGAAATAAATAGTGAGATTGAGAATAACACCCACAACTGCCGCCGTTATGATTGCGAGGATCGCCTTCAATTTTTTATGCTCTTTTGTTGTTTCGACCAGAGGTGCGCCAATAAAAATAAAAAGGAAACAGGGGAGGAAAGTATAATAGGCAGTTGTCAAAAGGCCGAGCGTCCCATCAAATATGGAAGCGCCACCGTGGTGATAGCCAGCCATAAAACCAACAAAAACCAATACCATGATCAAAGGACCCGGTGTGGTTTCACCGAGGGCAAGTCCATCGATCATTTCCAGTTGCGTAAGCCAGTGGTGTTTCTCCACACTTTCCTGCGCGACATAAGGAAGCACTGCATATGCTCCTCCAAACGTAATCAGGGCTGCATTGGTAAAAAATGTGGTAACAGTAAACCAGAAGGAAAAATCAGAACGCATCAGAAAAAACAAAAGAACGGGAATAACCCACAATATCAGTCCGACTGCCGTTTTTTTGGCCACGCTTTTCAGTGTTAGCCCTCCCATAATGGGTGCCGAGTAACGGTTGAGATAATAAAGCGATTCATTGGCATCAATGACCTGTGATTCCTTTGATGATCTCAGAAATTGAGGAAACAATTTTTGAACTGCTATCCCAAGCAGGATGCTCGCAAGTATGATCAGGGGAAAGGAAACATTAAAAAAGAAAATGCTTATAAACGAGAATATGGCTACCGCGTAATGAAAAGGACTTAACAGAGATTTTTTTCCAATTTTGATAAGAGCCAGTATCACGATGGCGATGACCGCGGGTTTCAATCCATAGAAAAGGGAAGCCACCCATGCTAATTTTCCAAAAAGAACATAGGCGATGCTTAATGATAAAAGGATGAAAACAGAAGGCAGGATGAACAGGAGGCCGGCGGAGAGTCCGCCACGAACCCCGTGCAGGAGCCATCCGATGTAGGTTGCGAGTTGTTGCGCCTCCGGACCCGGCAGGAGCATGCAATAGTTTAAGCCGTGAAGAAATCTGCTATCCGAAATCCATTTCTTTTTCTCCACCAAAAATTCGTGCATGATGGCAATTTGCCCGGCCGGCCCTCCGAAACTGATAAAGCCAAGTTTAAGCCAAAAGGAAAACGCCTCCCGAAATGTTGGTTTCTGTGTTGACTGAACCATTGGTTTTATTCACTCCGGAAGTTAAGATTGTGAAAAACAAAAAGACGAATAGCATTGATGTGAACATAATGGTCTCCCGAGGGCAATTGTTGAAAAACATACAAATATCCCAGCTGCGTGTTGAGGCCAGCCGTGAACTGATAGCCAAGGCCTGCAAACAAACGGTTTTGATCAAAATAATTGTTCACAATATTTTTCCCGGCATTCACATGCAATTCGTTGTTCAAAAAAAGAAAGGGAGTTTTTGGAGAGATCTCCCGGCCCTTCAATGGGATACTCGCGGCAATGTTATAACGGAAACGCCAGTTAAACAGAAAGTCGTCCGTTAAGTCACCATTGGAGACCTTTCTTACAAATCGTTCTTCAACGCGGAAATATTGGGCAAAGCTGACACTCTTTTTTTTATCAAACCACTGAATTTGCTGCCAGGGACGGTTTTCAGGGACATCAGGCAACTGATCGCTCAAAGAATAGTGTGTTATATAACCGTAACCTGCTGTCAACCTGAGTTGATCGGATACAAAGTATGTGTAACCCAGTCGTAATATGCTTGCAGATTTCTTATTTACAACATCATTTAACCGCAATTGCAGATCCATCCATACTCCCGAACGATCCGTAAAGCGCGTTTGATTAAAATAGCCAAACCATGTCTGCTCCCGGGTTTCAATTTGTTTCTGTGCAAAACTTCCTTTTAAAAACGAAAGAAAAAAAATGAGGGTAAGGAGAAAACTTTTCATGAAGGATTTTTTAGCAATTTATCATTTCAGAAAATCCATCCAAAGTTAACTGCCATAATACGATGCGCCAAATATTTGATTCCTTCTGCATGATGTGTAAATAAATTAGTGTCTTTGTGCATCGCCCGCCGAAGTGCCTCACGCAGGCGGGCCTTTTTGGCTAACCTCTACCCAAATAACAAAGACGCAACAATGAGGGTAACAATAATATTAAAAGTCTGCGCGATGAGAAATGCATACAACGGCCTCTTATTATCAGCATTGAATAGATCCGAAAACCTGGTCTCCAGTCCAATGCTGGTAAAGGCAAGTACAAACCACAATGTTTGAATACTCCTTAGCCCACCCTGGGTTGCATCTACGAGCGAAGGACTGAGAATAAATGAAAAGAAGAGAGAGGCTGCCACAAACCCGAGCACAAAC
>JBBDXJ010000213.1:15321-21565 GCA_040902445.1 Cyclobacteriaceae bacterium | reverse complement strand
GTTTATACCCACCCCGCGGAGTTTATAACCGATCATGTTGCCCTGCGCATCGAGGGCAGCTTCAAAACGATAACGCACTGCCGGGCGATAACTTCCGCCGGCCATATCATCTTCGCGCGTCCAGATCACTTTTACCGGGGCTTTCATGATATTGGACACTTCAACCGCATCCAATACATAATCCGCCTGAAGGCGCCGTCCGAAACCACCGCCGAGGCGGGTAAGTTCCACGGTGACCTTATCCGGAGAGATTCCCAGCAATTTTGCAGCCTCATTCCGCGCCCGGTCAGGGGTTTGTGTGGGGCCTACCAGTTCAACACCATCTTCCCTTACGTGAGCAAAGAAGTTCATGGGCTCCAACGGACTGTGCGAAAGGAACGGACATTGGTACTCACTCTTGATCACTTTTGCCGCGGATTTAAAAGCTGCGTCCACATCACCGTTCTTCCTCCTTACTGTAGCTTCTTTACTGTCGAGTAAATCTTTAAAAAGTTTATCGTGATCGGTGGTGCTTTCAATGGCGCCCTCCTTTTCGTATTCAACCTTCAGTGCCTTGCGCGCCTTGAGAACCTGCCATGTGGACTTTCCTACTACTGCAACATTGTTTTTGAAAGTGACCACATCCACGATGCCAGGCATAGCCTTGGCAGCTTTGTCATCGACAGACTTGATCTTCATACCAAATGCACTGGGATGCTGCACCATGGCAATCAACATGCCTTCGCGCGTAAAATCCATCCCGTACAACGGTTTGCCGGTTACCATTTCGTGGTTGTCGACATTGCGTACAGCCGTACCGATAAGTTTGAAGTGTTTGCTGTCTTTCAGCTTCACTTCAGTAGGCACTGGAATCGACGAAGCTTCGGTTGCGAGATCGCCGTAACTGAGCTTGCGACTGCCTTCTTTGTCCAGCACCATGCTGTTTTCCGTGGTGAGCGTGCTGGCCGAAACATTCCATCGTTTTGCGGCGGCCTCGATCAGCATTTGGCGGGCTGTAGCGCCTGCCTTGCGCAGTCTTTCCCAGGAATGGGGCACGGCTCCGCTTCCACCAGTGACCTGGCGTTCAAATTTTGTAGTATCCAGGTTTGCCTGAACGACTTTTACCTTCGACCAATCCGCGTCGAGCTCTTCAGCAACGATCAGGGGGAAAGAAGTTTTAATGTTCTGACCCAGTTCAGGGTTTGGTGAGAGTATGGTGATAACACCATCGGGAGAGATGGATAGGTAGCTATTGAAGTTGATGTCGGCGGAGGCAAGAGTTTCATCGGTCAACACTGCCATGGAAGAAGCTTCGGTGTTGCTCCAGTGGAATCCCAGCATGAGACCACCACTGGCTGCAGCTGCCAGCTTCATAAAGTTACGTCTTGATGTTTTCTGTAGAGTGGCCATGGTTATTTCATTTTATTGGATGCAAGTACAACAGCCTCGCGAATGCGGTGATAAGTTCCACAACGGCAAATGTTTCCGTTCATGGCGTTATCGATCTCCTCCACAGTGGGTTTTGGATTTTTCTTCAGCAGTGCTGCGGCGGTCATGATCTGCCCGGTCTGGCAGTAACCGCACTGAGGAACATCGACTTGATCCCAGGCTAATTGAACAGGGTGATCGCCTTTTTCAGATAGCCCTTCGATTGTTGTGATCGCTTTGGATCCTACCGCCGAAACGGGTAGTGTACATGAGCGGACCGCGGCTCCATTCATATGGACGGTACAGGCACCGCACTGGGCGATGCCGCATCCGTACTTGGTGCCAACCAACCCGAGATTATCGCGCAGCACCCACAACAGCGGGGTATCTGCTTCCACATCGGCCTCGTAGTTGCGGCCGTTGATTTGTAGTTTGTATTGAGCCATTTCTGATGGGTTATATTGAGCTGGTTAAGATAGGGACTGGGGGTTAAAGATTCAAGCCCGTCTGTGTAAAGTTTCGGCGGGCTTGAATGTGGTTTCGCTGGGTCGATGCTAAATGGAAAACGTAAACCAATAATGCAGACCACCTAAAAGGACCAAAATGAAACACACAAATGAGAGGAAAATCGACAAACCATGTTTGTGTGGTTTGTTCTTGTTATTGAGTAAACTAAACATGGAAGCGCAAGCCAAGATAATACCCGCCAACAGGAAAAGGGATTCGGTTGTGTGTGGATCCGCGATGAGAATCGGCGCCGGCCTGTCCGGTTCGGCAAGTGGATGAGGTTTCATGCCCGGCTCTGTGAACATGAATGAGATAATGCTGAGGACCACTAAAACAATAGTTATGAAAAGCAGCATTATGGCCGTAGTATGCGGGTGCTTCTTATCCTGAGCCGCAGCCTGAGCAGGAAGTTCGCTATCCTCGGCTTCTTTTTTTCCATATCTGAAAATCACCCAGAGACTTATGAGTGATAAAACTATCGACGCTAAAATTAAAACAGTTGTGATTACTTCCAACACTTGAGACGGCGGCGGCGGCTCAACGAGGACGAGGATAAGCGGCGGCGCTGAGAGTACTGCATGTGTTGCTGTGGCAATCGAATGACTCACCTCCTGAAACGCAGGTGGAATGAAAAACGGCATAGAACAAAGGAACAGAATGAGGGGTTTCATAATTTTTTTAATTTGTTGATATTTGAATTTAAGCCATTTTTTGTTACATTTCCTTACAGCGTAGAAATTCTTAACCTAAGAAAACGTGCCCCACACAAGCTTTTCTTTTGAAGCTAATGGAATGTCGGGTTCCCGCCGATACCATGCGAATGCAAGCTGGCTTATAAAGCTAGGCTTGTTCTTACTGCCAATTCTATTTAGTTCGTGCTATTACAAAATTTGTCGTGATGGTTGCCTGATGAATGATACTCACGTCGGAGGCAAATTCGATTCTCCCTGCGAAGATAATGTTGCTTTCGCTGTGGCAAAGAACCGTTTTGCCCGATTAGAAAATAACATTGAGTCCGAAAGTCAAGAGACGGTAGAGATGCAGATGGTGAATGATGCTTACACCGAAAGTGCCAGTGATGAGGAAGTCGAGATTGAAAGCGCGCCCCAATTTATGATTCAGGATTTTATAGATAGGTTCAGTGTTGACGGACAATTGCCGGGATTTGATGAATTGCCTTCGAGCCTTGCCATGCACAATCCGATTTATCCGGAGGTTGGTACTAGCCAAAAGTCCGAGCCGATACGTTTTACGTTAACGCCCTATCCGGGCACGGAAATACAAACGGCGACTCTGGCAATTAAGATAATCCATGTCAATCGTTCCATCCTTTTAGGTTCAAACGGAAACTACGCATACCCTGACGTTCTCACCTTACCTGACTTCGTAGTGACCTGGACCGCAAGCGCAGAAGGTGGGTACAGTATGATAGTAGCTGGCGGTCCCTCGGAGGTCTCATCAATCTCTTTCGATACTCAAATTTCAAACATACCCGCCGGAGACGTAACGTTCCTGAAATACCAGTTTATCGCCAACTACGTGGGAGGTGGTGCCGAAACCAGTGAAGTATCTTTTGCGCTGCAAAATTTCCATGACCACTTACCCGATTTTCCAGCGCCAGTTTACGCACAAGGAAACACTGATCTCATTGATATACTTTTTATCCCTGCGAAAGGCCATGATCAAACGGAGGATCTTAGCCCCGAAACACTCGCTGAATTCCAAGAAAATTGTGATTATCTTATTGAGAAGGTCTTCTTCCAGGAACCTGTGATCAACTTTTATAGTAAGGAATTTAATTTTTGGATTAATAAGAGAGAAGGCAGGGCAAAGGACTACCGGAAGTGTAGCGGGGGATGCGCTCACGAGGGACCGAGTAATCTCTACACGACCGTCCCGCAAGAGATCGAAGTAAAGGCCTTATTGCACAATGACTATCAACAGGATTTTACCGATGGTGCGGACCTTTTTTCAGCTACCATGGACAATACCCAATATCATTTTTTTCTGCACGAACTGGGCCACGCAGGGTTCGATTTAGCCGATGAGTACAAAGTGGGATGGCATCACGAGGAGAGAATAAAAAACTTCCCGAACAACTGGCGAAAGCTCAGGACCGCTCAGAATGATGCTGTGCTGCGTCACAAACAGTCCAGTGACGCGCGAAAAATAAGGTAGCGAATCAAAGCGTTATGACAAAAAGCATATTCATACTCTTAGTTGGCCTTTCAGCTTGCACGTCTAAACCTCCACTGGAACGTTTCATTAAGCATGCGGAGCTTCGAGATTCACTGGATAGTGACACCACAAGGGAGTTTACGCCATTTGTCGGAACTGAAAGACATTTAACTATTCAATATAAAATCAGGAATGGACAGATCGTCACCACGATTGATACCTCTGATGTAAGACTCGCATATGGGAAAATGCCAAAAATGCCACAATCGGGAACATTTCAGGTAAACTTATTGAATAAAGGCGGTGGCGTTATGTCAGATTATTACATTGCGAATCCTTTTTATGTTCGCGTTGAAGGCGCCGGGACCAAATCGCAAAAAAGGATTAGCGAGGGGTCATTCTATATTCGCTTACCGAAAGACAAATCGATAACGAAGGTGGTATTCCTGGAGGTAGGCCAAAGTTTGATTGAATCAAATATAGGCGAAAAAGTTTCCCACATTCAATGATTCCACGTAAATGAAATGCTCAAGTTTCTTGCTATTATCTTTTTCATCCTCCCTGTAATAAGCGCTAATGGTGAAGTTTGTTACACTAACCATTTGTCTACTCAGCCGGCTGACTCCATTGATATTAAGCGACACGCCCTGATCGTAAAGGCGCAATCTTCTTACAATGCCAGAGAATTTGAAAGTGCGATTCGTTACGCCGAGCAAGGCCTATTAAAGTTAGATTCAGTGAGGGAAGTTGATCTGGCAGTTTATACCTGCAATCTCTTGGGTTCAGCGTATACGAAAATTCGATCTTTCGACAAGGCTCTTTCAAGGTTGAATACCGCTCTTCGCCTCTCTCAAAGATTGCACAAGGACCACTACCTGATTGGTGATTGCCATTTTCATCTGGGAGTTTACCATGATGTGATGGGCAACCGGGACGAAACCGTCAGACACCATACCATTTCGCACGAGCGGCGGATGGCGTTGTTTGGCCCGGATCATTTGAAGGTGGCAGAAAGTTATAATGGGTTAGGCGAAGTTTATGCATTTATCTTTTTCGATTACCGGAAAGCAATCGTTTTTTACGAGAAAAGTCTGCGCATCCGCGAAAAACACCTTGCCCCGGATGCGCATGAATTGTATGCAGGCTATTATAATTTGAGCCAATCTTATCGAATGCTGGAAGACGGCGACAAGGCTTTGTCATATGCATTCAAAGCTTTAACGGTTGTCAATGCCAAAAGGCAGTACGTTTCATTGCTTGAAAAGTGCTATATGCTTCTGGGAAACATTCATGCAGGGCGGTTAGAGTATGGACCTGCTTTGGATTACTTTAAAAAAGGTATGCAGCAGAGTGTTTCATTTGCCGGGCCCGATAACTACAACCTCATCTTAAGTTATACGAGTCTTGGCCTGGCCTACGGCGAAATGGGCCAATTGCAAATGGCAATAAAATCTTTTAAAAAATCTCTTAATATCTACTCCCATCATAAGGCCACTAATTCTGGGTTACTCGCCTCAAACTTCTTGCACCTGGGCAGAATGTTTCAGAAAACTGGTGAGTACGACTCGGCAAAATATTATTTAAAACGAAACCTCGATGTGCGATTAGCAGGTTCGGGGCCCACAAATAAAAGAACAAGTGATGCGTATAGTTACCTCGCGAAATTCTATCAGCAATTTGGCGAGATGGATACTGCCGCATTTTATATTCAAAAGGCCTTGATTGCAGGAGTAGGAAATTTTGATGATTCGAATATTGATGCTAATCCAATACTGGACAAGACAATAAGATCGTATGAACTCTTTGAACTTTTTGGAGACAAGGGATCCATTCTCCTCGACTATTATAACAAAGATGGGGATGTCAATCTTCTCTCATCCGCAATGGCAAGCTTCAAAATCTCTGATGCATTAATGGAATTGAATAGAAGAGCGTATCACCAGGAACGAGCCAAGTTGTTTTTCGCTGATCACTACCACCATATCTATGAAGGCGCGCTGCAAGCCACTTACCTCCTGTTTAACAAAACGCAGGACCCTGGTCACTTTGCCAATGCCCTGACGTTTATGGAAAAAAGCAAAGCTATCCTTCTCGCAGAATCTCTCAATAAAGTTGAAATATTTACCAGCGCCGGCCTCCCCGACTCCCTGCG
>JBBDXJ010000213.1:0-15221 GCA_040902445.1 Cyclobacteriaceae bacterium | reverse complement strand
TGACCCAAAGCGTAATGAAGTATTTTGAAACTCTTCAGCGGGTTCCCTCCCTGAGCGAACAAAAAAATTCATTTGAAACTTACGTCAACCATGCCTATGCGATTTATCACAAGCTTCTTGCCCCCGTCATTGAAAGCATAGATGATGAAAATCTTGTGATCATCCGCGATGGGCCGCTATTATTAATTCCATTCGAAAGCCTTCCTGTTTCAAAATCAAACTCATCGTATGGTGACTATCAACAATTGGATTATCTCATACGCCGCCACAACATCAGCTACGCTCACTCCGCTGACCTTTTAGTCAAAAGTGTTTCACGTATAAAACCGAATGCAGCTGAGAATAAAGTACTCGCATTCAGTTACTCCCAATTAAGTCCTTCATCAGGCGTTTCAACAAACCGTTCCATAAATGAACTGCCCGGAGCGGCTCGTGAAATTCAGGCCATTTCCGAAATATTGCCAGGATCCTTTTTTCTTGGAGAAGAGGCAACGGAACAAAAATTTAAATCCCACGCGGCCGACTTCGATATCCTTCACCTGGCGGTCCACGGCAAAAGTGACCCGGAAAAACAATTCAGCGGAAGTCTGTTCTTTAAACAATCACAGGACAAGCAGGACGACGGCGAACTTCATGTGTATGAATTGTACGACCTGAGCCTTAAAGCCCGACTGACGGTCTTGAGCGCATGTGAATCGGGCGTAGGAAAGTTCTTCCGTGGAGAAGGTGTCTTCAGCATCGCCCGCGGGTTTGCTTATGCCGGATGCCCGGCTACTGTGATGACGCTCTGGCCCATAAGCGATATCTCAAGCGCGACCATAATGGCTGATTTTTATACCGAACTCAATGACGGTGAGAATATTGATGTCGCCCTGAGGAAAGCTAAGTTAAATTATCTCGAAAATACTGATCCCCAACTCGCTCATCCCACCTACTGGGCCGCATTCATCCCAACCGGAAACATGGAGCCCGTCATTGTCCCGCGATTTTCCTCCAGCATCAGATGGATCCTTACGGCCGTGGCTTTCATCCTTTTCGCGTGGTTCGTATTCAAATACCGGTATTACAACCGCGACCAAACCCACCATCCCAAACAACACGTCTAACAATTAATCGGGCTTTTCCCCGTTCTCTTGATACCCTATTCCCTTATGTCCCTTATACCCCTTTTGCCCCTTATGCCCCTTATTCCCTGAACAAAACGCCGGTTTCCGGATTATTTGGAAGAGGAAGGACTGTTGGAATTAAAGCACTCTTTCCCGTTCGTAATTCGTAATTTAAAAATTGATTGGTTATCTGCTGTTGGTTGTTTGTGAATACGAATCGCATTTTTCAGAGTAGCAACTGTTTTAGGTTAATTGATTTGTAAATTAGCAGATATATTTACGCCAGCGGCAATTCATATTATGACCCTTCCTCAAAGTTTTGTACCAATTGTTTTAACGACCATGGCAATTTTATTACCGAACACGGGCGTCGATACCGCACGGGATGCAAAAGAAAAGCGAAGCGCTCATTCATCTTTTGGTTTTGCAATCGCTGATAATCCGCTCCTTTCTGAATGGAATGGACCTTTTGGCGGAGTTCCCGCATTTGACAAGGTACGTGTCGAATATTTTGAACCCGCTCTCGAGGCTGGCATGAAGGCCCACGCTGAGGAAATTGAAAAGATCTCTTCTTCTCAGGAAGGTCCTTCTTTTGAAAATACAATTGCCGCCATGGAGCGGTCGGGAAAAATGATGGATCGAGTCATGAGGATATACAGTATCTGGAGTGGTAACATGAGCAATCGTGAGTTTCAGGCGGTGCAGCGAGAGGTAGCACCTAAACTGGCAGCCCACGCGGATAAGATCGTGCAAAACGAAAAATTATTCAAAAGGTTAGAGTCAATCTACAACTCGCAGGAAAAATCCAAAATGACGCCAGAGCAGCAACGCCTGGTGTGGCTGCACTATAATAATTTCATCCGTTCGGGCGCAAAGCTAAATGAAAAGCAGAAAGAGCGATTGTCTGAGATCAACCAGAAACTCGCAGGCCTTTTCACAAAGTTCAGCCAGAATGTATTGGCGGATGAAACTGAACAAATGCTCCTGCTTGATCATGAAAATGACCTGGCGGGCCTGCCCTTATCCGTAAAGAATTCCTCCGCGGAAAAGGCTAACGAAAAGAAGAGTCCCGGCAATTGGGTGATTGCCAACACGCGTTCATCCATTGATCCTTTCCTCACCTATTCAGGCAAGCGCGCCCTTCGGGAAAAAGCCTGGAAGATGTTCATAAACCGCGGCGACAATGGAGATGAACATGACAACAACAAGGTCATCGGTCAGATACTAAAGCTTCGCGGAGAGCGCGCGAGATTACTCGGCTATCCAACCCACGCCCATTGGCGACTGGAAAACACAATGGCAAAGACGCCGCAAAACGCTCTTGACCTTCTGGAAGCCGTTTGGAAACCTGCCGTAGCAAGAGTTCAGGAAGAAGTTGCCGATATGCAGGCCTATGCGAATAAGGAGCGAGCCGGCATTACCATTGCGCCCTGGGATTACCGTTACTACGCGGAGAAGGTTAGAAAAGAGCGCTATGATCTTGATCAAAACGAAGTAAAACCTTATTTACAACTTGACAAATTACGCGAAGGAATGTTCTGGGTAGCGGGAGAACTTTTCAATTTTGCTTTTTCTCCGCTTACGGATGTTCCGGTCTATCATCCCGATGTCAAGGTTTGGCAAGTGAAGGACAAATCCTCAGGCAAGCATATCGGCATTTGGTATTTTGATCCTTACGCCCGCGATGGAAAAAGGTCCGGGGCGTGGATGAATGCTTATCGGGTCCAGGAAAAAATGGATGAACCAATCACTACCATAGTTTCTAATAATTCAAACTTTGTAAAAGGAAAAGCTGGCGAGCCCGTGTTGATTTCCTGGGATGATGCAACGACGCTTTTCCACGAATTCGGCCATGCGCTTCACGGCCTTTCTTCCAATGTGACCTACCCTTCCTTAGCCGGCACAGCAGTTGTGCGGGATTATGTAGAGTTCCCCTCCCAGTTACTCGAACACTGGCTTTCTACGCCCCAGGTACTGCAGCGTTTTGCACTGCATTATAAAACCGGGAAACCGATCCCTCAGAACCTTGTTGACCGCATTGCGCGTGCGTCAAAATTCAACCAGGGCTTTGCGACCACGGAATACCTTGCGAGCGCCCTGATCGATATGAAGCTTCACCTTTCAACATCCGCTGAGATCGATCCAGACACTTTTGAGGGAGAAACCCTTACTTCGCTGGGAATGCCGCGCGAGCTGGTCATGCGCCACCGGTCACCGCACTTCTCGCATATTTTTTCCAGCGACAGTTATTCTGCGGGATACTACAGCTATTTATGGTCTGATGTACTGACGGCGGATGCGTATAATACTTTTACGGAAGCAAAAGGACCTTACGATAAAACAATAGCCGCCAGGTTGCGTCAGCACATATTTTCCGTGGGCAATACTATTGACCCCGCCGAAGGCTACCGGTCCTTCCGCGGCCGTGATCCTAAAATTGAACCCCTGATGAAAAAACGAGGCTTCCAGGTCGCAGAGTAGCGGGTTGATGCTGAATCAAAAAATTTTTGCTAAAGTGCCTTCTGTAAAAACTTGACTTGTCTGGTATTTAAAATCCGGACAATCTATCCCGGCAATCCTCCAATCCGCTTAATCCCGGTTCAGACACTCTTCGGATCAAACAGCAGTGGAAAAAACTGGCCCTCCATCTTTTTGCCTTTGCTGATCACCGGTACACCCTGCAACAATTCGCCATCGGTATCGGATTTTGTTTCATCTGCAAAAACATTCAGTACAAACGCTCTCCGCGGGTGCGAAGATTTGTTCTCATAGGAGCCGTGTACCATTAGCGGATGATGAAAAGTTGCATATCCTTTCTTCATTTCCACCGGCACTTTATTTTGAAATTCCTTTTTTTGCTGAGGAGTTAAAAAAGCATTGATTCCTTCCATGTCTCCGGCAAGTTCAGGTTTGTCAAGCAAGCCCCAGCGTTGGCTTTTAGGAACATAATAAACACAACCGTTCTCGGTAGAAACATCGTCAAGGGCCACCCAGCAGGTAAGGTGTTGCATGGGTTTGGTGCGTGTCCAGTAACTGTAATCCTGATGCCATGCTACAACTCCCCCGTGGCGGGCAGGCTTGCAGAAAAGCTGATCATGCCAGAAGCGTACCGCTTTGTTTTCGAGCAACTGGCTGGCAGCCACTACAAATGCCGGATTCCATAAAACGTCATGGAAGCCAGGTGATATTCTCCAGTGCCCTAATGAATGAAACAGAACGGCGTTTGGATTTGCTGATTCATTGCTGTGAAATTCGTAGAACAAGTGATGTTTGGGATGGGCCGGATCTTTGATCTCATCAAGCTCAAGTTTTAACTGCGAAACCTGCTCATCGTCTATTAGGCGGACATTTGCGAGGTACCCGTTTTCCTGGAAAAATGCAACCTGGTCATCGGTCAGCCGGTATTTTTCCCATTCTTTCTTCGTAATTCCATTTGAAAACAATTTGCCAATGGGCTGATGGTGTTTCGATAGGTCTTCCTGTACTTTCATAAGACAAAAAAGTTACTTTCTGTTTATCCCGACCGCTGTTTTTACTATTCCTCCCCAGGGCGAGGCAATAAAGATATTGAATTTTTGGCAAACGCACCCAACACCCGGTTGGCATCATTTTTCTCTTAACGTGCCGATATGGAACCAAATGTCCGCGTAGTATATGATCCCAAAAAAGGCGACAACCGGCCGCCTGAACTTCAATCCTTTGAGCGAATGGCAAACTTGCTGGATTCGAAGTTCGGAATTCCCGGTACAGGCATACGCTTTGGTTTAGACCCGCTGTTAAGCCTGATGCCCGTGTTGGGTGACTTGATTACACTTGTGATTTCAAGTATGTTGATCTATACAATGCATAACCATGGCGCGAGCAGGAAAGTAGTGGTTAAAATGATGCTCAATGCAGGAGTGGATACGATCATTGGCGCCATTCCTCTGGTCGGAACTATTTTCGACGTCTTTTACAGAGCCAACGAACGCAATGTAAAGTTGTTGAGAGAACACTACTATGAAGGAAAGCATCAGGGCTCGGGAACCGGTCTAATGCTGATCATCTTTTTGATTGCAATCCTCGTGATCGCCGCAGTAGTTTATGGTGTCTGGCAACTGCTGGAAGCGCTTTTCTAAATGACGAATGACGGAAATATGCCATGGGCATAGCCTTGCCACGAATGATGAATTACGAATGTCAAGCGGAACGAGCTTTCTGCTTTCTACTTTCTGCTTTTTGCTTTCTACTTTTTGCTTTCTGCTCTTATGATAGAGGCCAGGTTTATGATCGTACTTAGTATGACCCACCGGCCGTGTTTCTTTATGAGCCAGTGTAGGAAATGGTCTTTCCCTCAGTGGTGATGAAGGTATGGTCATCAGGTTAAAAATCTGGATTATCCCTTCAGAAGATCCTGATCTCGGATCAATGGCACAATGTTTTAAAGTAGTATCTGAAAGAACTGCTTTATGAATAATATTTTTCGAGGACTAATAGCTGGTTATGGGGCGAAGCAGGTGGGTGGAGGATGCTTCGGGACAATAATCGTTTTTATATTGATTTGGGTCGCCCTGGGACAATGCAGCTTTTCTTCCAGAGCAGTGCCAGCACCGGAAACTTATCCCGCTGACAGACGGGTACACATCGAATTACCGAAGCCCTTTAATGAAACATCTGTTGGAAATTCAGAGACAGAAGTTGTGTTTGAAAAAACAATTATCTTGAATCTTGATTCGATTAATCTGGAAGAAAAAGTAACCAGAGTCGATGCAAGTATTTTTCCATCACGAAAAATTTATCGGGCCTTATATCCGATCTCATTCAGCTAATTTTCTAAACAGATCTTTGCCCTTTGTAAAAGTATCAAGCACTTCCTGTTTGGCGCTTTCAGAGGGAAAGCGGCCTGATGTGCGAAGCCAGGAAATGCCATTGTCGAGGTAAGTGATAAAATACTCTGCATCTTCCCTTGAACGTATCTGCCTTTTGTCAACCATCACATATGACGGACTGGTGTGTGCAAATGTGGTTTCCGGTCGCAAGGTTCCATAAAACCTGTTGAGGTACGTAGGGCCGCCACCAAAATCGCGTCGTTGCATAAAACTCACGCCCCTGTCGCGATCACCTTCTGTAAACTGATGAGCCCTGGCTGCTATCCAGCAACTTTCAGATGGCTTGAACTCGATTTCTAATTTTACGTAGGACTGTTCTTTCTCAACAATTCTTTCGGCAATCACTTCGCCATTTGCTACAATTTCAAGCCGGTCAAGTGGAAACTGAGTCCACACTTCGGCTGTGATTTTTACGCTTTTTGATTTTGAGACCTGGATCTCATCACCGGGGTTTTTGCCCTCGACAGTACAGAAGATAAAAGGAGAATTTGAAATAAAGGTTGCTCCTTTTTCCAGTGCATCAATCCAACCCTGGTATGTAAAATCGCCTTTTGTCAGTGCGAAGACCCGGTTTGCACCCACCGTCACCCAGTTCGACATTTTATCGGTTCCCGCAGTTGCAGGGATTTTTATACCACAATTCAGCAGTCTGTACCACAAGCGCAACCCCGAATTCATCCGGAGATCGGGTACAATATCAGCTACGAAAGTTGGCTCTGAAAAGGGCTCGATGGTGCTTAACAATTCAACTGAATGAACTTTGTTAAGGACAATCGCAAGCGGTCCTTCAAGACCAGGCCAGGCTGCGAAATGCGCCCATGATACGTGGCCACCCTGAGCGCGAGCTTCATCTAATCCCCGCATGTTCAGGGGATACTGGAAAGCCCGCGGAGTTTTCACGGGCTCGATCAGTTTTTTCAGATTCAATAAGTTAACGTGCCCCAGCCTGTCTTCACGGTATTCCTGGTTGATGTAAACAATGTGAAGTGAATCTGAAAATGGTTCCGGTTTTCCTCTGAACCGGTCCTGATCCGTTGTGAAATCGGAAGTCAGGACGTTGCAAACATTAAGATCCTCAGCCTGCATTTCCAACATCGCTGTTTCAGGATCGATGTTGTGAACATGAACATCTCCACTCCACCATTTCTCGCCCGGAAACTCAAACCATTTTTCTAATTGCATATCGATGGTTTGCCCGGGAGCGGAAACATCGATCCTTCCATCATATATCTTATAAGCGAAGCCTTTTACAATTTCAATGCGCATCATTGCACCGACTGGAAGTGAAATGGAAAACAGCCCGTTCACATAAGCAAACCTCCGGTTATTATCAAGGATCACATCTCCACCGAAGTTTGTAAAGGGGAAGTCGGTACTGTGCCCTTCCGGCGCAAAATAAACTGAATCATTTTGGGTAATTCTTACTCTCGCTGCTGTTGGTCTCCCCTTTTCATCCAGAATGCGGACCACCTTATTTACTCGCTGATTCCCCTGGCCCGATGCGCTAAGCGCTAAAAACAAAAGCAGGATTAAGAATATCCGGGATTTTACTGAAATCATGTTTTATGAGTTTTCTACCTGACTTATTCAAAAGTCCAATCTAACTCCGCGCCTGCATCAACAGCAGGTAAAATCTTAATATTTGCAGCCGCATTTTTGTGACGAAAAGCTTCGAGCGGAAAAGCCATATCCTCGCTGATCAATTCCTGGGATGCGGGCTCCATATTCTGATCAGTTAACCCGGCCAATAATACTTTCCGGGGTGCTATGGAAGCGATGAGATCAGGCAGATCATACCCTGTTAAAACTTTGGCTATGCCCCATGAAAAATCGACTTCGTACGGATGGTGTATGCCTCCGCCTTCATTCACCGTAATACCGATCCGGTAAAATCTGTTCATGACAATGGAGCGGTAAGAAACAGGCGAACCGATCAGGCTAATATTGTTGATAGACGGATCAAACGCTGCGGCATGGATTAGTGGCAAACACAACCTTCCCATCCCGATCGCTCCGATTTTTTTTTCATCGACGTCCGGCCTGCTTTTCAGATAGTTTACAATTCTTACAATATCCCCTGCCTGAATACCTACTACGCTTCGGCCGATCAATACGGCCATGTATCCATCGGCAAGCCCTCTTGATGCGGTGTTCTCTGTTTCACCTACTCCGAGGATGTCAGTCGCGGCCACTATGAATCCTTTCCTGACCAACTTTTCTATTTCGCCGCCAGGTTGCGCTTCGGCAATTTTTCCTTTTGGATGAAGGTACACCATTCCCGGATGTGTAGCACTTCCGTCATCGGGCACAAACAAAAGGAAAGGTATTGCGTATTCACCCTCTCCGCGAAGAGCATATTTCGCGACCGTATAACCATCCCGTTGATATCTTCCATTCATAAAAGGTTCTTCAACCGCGGTTGGCGCTGCATAACCGGAAATCTCCTTAGCCGTTTTTACGACGGTTGACAAATGCGACGTTATTTCTTTTCTGGACGCCTGGAGCCTCTCAATCAGTTTTGAGGTTTCCGCTTTGTTCACATCAAAAACCATTTTCCCGCCCAGGGATGTTGAAATCTGTCCTGTTTTTGTCACCATGAGCTGTTCGGCTGGATATACGTTGACATCGACTTCGGAAACATCGCCTGACATCCCAAAGTGTTTCATGAAGAAACCATAGATCGCTTCCCGTATTTTTGGCGTGAGCCAATGTTTGGAATCGTCTTCCACCAATGCTAAATTATCTTCAGCGGATAGAGCACGGTACGCATTTTTTGCCTCCAGGTATGCTTCACGAGCTCCCTGAAGGCAGAGGTATTCATCCCTGGAAGTAAACGTCATCAACGTCGGTTTGGGCGCCCTGACCTCAATGAGATCTTCGAACGTGATACCCTTAGCTACGCTGTGGACAAGCGTTGCTTCAGCATCCTGAGCCCCCTTTGTTTCCAGTTGCCTTCGGGCGGCGTTTGACCAGCTGGACGGAATCGCCACCTTGACACGGTCATCCAGTGCCCCAAGGTAAGATGTTATCGTACCTCCGCCGGAAAATCCTGTAACTCCAATCCGGGCAGCGTCTACTTCCTTTCTGCTCACCAGGTAATCGATCGCACGGATGCCATCCCACACAAAATACTTTGCACTGGAAAAACCGGATATGAAGCATTGGTTTCCGAAATAACAATGTTCTATTACTGAGTAGCCTATTGATGAGAAATTTACTTTTGTGTCAAAATATTGCAGGTGCTCCCCCTGTCCGAGGGGATCGATGGTAAAAACAACCATACCTTTCTTTACTAGATTCAGAGCAACGACCTGATCAAGCACAGCGCGGAAAGATTCCTGCTCATGACCGATAAGGTTGAGAACCGCAGGCGCTTTCCCTTTAATGTTCTCTGGGATATAAAGACAGCCGGTAACATAAAATCCCGGCATAGATTCATATACGATTTTTTCAATGCGATACCCATCCCCATCTATTGTTCCGGTGACGACTGGGCGCAACGGTGATTTTTCCGGGAACGGTCCGATGATCTCCATAAGCCTGCGCTTCACCTCCTGCTGACGGTCGATCCAATCCTTACCGGTTTTTAATTTTGAGATCTCTTTATCACGGATCTCATAAAGATCAAAAGCCTGCTTGATCAGATGATTCATCAGCAGGCTTCCGCCATTATTCCAACGGATCCATTGTTGAAAAACGTTTAGATTTTCAGGCTCCCGCTGGCGTGCTAAATCCATTTCTTTAATGTTGGATTTAGTTTGAGCTTGCACTTCCCCCTGAATAAAGAGCAGAAGAAGAAAATAGGAGAAAAATAGAAATATGCTTCGACTATTCATGTTTGATACGCATGTTAAAGAAATGATTTGATCAGAGCCAACATTCAAAATTTATCAAGGGGCCTTACAACTTGAGAATTCTTTTTAAAACAACTTTTACTTTTGTTATTAAATGTATCAATTCCCCGTCAGAACAGCACGCGGCCCGTAAAAAATAATCCGTTTTTACAGTCCGTTTACAGCTTTTTTGTATATTTCAAACAGGTGCCGGGTGTTCACTTCCTACCCCGCATGTGGCTGGCAGGTAAATGTCACTTTTCCGAAAAAATATTCGTAGTACCCATCTCGTAATCGCCGGACATTTCATGGCCTTCTTGTTGTTGGTCTCCACTTGCGATTTCATCAAAAACAAAAATAGATTATCAGGTATTGTCCACTTTTCGGGTCGCGAATTTGCCGGGTCAGAAAGCTGTACTGGTTGCCACCAATCCATCACTGATTCCCATTCAAAGTCACCACATTTTCTGACCTCCGCTCTTGCAGGCAGTGAAACTGTGCTGGGGAGTTTCGACTCCGGAGAAAATGCCTTAGTGCTTGATCAACGATTAAAAGTTATCATGGAGAAGACACCGTCTGGCATATTTCAGAGGGGATTCGTCGATGGTTTGGAAGTCAATAAAAAACCTTTTGATTTAGTCATAGGATCTGGCCGGCAAGGACAAACCTATTTATACTGGCAGGATAATTCACTGCTTCAACTTCCGGTTTCATATTACTCAGCAAGGGACGCATGGAGTAATAGCCCGGGTTATCCTCCTGACCAAATAATTTTTAACAGAAGCATTACGGCCCGATGCCTGGAATGTCATAGCACGTATTTCAAAATTGAAAAAGCGATCGGCGACCGTGAAACTTTTGACAGGAACCAGGTAATGCTTGGTGTTGACTGTGAACGGTGTCACGGCCCCGCCGCAGATCATGTTAAATTCCATTTGAAACATCCCGCAGAAAAACAGGCACAGCACGTTATAAACCCCGCGAGATTGACCCGGCAGCAAAAACTGGATAACTGCGCCCTGTGCCATTCAGGCATCCGCGACAATATCATGCCTTCATTTTCCTATATCGTGGGAGATAATCTCGATGATTTTTCGTTTCCGGGTTACACAGTTGACAGCGCTGCCACGCTCGATGTTCACGGAAACCAGTACGGCTTACTCACCGCCAGCAAATGCTTCAGGATGAGCGCAATGGATTGTTCATCCTGTCATAATGTTCACGCTAAAGAAACAAATAAACTGGAAATATTTTCTTCGCGATGCATGAGCTGCCACGCAAAGGGAAGTGATAATTTTTGCAAGCAACGCGAAGTTCACGGCCTGGTGCTGAGTAAAAACTGTATTGATTGTCACATGCCAGCGCTGCCCTCGAGACAGGTCTTTTTACAGGCCTCCGATAGCTCCAGGTCAACTCCATTTTTTGTGCGTACCCACCTCGTTGGTACCTATGAAGCGCGGATAAAATCATTCCTTGAAAAAATAGAAAGCGAAAATTCTCCTTTAAGATAGAAGATATCCCAGTGACGCTAACGAGATCAGATTGTAAATAAATCGAGCCAATGACTGCTGATATCCCGTATTGTTTTCTGTATATTAAAGCCTGTAAATTTCCACGACATTGTACTTTCGCATTTTTAGTTACTTTATCTGGACAGGCGACTCACAGTTGTTTTCCTTTGCTGCTTTCAGTTTAAAGTGGAACGCAATTTTATTAATACTGGGTTTTTTAGTATGCCGGCAGTTGCTTTTCTATATTTATCAAAAGGAAAAAGGATCTTTAAATGAAGTTGCCTGGTTATCTGTTTACGTGGTTGTTGTTACACTCATAGCCTCCCGGTTAGGTCATGAGCTGATCTACGAACCGGAACGAGTTGCAGCAAATTTCCCTTCTATTTTTTTACCGTTTGAGTTCGATCCTGACTTTCATCTCCTCGGGCGCGGGAAATTTTCAATTCATGGTGCAGCCATTGGTATCTTATTTTTTTTATGGCTGTATGGCAGGAGAAACAAAGAACAAGACTATCTGCAAAGGCTTGACCGGGTCTCTATTGCTGCAGCCCTCTCAGGTGTATTTATTCTGATTGGAAGTTTTCTCAGTTCAGACCTGACTGGCAAGCCCACGGCCTCATCCACCGGAGTGATTTTCATTAAACCCGTGCTCAATGGACTTTTAAAGGTGCCGTGTTGTATCATGAGAAGTCCCGATGGCAAAAATCCTCTGGAGAATATTGATGTAAAAAAGGATCCAGCTTCCTTAAAAACCGAAAAGCATCAAAAATCAATTGTACTGTATCTATTTTTTAAACCAGGACCGTCGGAACAACTGGTCAATGAATTTCTGATTGGAGATGTTAAGACGTACCTCTATGACATGGCACAATTCGTTCATGAACCCGGCACGGAACCGTTGCACTACAGGATCTTTATTGAAAGGAATAACCAATATACAGCGAGGATAACAACCAAAGGGATCGCGAGATATCCCGTCCAGCTATTTGAAGCAATCAGCTGCGCTGCGCTTTTTCTTTTCCTGTTTTCTTATTGGAGAAGGCATAAAATAGACACAAAGTCCGGAAGACTATTTGGCTATTTCATGATCCTTTTTTGGAGTTTACAGCTGGCGTTCGGATTTATGAAAGAAAAACAGGCTTCCGTTGAGATCGGTTTAAACATTTTGTTAGTTTTAGCGGGAATAACAATATTGGTTGTTTCAGGTCGAAAACATTCTACAAAAGGGGATGCAAGACAGTACCCCACGCGAAGGCCGTAAACTTGAATTTTGAAAATACGGCGATGGTGCGGACACTCTTAAGGGACAAATAAAAATTATGCAGGAAGAAAAGATAAATAAGAACCAATTTCAGGTAGGGGCAACTGCTTTTCTAAGTTTATTCTCCCTCGTGGGGATCATGTTTTATGGTTTACCATTCTTTTTTGATTTTTGGATCGAGGAGTTTGGATGGACCCGAGCAACGATTACTTCCGGCAGCGCGGTTGGTAAAGTGGTCATAGGCCTCTTGCTGGGATTTATTGCAGGATGGTGCATCGATCGATTTGGCCCAAGACGTATGATGCTTACCGGTATCTGTCTGGGAGGCGTTGCGCTGATCGGCCTGAGTTTGATGACTTCCCTCTGGCAGTTCTATTTGTTTTATTTATTCAATGCGCTGGGATATCTCTTCGGCGGACCGTTGCCAAACCAGGTATTGGTATCACGCTGGTTTGATAAATCACGGGGAAAAGTAATGGGAATTGCATATCTCGGTATTGGCATTGGAGGTATGCTTGTTCCGCAGTTGGCAAAAGCGCTTAACATGCAATTTGGATGGCGCGGTGGATTAATGTGTCTGGGGATAATCATGATAGCCATTGCATTTCCAATGGCATGGTTCGTGAAAGATAATCCTGAAGGTGCCGCGGCACAGACAAAAAAAACAGAACCCCAAATACCTATCCGTCAGGTTCTTAAAGGCTGGCCATTTTATCTGCTCCTGATCGGAAGTATGTGTTCCATCGGTGCAGTATCGGGAACCAGCCAGAACCTGAAATTATTTTTGAGCATCGATTTGAATTACACGCAGCAGCAAGCCGCGAATGTTATGTCTATCGTTCTCGGTGCAAGTATCATCGGCAGGCTCCTGATGGGATGGCTGGCCGATAAGATCCAAAAGAAGTATGTGATGATCCTTATCTATTCACTGGTGGCGCTCTCTATCCCGTTGCTTTTTATTGCCAACTCCATTGAGATCATGTATGTATTTGCATTCTTTTTTGGAATGGCGCTGGGTGGCGATTATATGATCATTCCATTAATGGCAGCTGAACTTTTTGGTGTGAAGGTACTGGGTCGCGTTATGGGAATCATTATCTCTGTTGATGGACTTGGTGAAGCCTTCGGCCCAATGTTAGCCGCCTACATTCGCGATAGAAGTGGAAGTTACCTGTATGGATTTTCCGCGTTGATCATACTTGCAGTGATCGGAACGATAGCAGTCATTCTTCTTCCTTCAAGAAAGAAAGAAACCGTTTTAGTGACAGAAGACAGATCTACATAATGACGCCGCGCATTGAATCGCGCGATGCGCCAGTCTGAATATTTATCGCAGCTTTTTTGCTCACTCTAATAATTCTTCGAATTCACCAAAATGGCGATATACCAATTTTGATTTATCGTACGAGCCAAAAAATAATATGTCACTAATTTGTAAAGGCGCCGTGGCGGATGGTCAGGGAAATTTCATTATAGATGATATTGAAATCGGCGACCCGGAAGCCGATGAAGTAATAGTTAAAATGAAAGCCGCAGGGCTGTGCCATACTGATCATGATTCTTTAAGGTGGGGCAAACCCATTGTTATGGGACATGAAGGCGCGGGTGTCGTTTTCAAAACAGGTAACGGAGTTTCGGGAATTGAAACCGGTGATCATGTAATTCTGAATTGGGCAACGCCTTGCGGACATTGCTTTCAATGCCTGGAAGGTAATCAGCATATTTGCGAAATAAACTCTCCGGTTGTTGCGGGAGGTAATGGGTATACCCCTGGCCATGCCCACCTGGATGGGACTCGCTGGAAGGGACAACCCATAGTGCGGTCTTTCAATTTAGGTACCCTTTCAGAGTATGTACTGGTGAAAGCATCGGCCCTGGTCAGAAACACGTCGACAAAGATGACTTTCCAGGCAGCAAGCATCATAAGCTGTGGCGTCATGACAGGATACGGTTCGGTAGTTAATGCCGCTAAAGTCAGGCCCGGGTCTTCTGTTGTAATTTTAGGTACCGGAGGAGTTGGCCTTAATGTGATACAAGGTGCCAGAATATCGGGCGCATCTAAAATTATTGCCATTGATATTAATCCTCAAAGGCTTGAAATGGCAAAACAATTCGGGGCTTCGCATTTGATTACTGCATATAGATCTGACACAGGTCTGTTGAAGGCAGCGGAAAAAGTAAAAGAATTAACTAACGGCAGAGGTGCAGATTATGCGTTTGAATGTACCGCCATTCCCCAGTTGGGTGCTGCGCCGTTGGCGATGGTCAGAAATGCAGGCACTGCTGTACAAGTCAGTGGGATCGAACAGGAAATAACCATCGATATGAGATTATTCGAATGGGATAAGATCTACATAAATCCCCTGTATGGAAAATGTCGTCCACAAATTGACTTCCCCCTGATAATCGAGCAGTATGAAAAAGGAAATTTATTATTGGAAGAAATGATCACAAGGTCATATTCTTTAAAGGATCTTGGAAAAGCTTTTGACGACATGTTGAATGGCAGGAATGCTAAAGGGGTAATTGTTTTTGATTGATTCAATATGTCGCATTTCAGAACCATAGAAATATCCGATGCCAGATTTGAGTGCAACAACCTGCGTTTCATTACCGTAAAAACCCCAAACCTGAAAGGTCGC
>JBBDXJ010000212.1:10552-21984 GCA_040902445.1 Cyclobacteriaceae bacterium | reverse complement strand
TTTGATAATTAAGGAGTATGCCTTGCGGAACAAGCCTTAGTTCAAAGCCTTCATCGCGGCTGAAAAACGTACCTGCCAAAACGTACTTGTGCCGGTCGGCTGAATCCAGAATGACCAGGTTAGTCCTGATAGAATCGTTGGCAACAGTTCCATTAAATTCAAGGCCATCTATTCTCATCGAGTCCACGTGGATCTTGTCGGCTATAAAATTATAGTTGAGTGATCCGGAATCAGAGTTGGTGGTAAAGACAAAAGACTTTACTCCGATGTTATCATATTGAATTTCATTGATCTCCATCCGCAGGTCCAGCTTTTGTGCTTTACTGTCAAATTCACCCCTGATTTCACCTGGAACGAAAGAGGTGAGTTTGGGAATGAGCAAACCGGTAAGCAGATCTGTATTTTTTAATTTGATATTAAAACTGAATTGCTGAGGGTCGGCATCTGCGACTTCCACGGAATCATGCAATGAATAATAGGTATGAAAATACTCCCTGACAACGCCGGGTAATCCGAATATATTTATTGATCCCTGGAAATTTGCCGCCAGGAGGTCTGAGTCTATGTTGATTTCAGACTTGCCTTCCTGGTCGATGGATGCAAACAAAAGGGAATCGACGGCATAGAGATCATCTCCGTTGAAGACAGCTACTTTTCTGATTCCTACATTGCCATTGATGATCTTAAAATCGGAAGTTGCCAGATCCACCAATAAAGTACCACGGCCCCGTATCGGACTTTGGCTTAGATTCAATGCTTCAAAATCTGCGTTCTTCAGGTCAAAGGTCAGGTTGTACCGTGGCACGTCTTCCTGAAAATAGTAGCCAGCATCCAAAGTAAAATCAAGATTTTTATCCGTCATCGATGCTGCAATTGAAAGGATTGCATTCCGGATGGTTCCATCAAGTTTTAAGTCACTGTATCGGTAACCCTGAAAATCGAAATGGTCAAGGGAGGCAGTGAGGGTTCCATTCATTTCTTTCGGGGATAATCCTGTGGTATGCACTTCGGCCCGCATCGCCAGCTTGCCCATTACACTGTCGGGTTTTCCGAGGATCTTTCCGACATTCAGATCCTGTACATTCAGAGCCGCATTTAAACCGCGCGAAGCTGAGGTAGAATCGAGATCCATTTTACCTTTGACATCAATAGCTCCATCGTCGCTGGTAAGCAAAGTGTTGAATGCGGCTACCTGAAATGTGCCTTGATAGGTGCCTTCAACATTTATCCATTCGGGAAGCTGCAAAGAATCGGGTAACAGCGTATCCGGAAGGATCCTGTCCATATCCGCCCGGGTTGTATAAAATTTATCCAGTGCAACGTTCATCTTTAGCTTGTTGGGATCCGGAAGTCCCGAAATTGTACCCGATGCTCGCAGGTGGGTATCGGATAACATCCGGAAAACAAGATGTTGGATATTCAGATCATTGATCGCGCCGCGAACGGCTGCGTCGATCTGTAAGTTTGTGTTCGCCGGAAGGTTAAGTGGCAGACTGTCGCGGAATGTAGGCTGGAAATAAAGTATATCCCTTACGTTGATATGGGATTCATTGATATCGGACGAGAGCCTGGTCTGGGGATAGAGTTTCCCGATATTTTCGAGGGATGCATAGCTTGCAGTCGCCTGCATTTGAAGACGGCTGTTACCGGTTAAGAATAAAAAGTCTTCCAGTGTTGCTTCTGTTTCAGACACATTGACTTTCCCTTTGAAGGATGTGACAGCAAACCCGCTTTGCTCCCTGAAAGAAAGATTTCGCAAATTAACTCTTATACCTGTCGTGCTGTAATGAAGATCGCGTGCATCAATGTCAAAACCGGTAAGCCACAGATGATCAAAGTCGACTGAGCCCTTACTATGAGGTTGGTTGTTATCAAAATACTGGATGCTGTTCCCTGCGAAGTCAAGTTCACCAACCGAGAATTTCCATTTACTTGTCTCCTTATTTTGTCCTTTGACTTCCTTATCCTTTTCTTTTGCAGGTAAAACCGTGTCGGCAGCATTTTGATGATATGCGATTAAAGTTTCCTTCAGCGAAACTGTCTTTAGATTTATCTCCTGACCTTCCAGGTCAATTTTTTCTGCATAGACCCTTGCCTCGCCAAGATCCATGCGCATCACCTGACCCAGCAGAGATTGTTCATAGTTTAGGTGTACGTCCTCCAGGATCAGTTCGTCCAGGGAAAAGATCAGCGCGGTTGTTGAATCTGTCCTGGTTGTGCCGGTGGTTTCTTCTGCCGGAAGCAGTTTGGTTTGTTTAAAGTTTGCCCGGGTGTTCGCCAGTAATATCTCACTCACTCCATATGTATTGCCCTTGAGGTCGAATTCATCCATATCCAATTCAAATTCCCCCACGGAAAGGTTGGCAATGTTACCTTGCAGGAGATCTTCATATTGCAGCCGGATATTTTCAAGGGTGATGGCCTTCAGGGAAAAATCCCAGCCTTTTTGTTCAAGTGTATCGGGCACTGCTGTAGAATCTCCCGCAAAAGCATCAAGGATATAAGTGAAGTTAAAGGCGCTGTCATTTTCCGCGCGGTCCACAAATGCCACGCAATTCTCCAAAAGGATCTCATTCAGCTGGATCTCATTTCTTGTTAAGGCCCACAAGTCGGTGTTAATGGAAAATTTGCCTGCATAAAGCAAAGTGTCGCCCTGCTGATCTTCCAGGTAAATTCCTTCCAGGACAATGTTTTTAGGAAAGGCAATTCGAATTCCGGCGAGCGAAACTTCCGTTCCGATCTTGTCCTCGAGAAAGGACACAGCTTTTTGCGTGAGCTTCAACTGTACGGCTGGTATCTGAATCAGTAGGGCTACGGCGACCAGTAGCAGGACAACAGATATAACAAGCCAACCAAAAATTCTTAGAATTTTAGTGAAAATCTTTTTTACCCTGGAGTGCATGAAGAATTCGGACTTTACGTTTTTGTTGAAGGAAAATGTTGTGCCTCTGCCGCTGGGAGCCCGCTTTTTTGACCGGAATAGGTGAAATAAGTACTGTGTATTAAATTCTACAGTGCGTGATTCGGTTACCCGCATTCAGGAAAATACCGAGATGTTTCCCCCACTTTATGCAGGCATGTTAATAGAAATTACTAAGCAAACTTATAGGCGAGTTTGATGAAATTAAGGAACTTTTTACTCCGCGTAGCGGCCATTTTCCGGTTTATATTAAAAGTACTTAAAGACTTTTTTAGGCCACCCTACGAGTGGAGGGAAATCCTGCGTCAGTGTTTTGAAGTTGGAAATAAATCACTTTTTCTCATTGGCTTCACGGCTTTCATTGCCGGAATGGTTTTTACAAAACAGTCGCGCCCGTCTCTGGCCTCATTTGGGGCTGAATCATGGTTGCCATCACTGGTTTCACAAGCCGTTGTCAGGTCGCTGGGTCCACTTATCACCGGATTGATTTGTGCCGGCAAGTTAGGCTCCAATATTGGTGCTGAGCTTGGCAGTATGCAGGTCAGTGAACAAATTGATGCGATGGAGGTTTCGGGAACGCGACCTTTTTCGTTCCTGGTCGTGACCCGGATTACCGCTACTACTGTGATGCTACCTATTCTGGTCATCTTTGCAGACATTATCGCCCTGCTTGGCTCTTATCTTACGGTTAACTTTATTAACAAGACCAGCTTTCAGCTTTACTTCTACGAAGTTTCAACCAACATCACTTATCTCGACATATTTTCTTCCCTGATCAAATCAGCTTTTTTTGGTTTTGCGATTGGTCTGGTTGGCTGTTACGCCGGTTATCACTCCGATAAAGGGACAACGGGTGTGGGTAAAGCAGCAAATTCCGCGGTGGTGATTTCGATGATCCTGATATTTGTCATCGATCTGATTTCGCTTCAGTTCATTAACCTGTTCCGGACATGACAACAATGACATTTCCGGCACAACAGTCCAAAACTCATGATCCGTCAGAGATTGTGGCATCAATCCGCGATCTCCGAAAATCCTTTGGCGACAGGGACGTTCTGAAGGGAGTAAACCTGGATCTCTATAATACTGAAAATCTCGTAATACTCGGAAGGTCAGGAACCGGAAAGTCTGTACTCATCAAATGTATGGTGGGCTTAATGAAACCGGATTCGGGGACAATCAACGTCCTGGGCAAGGAAGTTTTTTCACTGAGTGCTAAAGAGCTGAATGACTTACGGCTGCAGATTGGATTTTCTTTTCAGGGCAGTGCCCTTTACGATTCGATGACCATCCGGGAAAACCTCGAGTTTCCCCTGAAGAGAAATCTGGGCATTGCGCGTCGTGAAGAATTGAAAGAAATGGTGACCAATGCACTTGAAGATGTTGGACTCGCCCATACTATAAACCAGATGCCCTCAGAATTGTCAGGAGGCATGCGGAAAAGAGTGGGTATTGCGCGGACCCTGATCCTGAAACCAAAGATCATGTTGTATGATGAACCAACATCCGGGCTTGATCCTATCACAGCAATAGAGATCAATGAACTGATCCTCTCGATGCGTGAAAAGTACAAGATGTCATCAATCATTATTACTCATGATATAAGCAGTGCAAAACATACCTCGGACAGGATCGTAGCCTTAGTAGACGGCCAAAACCGGTTGGAAGGCACGTTTGATGAACTGAAATTGACGAAAGATCCCGACCTGGAACCATTTTTTAATTATTAACAGTAAAACTATTGACTCATGGAAAAAAAAGAGATTGCCCAACAAATAAAGCTAGGGGCATTTGTTCTTGCAGGATTAACTTTATTCATCATATCGGTCTTTTTTATCGGAAGTGAAAACAACATCTTCAGCAGGACTTTCACGGTGTCGGCAGTTTTTCGAAACGTGGAAGGATTAAAGGCCGGGGACAACGTTTGGCTTTCAGGGGTCAAGATCGGAACCGTTTCAGATGTACGCATCGTCTCGGAGGGCAAAGTTATCGTGAACCTCTCCTTAAAAGACAAGCAAAATCAATTCATCCAGAGGGATGCCCTCGCTTCTATCGGATCCGACGGGCTGGTAGGCAGCAAGATCGTTATTATCCGACCCGGAAAATCCAGACAGATCGTTTCCGAAGAGGATACCCTCAACACGGTTTCACCCACAGATACTCAGGACCTGATTAACCTCGCCAAGGATGTCGGCGAAAACACCCGTAGTCTTACTTCAGATCTAAAGACCATTGCCTCACGGATAAGTGATGGAAAAGGAATTGTAGGTGAGTTGTTGAACGATGGAACTATCGCCCAGGAGATCAGAGCCGCGATCGTTAATCTGAAGACCACTGGCACAAATACAGCCAGGGCATCGGCGGAACTTCATTCCCTGGTGTATGAATTGCGCAATGGTGAAGGCTTGCTTCCCATGCTCATCTCTGATACCGCTTATGTCAATACTTTCCAGGATGCGTTGGCGAACATTGAAAAAGTAAGTATGAATGCAAGCCTTGTTTCTGAAAGCCTGCAAACATTTGCCACAAGGATAAATGATAATGACAATGCAGTCGGTGTTTTGCTCGCCGATAGCGCTGTTGCTGATCAGCTGAAAACAACTATCGAAAATGCGGCCCACGCCTCCCATAGGTTAGATGAGAACATGGAAGCTCTGCAGCATAACTTTTTGTTCAGAGGCTATTTCAAAAAACAGGCAAGAAGAGAGGCGCGCAACGCGAGCGAGGCAGCATCCTCAAAAGGGGAATAGTGTATAAGAGGTATAAGGGGAACCTCCCCTTGAAACCGATATCCTGAGCATGTGTTGGCAGGAGCACAGTAAAGGTGAAGGATCTAGTGAACGCCAGGGCGGTAAGGGGTAAAATGAAAGTGAACGTTATTTCTTTTTAAATCGGGTGATGACTTTTTTTATAGGATTCTTTTGAGTTGACTCTTCGGAGAATTCGTCGCCGAGCAGGGTTGCCCAGGGTTTAAGATTCTTTACCCTTTCAAAGATCACTTTCATCAGGGCTATGCCCGGGATGGCGAGAAACATCCCCGGCACTCCCGCCAGCGCGCCACCAACGAGGACCCCGATGATGATCGCAAGGGCATTGATCCTGATCTTGTTCCCAACCACGAGGGGCATCAGAATATTGTTGTCAACCAGTTGAACGCCACTGAGCACACCGGCCACTATAAAGGTGTCGGAGATATTTTCCGAAGACATCAGAGTAATCAAAATACAAAAGATGTTTGCGATCAGCATGCCGATATAGGGCACAATATTCAGAAGCGCCGCCACCAGGGCGAGGAAGAATGGATATTTAATATCAAAAACAACAAACCCGGTAGCATTTAAACTGAACACGATGCTCAGTTCTATTAACAAGCCAGTTACGTATTGAAGGATAATCGACTGGGATTCATGCAGGACGTCAACGACGCGGTCTTCTTCGCTTCTCGTAAAGACGTCTACCAGAAATTTCTTTATTGTTGCTTTGTGGTATAGCATGAGGAAGGTGTAAAAGGGAAAAAGGAGAAAGTAAGAAATGATCTCTGTAACGGTAGTGAAAGTTTGCTGCAGCAATCGCGGACTACTGTCTTTCATTTTTTCAGCTGTTTCGCTGATGTACCGATCCTGTTTCCAGAAGGCGATATCAAAAGTTTCATTCACCCACTGTTGCGCCATCACTAACAACTCATCGAACCTTTTTTCAAGGGTTGGCATGTCTTGAAAGAAAAGGCTGACCTGAGAGGATAAAAAATGAACGAGCAATGCGATGATTAGCAATGCCATGACAAGCGGTACCAGGATCGCGAGAAACTTATGCATCTCTTTGCGCATGAAGTAATTTGTGATGGGAGATAAGATGAGCGCCAGGATGATCGAAAAGAAGAGTGGCATCAGTATGCCGCGGCCAAGGTATATCGCCACAGCGATAATGCCGAGAGATACCAGGGTATAACACAACCGGGCTGAAAAAGATGAACTGTACGTTGTTCCATTCATATTGAAGGAGCAATAAAAGGTTATGCCACCTTGGGTAAAATGATCTACACGAATGTGCGATGTGTCGAAGTGTTGGTGTGTTGATGTTTCTGTCTCTACGTTTTTTCTTTTTTGCGATATCGCTTATCGAGATCTGATCAGCAACGGCGCCTTGACAGGGGCATGCTCGATAGGGTAAAGCGTTTTGGTTGGGTATGGTATAATCTTTACCTGTAGAAACTTTACCTGTTTTAGAATTATGGAAGCACTCTTATCTACAGAAGGTATTATCAGTTTGGTGACATTAACATTCCTGGAAATTGTTCTTGGTATTGATAACATTGTTTTTATTTCCATAACTGCCGGCCGTTTGCCTGCGGCGGACCAGAAAAAAGCCCGGAATTTAGGAATCCTGTTGGCGCTGCTGGTTCGTATTGGTTTGCTGTTCGCAGTCAGCTGGATCATTGGGCTGAAAAATCCCTTTATTTCTTTTGGAGACTTTGACCTCAGTTTCCGGGATTTGATCCTCGTTATCGGAGGATTGTTCCTGCTGGGAAAAAGTACTTCTGAAATCCATGCAAAACTGGAAGGGCACGATGAAGAGACACGCGAGGTAAAAGTAATCTCTATGCGCGGAGCAATATTGCAGATCATTATTCTGGATGTCGTTTTTTCGCTGGACTCCATCCTCACAGCGGTGGGATTGGTTGATGAGGTACTGATCATTGTCATCGCCATTGTCATTTCGCTGGCGGTGATGCTGATCTTCGCCAAAAAGATCAGTGATTTTATAAACGACCATCCTGCCATGAAACTGCTGGCGATTTCATTTCTAATGATGATCGGATTGGTTCTGGTAATTGAAGGATTACATGTCCATGTTCCGAAAGGTTACATTTATTTTGCTATGGCGTTTTCGCTGGGAATCGAAGTATTAAATATGAAAATCAGGAAGAAGAGCAGACCGGTTAGGTTGAAGAAGGCTGATGTAAACGCGCCGCACCTAAAAGTAAAATAGACCGTATAATATAAACCCGCTAAGCAAGAGTTAAACTTAACCATGAAAAAATGAAAAATTTACTTGCACTCAGCATTGTGATGATGCTGTTCACTTTAACAAGTTGTGAACTGGCGGGGGATATTTTCAGCGCCGGCTTTTATACCGGCCTGTTTCTGGTGATCCTGGTGATCGCTATTATTATTTTTATTGTTGCCAGAATGAACCGCAGGCGATAAGCCGGGCCGGTTTTGTGTATGTTGGTACCCAATTGAACGAGGGGGGTAACACACTCCCCATGCCCATGCTATCGGCGTTTAATTTTTTGTAAAGAATTAAAAGACGGAAAATCTGTTTTTTTAATGTACACAACCTGTTACACGACATTTCACTGCTGATCAAGCATATGTTTTTTACTCCCGGAGAGTTAACAAAAAAAAAGAACATTCATCTAACTTGATTCAACATGAATACAACCGATTTAACAACCAACATGAACCCGGACGCTGAAGTGAGCTCCTTAGCACCTGCAACCGGCTCCAGCACCATTAACGTAGGAACCCCTGAAAGAATTATTTCAGCATTCGGGGGTGCGGCGCTGACTGTCATGGCGTTGAGAGACCTGAAAAGTCCCTCCGGAATCAGTATGCTATTAACGGGAGGTTTTCTGCTCGTTCGTGGTATAAGCGGATATTGCGCAGTCAATAATGCTGTTGGACGAAACACGGTGCGAAAGCAAGGCTCGCCGGTGGAAGTGAAAACAACCGTTTCGCTCGACAAACCCAAATCAGAAGTTTATTCTTTCTGGCGCAAGCTGGAAAATCTCCCGCGTTTCATGAAGCACCTTGAGAAAGTGGAAGAGCTCGACCAAACAAGGTCCAGGTGGACGGCCAAAGGTCCCGCTGGCGTGGGAACTGTTTCATGGGAAGCGGAAATACTGGAGGATCATCAGGATGAATTTATTTCCTGGCGCTCACTTCCGGGATCAACCGTTGACAACGCGGGCCAGGTAAGGTTTAGCGAAGGACCAAACGGCACAGACATCAAAGTACAGATGACTTACCGTTTGCCCGCAGGCGACCTCGGAGGCGTGGTCGCAAAACTCTTCAGCCCGGTAGCTGAAAAGATGATGAAAGAAGATATCCGCAACTTTAAAAAAGCCATGGAAACCAGCGAAGTTCCTTCTAACGGAGGATCGCGAAAGAAGAAAAATAAAAAGCAGGAATTTTCCGGCTATAACCGGTAATGCAAAGTACGAATTACGAATTACGAATGTGTGTAGTTTACCGACTATTTACCATTCGTACTTCGTACTTCGTAATTCGCCTAGATTCTCGCCTGATAAGTATACAGTTCAAAATATCTTCCTTTCTTTTGGATCAATTCCTCGTGTTGGCCGCGTTCCGCGATTCCACCCTGTTCTACAACCAGTATCTGGTCGGCCTGGCGGATAGTGCTTAACCGGTGCGCGATCACTAATGTAGTCCGGCCTTTCATAAGGGCGCCCAAACTTTTCTGAATAAAAGATTCACTTTCAGTGTCGAGGTTGGAAGTTGCTTCGTCAAGAATTAAAACTCTCGGATTTGCCAGAATTGCCCGGGCAATAGCAATCCGCTGACGCTGCCCTCCTGATAATTTGACGCCGCGCTCGCCGATCAGGGTGTCAAGCCCGTTTTCAAAACGGTCGGAAAATTCGTGTACGTATGCAGCCTGAACTGCACGGTGCAGGTCATCGCTGGATGCACCTGGCCTGGGGAAAAGAATATTTTCGCGTATCGTTCCTTCAAAGAGAAAATCATCCTGAAGCACCACGCCAAGTTGTTTGCGGTAACTGTCGAGATTAACCTTGGAGAGGTCGATCCCATCCACTGTTATCAGGCCGTTGGTAGGAGTTAGGTACGTTGCCACCAGGCCGGCGATTGTTGATTTCCCTGACCCCGAGGTTCCTACGAGAGCGGTGACCGAGCCGGGAGGCGCCTTAAAATTGATGGCATTGAGAACATTCTTACCTTCTTCATAGGCAAAAGAAACGTCTTTAAAAACAATGTCCCCCCGGATCTCACCAATGCGAATCGTGCGGGCAGTGCCGTCGTCTTCAGGGTCCATATTCATGATCTCCTCGGTGCGGTCAAGTCCTGCGAATGCTTCCGTGAGCTGGCTTCCAATGTTACTCATCTGCACGATGGGTGCGATCGTAAAACCCAGGAATAAAGTGAAAGACACAAAATCTCCAAAGGTGAGATCTCCTTCCATGATCATATAGCTTCCCATTCCCATGATGCCCGTGCTCGCAAGGCCCAGAAGGAAGGTTGCAGAACTTGTTACAAGGCTTGTGGAGGTAAGACTTTTCCTGACATTGAGAAAAAGTTTTTCTACACCCCCTTCAAAGGTTTTTATCTCCTGCTCCTCGGCGTTAAAGCCCTTTATCACCCTGATGCCATTCAGCGTTTCCGTTAACCTTCCCGTTACCTCTGCGTTGATCACACCGCGCTCCCGGAAGATCGGTCTGATGTAGGCAAAGGCCTTTAAGGATATCAGTCCGAAAATAGCCACGGGAACCAGAACATAGAGTGTCATCAAAGGGCTGATCCATATTAAGAAAATCAGTGAAATGACGGATGTTAACAAACCGCCGACCAGTTGGACTAGTCCTGTACCCACCAGGTTTCGCACCCCTTCCACATCGCTCATGATTCTGGAAACCAGTGCGCCGGATTTGGAATTATCAAAGAAGCGCACCGGTAGTCTCAATATTTTTTTCTGCACCTGCGCGCGAAGCACCGATATTAATCGCTGGGCTTCAACACTAAAGATCTTTGTCAGGAGAAAGGAAGTGATAGCCTGGATAATGATCGCTGCCACCACGGCGATGAGAAGGTACTTCAGCATCTCCAGGTCCTTTTTAACGATCACATCGTCCATCAGGTATTTGGTCGCGCCGGGCAAAACCAACCCGGCAAGGCGGCTGATCACGATCAGGACCAGTCCTACAAAAACAATATTTCTTCTCGGCCAGATAATGGTTTTGAAGACGTGGCCAATGGTGATCCTGGATTTTTGTTTCATTGAAGTTAATGGGTGGGGTTTACTTCAACTTAAGTCGGTTGAAAACGAAATTTATTGTATAGCCGTTCGGATGCCCAATGTAGAAAGTTTTTCACGCGCGCTGAAATGTCACCAGGGCGAGGGAATGCTTTTTTTCCCTCTTTTCCTTTTAGCAAAACAAAAAAAGGAGGGTATTATGAGTATAATAGAAAAAACGTATGAAGCAGATAACCAGACAGGAGCCAACCTCGAAGGACCTGATGCAAACCGTCCGCTTGAACGCCTTACAGCAACCTCGATTATTGGTGACAAGGTGGAAAATCCTCAAGGGGAAGACCTGGGAACAATTGACAACCTGATGATCGATGTACGCAGTGGTCGCGTAGAATACGCCGTTGTGGAATATGGATCGTTCCTGGGAATAGGGGGAAAATTATTTGCAATTCCATTCGATGAGTTGCGCGTCTTGCCTGAGAGGAAAGTGTTCATGGTGAACCGC
>JBBDXJ010000212.1:0-10452 GCA_040902445.1 Cyclobacteriaceae bacterium | reverse complement strand
GAACCGCTGCTCTCCCTTAAAAGTTTGAAAAGTTTGAGAGGTCTGAAAAGTTTAAACAGTCTAAAGACTCAAAGAACTATTCAGACTTTTCAACCTTTTAGACTTTTCAACCTTTTAGACTTTTGGTACTATTTCCAGCACTAAGCCACCGCATGCGGAACGCATTCATCGCAGTTTTTCCAAGTTTGGTGGTCAGTCTGTGGTTGACCAGGGCTCCAACAACCGCGCCGATGCCCGGCACTAACTGCAATAGTTTGGCGATATCGATATAATCGCGATATTCCTGTTGAAAACTTCTCCAGTTAAAATCCTGAATATCGGGCGGAAGGTTTTTTTCGTGTTCAGTCCAGTTTGACAGGATTGAATAAATCTTGTTGCGGTGCATTGGACTTGAAAAGCACAATTCAAAAATATGCAGCATGTAAACGCGTTCCTGGTAGCGCGAAGTGTCGTATCCGTATATGGAAGCTATTTCAAACAGCATTTTCATTTTCAGCGTTAGCCAAATGGGGAAATCAGCAAGACCCAGAAGAATACCCGCTGCGCCGGTAATCGCTCCCTCTGCAGCGGCAGTATTGCGATAGAATTTAATTCGCTCCAGCACTTTCATCTCACAACTTTCCAGGGATTCAGGCTTGACAGGCTGACGTGTAGTGAACCCCGCCCCGTAAAAGACCCCGCGCGTCATTTGTTTGATCGCCATGGTGATTGCCATGTGAATTTTTTCGGGAATGGCCCTGTTTATCCGGTTTTGCAATCTTTTCGCAAGCTGGCTGGAGAAAGACGGAGATTTTTGCATCCGTCTTTGCCAGACATTGAGTTCTGCGACAATTTGGGTTTCATACAATGTCATGTGCAAACAGGCGTTTAAAGGACCTGACGTTCTCTTACAGCTTAATAAATCCACGCCCGGTAAGGGGTAGATTATTTTGACGAAGGAACATTATTTTTACGGAATTGTATATGGAGGAATCACAGGGGACTGTTTTTAACAAAATAAAGCGTCGCATTGGGGCATTTTACAAACGACACGGTTTTTTTAAATCCTTATTAGGTATAGTGGGAATATTCTCTGTGGGCGTGCTCATTGCCAGCGCGGTTTTCATTTTCCTAGTGTGGAACGGGTTTTTTGGCGCGCTTCCCGACCGGGGTCACCTGAAACAAATACACCACCCTATTGCAAGCGAAGTTTACAGCGTCGACAGTGTGTTATTGGGCAGGTATTATCTGCTGGACAGAACTCCGGTTGAGCCAGGGGAAATTCCTGAGAATCTGAAGCACGCTCTGGTGGCCACCGAGGATGTGCGGTTCTATAAGCACCAGGGAGTAGATATCAAAAGTCTGTTCAGGGTACTGGTGAAAAGCCTTTTGCTGCAACGCGAATCGTCCGGAGGCGGTAGTACCATTACACAGCAATTGGCAAAAAACCTTTTTCCGCGCAGGTCCTATGCAATGCTTTCGCTGCCGATCAACAAGGTCAGGGAAATGATCATCGCGGGAAGGTTGGAAGAAGTTTATTCCAAAGACGAGATCCTCGTCTTGTATTTAAATACTATTCCCTTCGCCGATAACACCTATGGAGTAAAGACTGCCGCGGACCGGTTCTTTTCCACCGCTGTAAGAGACCTGACTGCTGATCAGTCAGCGATGCTTGTGGGAATGCTTAAAGCCACTCATAGTTATAATCCGCGGTTATTTCCCGAGCGGGCAACGCAAAGGAGAAACCTGGTGATCGCACAGATGGCCAGGTATAACTTTATTTCCGCTGACGAGAAAAAAATCCTGCAGGCCAAACCGCTTGCCCTGGATTATAATAACGTAGGACACAACACGGGGATGGCTCCTTATTTCCGTGCTTACATAAAACATGAATTGCTAGAGTGGTGCAAGGAAAACAGGAAACAAGATGGCAATGCTTACAACCTTTACACCGATGGTTTAAAGATCTATACCACAATTGATTCACGACTTCAGTCGTACGCGGAGGAAGCGATGCAAAAACACATGAAAACCCTGCAGCAAAAATTCGCGAATCAATTGAACAAACAAAAACTAAACGAGGTGGCTACGCGCAAACTGCAACAGCTTCCGCAGTACAAATCACTTAAAGAATCCGGACTTGGAGAAAAAGAGATTCTGCAGGCCCTTAAAAAACCGGTGAAGACAAGAATATACACATGGGATGGTGTGAAGGAAGTGGAGATGAGCTTCTATGATTCCGTCAAACACCATATGCAGTTTTTACAGGCTGGTATGCTTGCCATGGAACCGCGCACGGGTGAGATCAAAGTTTGGGTTGGGGGTATTGATCACAGATTTTTTCAGTACGATCATGTCCGGCCGGAGACAAAAAGGCAGGTAGGCTCCACGTTAAAACCTATCCTGTATGCCGCGGCGCTGGAAGAGGGGATCGGACCGTGTTCCTACATTTCCGCACGCAAAACGGAGTACACCAATATGGAAGCATGGACTCCGGAAAACACAAACGAGGAAACGTATGACCGCAAATACTCGATGGAGGGTGGATTGTCCGGTTCAGTAAATACGGTGTCGGTAAAATTGCTTGAAAAAACGGGGATCAAAAAAGCCATCTCAATCGCCCGGAAAATGGGTATTACCAGTGATCTCCCCGCCGTGCCCTCCCTTGCGTTGGGAACACCTTCCATATCTATGATGGAAATGCTTGGCGCTTACAGTACATTGGCGAACCAGGGTGTTTATATTGCCCCGCGTTACCTTCTGGCGATCGTGGACCAAAAGGGAAAATTGCTTGAAACCATAAAAGTAGAAAACGATGAACCGGTCAGGGCTTTGTCGAAAGAGAGCGCTCAGATGATGATACACATGTTACAATCCGTGGTCAGTGAAGGAACCGGATCCTCGTTGCGCACCAGGTTTGGAATTCACAACCAGGTGGCCGGAAAAACCGGGACGACCCAACTCAATGTGGATGGATGGTTTATGGCCATTACCCCTAAGCTTGTGATAGGCAGCTGGGTAGGTGCAGATGATCCGAAACTTCATTTTAAAAGCACAACGCTGGGCCAGGGGGCTGCGACTGCGCTTCCTATCACCGCGCTGTTCCTTCAACAGGTAAACCAGGACAAAACTTTAAAGGAAATTTCCGGGGCCAGATTTGCGCCCCTCTCCGCAAGGTTGCTGGAGGAACTCGACTGCAAGACATCCAAATCCGACCTGAATATTTTTCAGCGGATCTTTAAGAAAAAGAAAAAAACCAAAGTGAAAAAATTCCGCGGTGTGCGGGAGAAAGAAAATTGACCCGACTGCGCTACAGCTTCGTCGGGCGGCAATTGGGCATACCAAAAACTAAAGACCAAAAACCTGAGGATATTCTCCTTCCCGCATAAACGGAATGGCATTTTCTTCGGAGGAGAGTTCCTGATCTTTCTTTCTGCTTTTTTGTGATTCGATGAATGCCTCCAGACTCATAAAGAAATTTAACCTGTATTTCCATACCAGTTTGCCGCCAATTGCTCCCTTGAACTTCCGCAGATCGACCTTTTCGTCGAGCCAGTAAAGATCATGTGTATCCATATCAGAGGATGTACCGGTATAACCAGGCATAAAATTGACGTCCGATCCCTCCAATTTCTTCTGGACTTCCTCGCGAAAATCTGATTTTCCTGTAATATAAACTGTAATCCAACCCATACTTAAATTATCCTTTCAGTAGATGAAGTTTTTAATTTCATCGAAGCATCCTGTTGCCAAATTTTCTTTTCCCGATTTTGTATTTGCCAGGGCTTAAATTTGTCTGTTGGCAACGTATCAATCAGGTGTTTTTACCTGCCTTATTAACGGAACAAAGATCGCGATGGTTCATGAATTCCACCCTGATTTTATCTTGTATTTATGCGCCTTACAGAGAATACGAACATCATACGGTAGTGCAAACGTTATTTCAGTAAATCATCCTCCAAAACATGCTTTCCCTGAGGGAAAAAGTTAAAAAGTTTCTTGTGCTGACTTTAAATTCCTTCAATTCGAATGCATAAATCTCCGTGTGACATACGATTTTCCGTATCGAAGTAACCACTGTTATTGTTTTTTTATTTTAATAGTAAATTGGTCTGACTTTTGGTACAGCGTGCAAAAGCTGATCACAATCAATAGTTTTGTATTTTGGCGTATGGATGAAATTCAGGATCCGTTTTTTTTGTTCTCCTATTTCAAGGGACATGGTGATGGATTACACCTCGCCTGGAGCCGCGACGGTTTTCACTGGACAGCGTTGAAAAATGATCAACCATTTATTACTCCACTGGCCGGTCCGGATAAACTCATGCGTGATCCGTTTCTTTTTCACGGACAGGATGGATTGTTTCACCTGGCGTGGACAGCAGGATGGCATGGAAAAGGAATCGGGTATGCCTCATCTATGGACCTTGTGAACTGGTCTCCGCAGCAGTTCCTCGGCGTAATGGAACATGAAAGCGGCGCGCGAAACTGCTGGGCACCGGAGATTTTTTTTGACGATGTTCAAAAGCAGTATATTATTTATTGGGCCAGCTCGATACCAGGCCGTTTTGCTGATACCGATCACACAGGTGATGACGGACTTAATCACAGGATGTATTGCGTATTGACGCCCGATTTTCAAACGTTCAGTGAAACAAAATTGTTTTTTGATGGGGGTTTTAATGTCATCGATGCTACCCTTGTGAAAGACGATAACCGGTATCTGCTTTTTATGAAAGACGAAACACTGGATCCTTGCCAGAAAAACATCCGGGTAGCGATCAGCGATAAACTTTTTGGTGGATTTGGAAAGGCAAGCCCGCCCATCACGGGTCCGTACTGGGCAGAAGGCCCCACCGCCATCAAAATTTCAGGGCACTGGATTGTTTACTTCGACAAATACGAACTCAATGAGATAGGTGCCGTCCGGTCTGCGGACCTGAGCGTATGGCAGGATATTTCCGACCAGTTGCATTTTCCGCCAGGGGGCCAGCATGGATCAGTGATGAAAATCCCCTTTGGAAGGGTGAAGCATCTCCTTTGAAGATTCATTTGCCATTGTGATAAATAAACCCTTTCATTTTGTTAACTTACAAAAGGTTACTATTATGAATTGCTTCATATTTGTTCTTGCGTTCATTTTTATCCAGGACCTTCCTTTTAAGCCAAAGGAGGAATTTGAGATCAAGCTCGATTATCAATTCAAACAGCGTCCTATGGGTGATCATAATACCGTGCGTTTAGGCGACTCAGCTAAAGAGTATGAAGACCGTGGTGGTGGCGGTGTGCTGCCCTATTTGATATTGAATATAAAACCGCTGAAACTGCAGGAGGAAAAAATGCGGATGCGTATTGCCACTAACCTCAATGAGCGCACAATCTTTAAAAAAGTTTCAGTTAACACGGTGCTCGCACTTGATCTCGGTTTTACAGTTGACATGAAAGACCGTGTAACCTCACATGAATACACCCTGACTTTCATTTCCGCGGACAAAAAACCGGTTGACAGGATCCTCATCAGCATAGGAGAAGACGGTTCTTTCCTGGTCAATGGCGAAAAACGCGGACAATTCTAATCAGACCGGTTGTTAAAACATTGTTAAAAAGTTATGAACGGCCATCCAAAACCGGAGGATAAAGTTTAAACTTGTGTTTAAATTTTTAGGAATGAGATTGCACTTTCTGCTGGTATTCTTCCTGCCGTTGTTTTCCTTCTCGCAGCCCACCCGGCAACCGGATGCAGCACAGATTCAATTGAAGTTAAAGAAACTGGGGTTTTTAGGGTCTGTTCTATACATGGCTGCACATCCCGACGACGAGAACACCAACATTATTGCATACCTGTCGAACGAGAAACTCGCTGCAACAGCATACCTATCCCTTACCCGCGGTGATGGAGGACAGAATCTCATCGGGCCCGAGATCAGGGAATTGCTTGGTCTCATACGGACGCAGGAATTGCTTGCAGCCAGAAGCATCGATGGAGGTCAGCAATTTTTTACGCGCGCCATAGACTTCGGATTTTCCAAATCTGCAGACGAGGCTTTTTCAACCTGGGGAAAGGAAGCCGTGTTGTCCGATGCTATCAAAGTGCTAAGGCAATTTCAACCCGATGTGATAATCACACGGTTTCCTCCTGATGAACGAGCCGGACATGGACATCATACCGCCTCTGCAATAGTAGCCGGCGAAGCATTTGAGCTCGCTGCCAGGGCCGACATTTTCCCGGAACAGGTAAAGGAATCGGGAACATGGCAGGTGAAACGTCTATACACCAACACCGGGCGTTGGTGGAACCGGTCTGTGGGTGCAAACACGCCTGGTGTCATAACCCTTGACGTGGGAGGTTACAATGCCCTCCTCGGAAAGTCTTATTCTGAAATTTCGGCCTTGAGCAGCAGCCAGCACAAAAGCCAGGGATGGGGCAGGAGAGGTGAGCGCGGATACCGACCCGAATTCCTGGAACACGTCAAAGGTGATCAGGCGAAAAATAATATTTTTGAAAGCGTGGATACCACGTGGAATCGCGTTTCCGGTGGTTCAAAAATCCAACCTCTGGTGACCAGGGCCCTTGCCGACTTTAAGCCACAACATCCTGCGGCAACGGTACCCATGCTGCTTAAGATTCGAAATGAGATCATGGCGTTGGGAAAAAGTGTTTGGAAAGAACGCAAATTGGCGGAAACCGAACAGCTTATTGTTGATTGTCTCGGATTGTTTATTGAAGTGACTGCATCTGCATACGAATCAACGCCCGGAGAAAACGTCAATGCATCGGTGGAAATTTTAAATCGCTCCCGAGAGAGCATAAAAGTGACGGGTATCCAGGCCACGGGTGTAAAGTGGGACTCCATCTTTTCCGCAAAGCTTGAAACCAATAAACCTGTGATTATTAAGATTGGCGCGCCGATAAACAGCGATGCGGAATTTTCAGCGCCTTACTGGTTAAGATCCGCACCAAGCACCGGGTTGTACACAGTATCTGATAAACAGAAAATAGGAATGCCTCAGAATAACCCTGCTGTGAACTTTACAATTGACGTGGGCATCGCGGGTCAAACCCTGACCATTCAACGTCCAATGATCTATAAATGGGTAGATCCTGTAAAGGGCGAACTGTGGCGACCTTTCGAAATTGTTCCGCCCGTACTGGTGAATCTCAGTGAGAATGTTCTGGTGTTTGCCACACGCGAACCGAAACAGGTGACCTTACTGGTTAAATCTGCCAGCGATTACGAGCAGTCAGGTACCCTCTCCTTGAATCTTCCTCAGGCATGGCGTGCTGAACCCACTTCCCTTACCTTTGAATTAGAGGGCAGAGGTGCAGAACAATCCAAAACGATCACTGTATATCCATCTTCAACGGAGTACAATGGAACTATCAAGGCGGTGGCTACGGTCAATGGAAGGCAGTACGATCAGTCGTTGCAAATCATTTCCTACGATCATTTTCCAATTCAAACCCTGCTACCTTCAGCGCAGGCAAAGGCCGTTCGCATAGATCTTAAGAAAGACGGCCGGGTGATCGGCTATGTCCGGGGAGCAGGTGATGAAATTCCCTCTGCGTTGAGAAATATGGGCTACGAGGTATGGGAAATGAATAATGACGAAATTACTCCTGAAAATTTAAAACGGGTGGATGCTGTGGTGCTGGGTATTCGCGCATTGAACACCAATGATCGCGCGCAATATTTCATGCCTGCGGTTCTGGATTATGTAAAGGAAGGTGGAACAGCAGTTGTTCAATACAATACGAATTCCAGGATGGAAACGGAAAATTTTTCTCCTTATCCGCTGACGATCGGTCGCGATCGGGTCACTGATGAAACTTCCGCAGTAAGGATCCTGAAGCCAGGTCATCCTGTAATGAACACACCCAACAAAATTACCATGGCTGACTTCAATGGATGGGTACAGGAACGCGGTCTGTATTTTCCTGGCGAATGGGATAGTCGCTTTGAAGCCATTTTATCTATGAATGACAAAGGTGAATCATCTCAAGACGGTAGCCTTCTCGTTGCGCAATATGGCAAAGGTTATTATGTTTATACAGGTTTATCTTTTTTCAGGGAATTGCCCGAAGGCGTTCCCGGAGCCTATAAGCTTTTCGCGAACCTGGTGTCCCTCGGAAAAAAGGAGCGCAATGAACCGGGCAGGAGCAAAGACAGAAGCAGATAATTGTGTTTCATCTTCAACGAAATGAAAATGAGTGATCCCGAAAAACCTCCTTTGTTTAGATCCTGGACAGGCTGGTATGTGCTGATCCTTGCTGTTCTCCTGGCTCAGATCATATTTTATCGTGTATTAACCCTGGCCTTTCCATGAAGACCATCGATTGGGTAGTGCTTCTTTTAACCATCCTTTTTATTGTCATCTACGGAACCCTGAAGACGCGGAAGACCTCCACCATGGAAGGTTATCTGAAAGGAGACAATACCCTTAAATGGTGGATGATGGGCATTTCCATTATGGCAACGCAGGCAAGTGCCATCACCTTTCTTTCCACCCCTGGCCAGGCGATCGAAGACGGCATGCGCTTCCTGCAGTTTTATTTCGGTTTGCCTCTGGCAATGGTGATCATATCCGTGACCATGGTGCCGATCTATTACCGGTTAAAAGTTTTTACGGCTTACGAGTTCCTGGAGAGCCGCTTTGATCTCAAGACCAGGTCACTCGCGGCAATCTTCTTTTTGATTTTGCGCGGCTTATCTGCAGGTATTACTTTGTTCGCTCCGGCGCTGATCCTTTCTACGATTTTGGAACTTCCCATTATGATGACCACCATTTTTATTGGCACGCTGGTGATCATCTATGTTGTGTCAGGCGGAACAAAAGCTGTCAGTATAACGCAGCGCCAGCAGATGGCAGTGATCATGGGTGGTATGGTGCTCGCTGGTATCCTTGCTTTTCACCTGTTGCCGGAAGAAGTATCCTTTACCGACACTGTGAAGATTGCGGGAGAAATGGGCAAGCTCAATCTGGTCAATTTTGAGTTTAATATTACTGACCGTTATAACATATGGTCGGGACTGATAGCCGGAACGTTCTTGTTTCTGGCGTATTTTGGCACTGACCAGTCGCAGGTCGGCCGTTATCTCGGAGGAAGTTCTGTAACGGAAAGCAGACTGAGCCTGATGTTCAACGGCCTGCTGAAAATTCCCATGCAGTTCATAATTCTTTTTATCGGTGTGTTGGTTTATGTATTTTATTTATTTTCACAACCCCCCGTTTTTCACAACCGGGTGCTGAAAGCCCGGGCAATGGAAACCGTCCACGGTGATTCCATCCGCTATTTTGAAAAACAATTCACCGATGTTTATGCGAAAAAACGCGTGGCCGTCGATCAGCTTGTAGACGCCATTCACAGAGATGATCAATTGTCAATTTCTTCCGCCAGTGATGAGGTCAGGAGCTATCAGAACCAGGAGACCAGGTTGCGGAATAACGTAAAGGCTACCATCGGACGTGCCATTCCGAACGCAAAAACACAGGACCTCGATTATATATTTTTGAACTTTGTCTTATCCAATCTTCCCCATGGGATCATAGGATTGCTTCTTGCCGTGATGTTCAGCGCGGCCATGTCATCCATGGCTGCCGAGCTCAATGCACTTGCTTCTACCACATCAGTGGATATCTATAAACGTTCAATTAAACCTCAGGCGTCCAATGCGCATTACCTGATGGCATCGAGAATGTTTACCGTTTTGTGGGCGTTGCTGGCTATGGTATTTGCGATGCTCGCCAGCTTTGCGGAAAATCTTATTCAATTTGTGAATATTGTAGGCTCTTTATTTTACGGTACTATACTCGGAATATTCTTAACCGCGTTCTACGTGCGAAGTGTCGGAGGAACAGCCGTATTCTGGGCGGCGCTGATCGCAGAAGCTGTCATATTTTATTGTTACAAATTTACAGACATCGCATTTTTGCTATACAACATTATCGGGTGTGGCTGTGTAATGATCCTTTCCCTTTTGCTGCAGACGGTCCTGCCGCGTAAACCAAAAACGCAAAACGGTTAGTGATAAAAATACCGTGCCGTTGGAAGTTCTTACCCGCACTTACGCTTAACCGGCCGCGATAGTCTAAACACTTATTTCAACTAAAGTTTCTCCGTTTTCGTTTAACTGTAATAAACCTAAATGAGAATTATGACACCGGATAAAGTGATTTACACAGATGGAAGGGATGTTACAATTTTTCCGTAGGTTTTTTTCTTGTCGGTATTCTCCAACAACCGAGAACCAACAACAGACATTCAATTGAAGCTACGAATAGTGTAAATTCACCTCAGTAACAAATGACACACGTTATTCATGCCTTACAGTGATGCGATTTGGTACTACCGTTTTTGTTTCCCTTCTTTCTCCGATCTGCTGGCGCCACATGGCGTAATACAAGCCTTTCTTTTTTACCAGCTCCTCGTGAGTTCCTGTTTCGGTTATCCTGCCTTTCTCCAGGACCATGATC
>JBBDXJ010000211.1:18040-22013 GCA_040902445.1 Cyclobacteriaceae bacterium | reverse complement strand
TGGAGAATTGTACAAACCCAGTCCGTCCCTCGGGCAATTTCCTATGACCAAGAATTTTATGAGTAGTCATGCGCCACACCGAAAAAGCCGGCTGCAAACCCGCGGTTGAAATGCCTAAAGCCATTACAGAAAAAAAAACGATGATAGAGGAGAAGGTAATTTCATTCCATGCCGGCAAATAAAATTGAAACAACGTTTCAAGGGGATAGGTAAGCAACTGAACAAGGGTAAGCGCGATCAAGAGAGATATGACGTTAATGACCAAGGATTCAATCAAAAATTGTTTTATGAAGTCTTTCCTGATCGCTCCCGAGGTTTTTCTGGCGGCAAGCTCTTTCATGCGCCCCGTTTGTATGGAAAGTTTCAGGTTGAGGTAATTGATCCAGGCCATCACCAAAACAATAATGGCGACTGCCTGGAACGCATGAGCAATATATTTTGATTTTGCAGTAAACACGTCGTTGTCGAAAACATGGAAGGGGATTTCTTTTAGAGGTTGTAAAAAAAACGTCAGTGTTGATCCGGTCCAATCGGTGAAGTCCCAGTGGATTTTGTGTTCCCGGTTCAACTTTTTTTCCAGCTCAATCACCGACATCCCCTCACGGATCTTAAAATAGTTTTGTGAGCTTCGCGCGAAGGGGTTCACATTTTCAGTTGCATACTGGATGCGCAGGGTCGAAAGTACCACTTCAAAATTCAGGTGACTATTCCCTGGCAGATCCTGGAATACGCCAGTCACTGTAAAGGATTCTTTGTCACCCAATGTTAGGATCTTTCCTATCGGATCGGTCTCTCCAAAATATTTCCGCGCTATCGAGGAGGAAATCACAATCGCATCGGGATTAGCAAGTACTTTTGTGGGGCTGCCGGCTAAAAGCGGAATGGAGAAAAACTCAAACAAATTTGGATCGGCATAGATTGTATGTGTTTCCAGGAAGGAATGTTTTTCACCGTTGTCGCTTATGAAAGAAAAAACCGTTTTCGGATCAAGCTGCGACCACCCGGCCGTATCGGTTTGCGGCCCCGCCCATCTGACCTGATCAAAATTATTTTGGTAGATTATTCGCGTAGTGCTTTCAATCTCTGTGAATTTTTCTTTGGCGATGCTTGCAAAGACAGGAGGCGAGGCGCTGCAGAGGTAATGAGTCCAGTCGACACCCGTATTATGATAGAAATCAAAGTAGAGGCGGAAGATTCTGTCATGATCCTGACGGAACTGATCGCTTTTTAACTCGTATGAGGAATGTTGTGACAGAATATAAAATACGGCAAAGCCGACCGAGAGGCCCAGGACGTTAATGAATGTGAAGAAGGGATTCCGGATCAGTAAGCGGACGGCGAGTTTGAGGTAGTTGAGGAACATGGTTTACATTTATTTGATCATTTGGTCTTCGGTCATGTTACCGGTTACCGGTTTCCAGCTGCAGGTAATAGCCAACTGAAAACTATTCATATCTGAGCGCCTTCACCGGATTTGCATATGCAGCTTTCAGGGATTGCCAGGTTACGGTTGCGAGGGCGATGCCGATTGCCAGCAAAGCTGCTATGATGAAAATATCCGCACCGACCTTGAAATGATATGCAAATCCATGCAGCCACAGATCGATCAGGTAAAGGGCAACAGGACTTGCAATGACCACCGCCAGGAAAATCCATTTCAAAAAATCCCAGGATAACATGAAATAGATCTCTTTTACTGAAGCCCCTAACGATTTGCGCACGCCTATTTCTTTCGTACGGCGTGAAACCATGAAGGATGACAGGGCAAAAAGACCGAGACAGGCGATCATGACAGCAAGTGCGGTGAAATATCCGATGACGGTTGCAAGGTTCTCATCGCTTTTATAATGTCTGTCATAAACATCATCGAGGAAGCGATAGGCAAAAGGTTTCGATCCATATACATTTTTCCATTCCTTTTCTATTACTTTTAGTGTAGCGGGGATGTTTGCCGACGAGACCTTAATGTTGACGCGATGCCTGTTTGGAATAAAGGCCATACCTAGAGGTTCCACATTATGATGAAGGGACCGGAAGTTAAAATCGCGTACGATTCCAATAATCTCAAATTGAAATTCTTCTCCGTCCTGATGCTGATATTTCACTACTCTTCCAATTGGGGAATTAATTCCAAACTCCTGCACCGCTTTTTCATTTAACAAGATGGCTGGCCTGCTATTCGACGTCCCGTCATGAGATCCGTCAGCTAGTCCGCCGGTCGAAAAATTCCTACCTTCCGAAACAGTCATTCCCATTACGTCAAGATAATCCTGATCAATGTTAAAGATTCCCATCGATCTCTTGATGCCATCAAATTCCAGGATGGCCGTACTAATGTGACCGCCAGGGTGATTGGTAGAAAAACTTACTCCCATGATATCCGCGTGTTGCAGAAGTCTTCCCTTGAACGTTTCCCTCTGTGAGAATTGTTCCGGCGAATTGCTTCGCGTACTTGCCGTTATGATCTGTTCTTTATTAAATCCCATATCAACATTTCTCAAATATTCCATTTGATGCACATTTGCGATAATGCCGATGATCATTACAATCGATATGGCAAATTGAATAGTCATGAGCACCTTTCGTAGCACGGACCCTCCGGAGCCTTTCGCGCTGCCTTTTATCAGCCCGATCGGCTCTGCGGCGGTGAGGTAAAAAGCCGGGTATACGCCTGCTATTATGCCGAGCAGTACCACACATGAGATGGCCCCGGCCCACACCGCAGGATTGTTGAAATCAGCAATCCGAATGTCAACCATTACCATCTGATTAAATTTTGGCAGAAACAACTGCAGCACCGTCACAGCCATTGTGAAGGCGATGAACGAAATGATCACCGATTCAAGGATAAGTTGATATCCCAGCAGAAACGTTGAGGATCCGGCAACCTTCTTGATAGCAATCTCCTTGGCGCGAATAGCCGATCGGGCAGTGGTGAGATTGATATAATTGATACAGGCCAGTACCAGCATGAATATGCCAATAGCGAAAAAGGCCTGTGTCATTTTTTCGCTTCCATGTAAGCCGTATGGCAGGTTTTGCGTACTTCCCCCGAAATATATTTCTTTTAACGGCTGGACGTGAAAGCGTTTGAATTGGAAATCAAACAAATCACCGTTGTTTATTTCAGCCAAAACCCTATTGATCTTACTTTCAATAAAATCCTTATTAACCGCGTCCGTCATCGACAGATAGGTCGCGCTCCAGAGCCAGGTGCCCATGGCTGTGTTATTCGGATCATGATTTGGGTAGACTTTTGGCAAGGATTCCAGTGACAGCAAGGCATCCATCTCAATATGAAAGTTTTCTACGTCTTTTATTATTCCGGTAATCCTGAACTGATGGTCGGCGTATTCAATACTTTTCCCTATGGGACTGTTCCCACTGAACAATTTTTTAGCAGTGTTCTCAGTCAAAACAACGGTGAAGGGTTCTTTCAGGGCAGTATGCGGATCTCCCTGGGTAAACGGCAATGTGAAGACATTAAATATCGTACTGTCAGCCCAAAAAGAAATGGCTTCGATGTGTTTCTGGTTTTCAGGGTTGTCTTCGGGTGTGTGGGAGATATATGTTAGGTCGGCTACTGACAACCTCGCAATATTCTCCACCTCAGGTACCCTGTCTTTTACATACGTCCCGATAATTGGGGGCAGCCTGCCGTAATCATCCCCTTCCAACCGGTAAATGCGATCATATTTTTCGTTGAATTTATCGTAGCTGAGTTCATGATGGACATACAACATGATAAAGATGAACGAGGTGATCCCGATTATGAGGCTGGAGATATTGACGAACGAAGTCACCTTGTTTCGCCAGAGAACGCGGAACGTGATGGTAAGGAAGCTGCGTAGCATATTTTACATGTTAGAGCGATCTTCTCGCCAGTAGGCGAACTCCCCAATTGTATGCCAAAGATCGAGGGTCTTTATATCACAATAGAGGCAGTTTTTTATCGTGAAATATTTTCGGTCGA
>JBBDXJ010000211.1:0-18030 GCA_040902445.1 Cyclobacteriaceae bacterium | reverse complement strand
TATCGCACCCATACGAACGGCAATAGACACCTGTTTTATGGTGGAATATTCCCCATTGACCTGAAACGAAACAGAAGATGTTTCATTTCGGAACACATTTTATTTAAGCTCACTAACATTTGATATCCACCTGTCTATATGTTATATTCCTTGACTACCCGGAGAACACCTGATTTAACATTAACACTATATAACCTAACACAACCCCAAAAACAAATGCTATGAAAATGTACAGCCTAACGATCACCCGAGTGCTTATTATTTTTCTAAGCGCATCACTTATCTCATGTAACGATACCGCGCAACCAGTGGAGGCTGAAATGGATGTTCTTAAAAATCTGGTCACAGTCAATTTCAAGCAGGCATGGGACAGGAATGATGAAAACGCAATGGCCGAAATGTTTCTTGAAAATGCGGACTTAACTTTTCCTACGAGCTCGTGGATTAAGGGCAGGGACGCCATTCGCAAGGCGTTTACGAGAGATCAACCCGAAGGCATTACGGGCGAATTTGAAGTTGAGGATATCCGTTTTTTGGACCCGGCCACGGCGATTGTAAATGTCAATGCCCACTTCGCAGGCGGTAAAAATAAGGAGGGGGAACTGATGGCGGATTACTGGGATTCGGCAACGGTGGTGATGAAAAAAGTGGACGGTGAGTGGAAGTACGCGGCCCTGCGGGTAATGCCCAGCAGAATGGATTACAGCGAAGTACAAGCGAGTATTCGCAAATCGTGGGATGGATTTATCGAACGGTGGGAAAAAGGTGATGCGGAAGGCAGCGCAAATTATTTCACCAGGAATGCGATTAATATGATTCCGGGTAACGAGAATAACGTGAATAGAACTGAAATTCTAGAAATATTTAAGACCTTCTTCGCTGGTAACAAGATGGAAAACGTGACAGTCAATACGCTTGAACTTGAAATCATTGGGCCCAAAGCTTATGAGCATGGATTATTTGAACAGAAAGTAATTCCAAAGAAAGGAAAACCATATAGTCAAAAAAGCAGGTATTATACCGTGTGGCAACTTGAGCCAGACGGGGTTTGGCGGTTTCATCGCTTCCTGTTTAACAACATGCCATAAAAAGACACCTGATTTTTCTTAAATAATTTTGGGAGCCTCGGACAGTGCATGCACATTTTCAGTTGCATGCTGGATGTGCAGAGTAGAAAATAGAACAGGAATGGGTATCGTTGTCATCTTTCAGCAAAAGATGTAGCAGGCGTTAAAAATGTTCTTCTCATATCTAGATTACGGCGGGAGATCTGTTTTTTCTCTTTAATGAGTTAAGTGCGCAGTTCAATAAGAGGTAATAAGGTTATGTAGTATAGGTACTACGTTGTTACTAAGGTAATAAGGTTTGATGTGCGCTGATGGAAAAGACGTTTTTTTGACAACCTGAGAGATGACCGTATGGTTCCATACAGCAGATGTAATTCCAATAGGAATAGGTGTCGGTAAAAAAACCCGATGTTTCTCTCAGAAATTGCGCAGAAACCAGCGAAGTAAAGCAAAATAGAGAAGCCAGACAGTTCGCAACAGGGTGGGTTCAGGCGTCCATTATACTTTCATACCCCTCTACCCTCACAACAGCCATAGCGTTGTAGGCACGATCGACCAACCGATATTCGATTCCATTTAACACTTGCATAAACCCGATGCCGAAGACGAGAAGCAACGGGTTGGTGCTGTTGGGAGTGACAGCAAGGTTAAGTTGCAACGGTCCCTGTGGTTTGGTTAACGGAACGTCGGCGCTTTCCGATCGGGCGGCGACGTAATCCATTTTCCCGAAGTCCATGGCAGCGCCACCCGCTTTCAGGCGGAAGTGTGTTGCCCCTTCGGGCGCGTGAATCATGTCAGCGGGAACGAAAGCGGGAATGTCAACAGTGAACGTGCCTGCGGGACGATCGATCGCTGTGGTGAAAGGAGCCAGGAACGTTGTCGCCAGCCTCGCGTTTTTATTAAAGTCGAAACCCTGCAACAGAGACACGTCGCCATTGATGACATTTCGTTCGCCGCGAGGGTTGACTGCGTCGGCCCGGATGACTTTCACCATTGCCCCGTTGAGCCTGCCAGTCATGCGGGTATCAGACGTTTCTTTCAGCAGCCATCCGAAGGCTCTCGTATAAGTTTGGTGGCCTGCGCCGCTTTTCTGAACTCCGCATTGTTTTCGCGTGTCCGGGCGAAGGCCGGTTCTGAGTGGATGCGGCTGGCTGCAATCCCACCTTTTTTTCGCGCGAGGTAACCATCGATCGACTTGTAGAAGATGATGTTGCCAACACTACCGGTAAGCTGGATGAGACTTTCCTGTCTTGCCATGCTGAAGGGGATAAGAGTTAGGTATAGGATTATAAGGGTATAGGAGCCTTTGAGCCCCTATACACTGTATATCCTTATACCCTTATTTATACGGGGTTCTAGAGGTTTGGTTGCCGTATATATGACTCTGATATGGCTTTCATATGGCTTTGACCAAAGGGAAACATTTCACTGGCCAGACGGAACTATGGGTCCTGGTACTCTGAAATGGCTACCGAACGGCCCCATTAATTAAAGAAGCCAGGTCGTCCAATACGAACGGAATGCTGATGATGCCTATCGCTATTTAATTGGCTTGTTGAATATTGCCATAGCATTATCTGGCGACCCGGAATGGTACAATGGAAATGTTTCATTTCGGAGCAGAGGTAGTGCTTGTTATTCGTATCTGAGAGAATCAACCGGGTTGGTCCTGACAGCTTTCCACAGCAATGTCGAAATGGTCATGAACATAATCACAAGTAAAATGGTAAGCGGAAGAAGATAATGCCACCAGTGTATGCTGATACGCTCGGAAAATTTTTCGAGGTATTCGTCGGTGATGAAATAAGCCAGTGGAATACCAATAACAGTACCTACCAAGATCTGTTTGATGGTAGTATTCAGGAGGATTTGCAGCAGGCTGCCGAGCTTCGCTCCCAATATTTTGCGTATCCCGATCTCTTTTGTTTTTTCAACCATTTTGTTGGAGATCATACCTACAAGCCCCAGGCAAGCTATGCCTACGGCCAGGATGGTGAACAGCAGGATCTGGTTACGAGCAATGTTTTCCGTTTTGTAATGGGCGTTCATATGATCATTAAGAAAGTACCAGTGAAAGATCTGGCCAGGAAAAATTTCCAGGTACTTTTTTTCGATCCTTGCGATTACTTCTGTGATATTCCGGATGTTGACACGAAGTGACATTTTTAACGGCTTGTTTTTCGCGAACAGATAATCGCCATAAGTAAGGATGGTTCCGCGATTGGCATTGGCGATTCCTGTTTCCAAATAAAGTGGATTGTAGCGGTAATCTTCGATCACGCCGATGATCTCGGCATTTGTTCCAAACGGCTTCCAGGGATGTTTTCCCACAAACAGGATTTTTCCGATGGCATTTTCCGGTTTCAGTCCAATAGTTTTTGCTGCCAGCCGGCTGAGGATCACGGAACGTCTATCAGCCGGGTGGTCGGCTATAAAATTTCGGCCGGAAATCAATCTAAGACCGTAAAACGGAATAAATCGTTCGTCCACACCTCCATTGCTTTTCGAGGCGACCCCGACGTTGGCTGTATCCATCCTGCTAAAACGAATTGGGTTTTCAAACAGGTCACCGGCAACCGTCGTGCTTAACGCCATGTCCTCTATACCCGGCGTGGAACGGAGGACGTTTTTAAGGGAGTTTACTTCGGATTCATATGACAAGCCGGTTGACAGGTCAAGGGATTTCCTCAAGGGAAGCTCAACCACAACGACCTGATGGCGCTCAATGCCCCAGGCGTCGTTTGTGACGAAATTCACCTGCTTGGAAATCGAAAACAACCACACAATTAACGCTATCGCGCTGACGAACTGAAAAACTGTTGTAATTTGAGCGAACGAGCTTCGTTCTGAGACCAATTTTCTATGGCCAAGTATTTTTTGCGTAGTCATGCCCCATACTGAAAAACCGGGTTGCAAGCCCGCAATCAGTATTCCCAGCGACATTACAGCAAGAAAAAGCATCATTGAGGACAATGTGATTTCGTTCCAGGCCGGGAGGTAGAACTGAAACAGCGTTTCTAGGGGATATGTCAGCAGTTGGATAAGCGTGAACGCGGTCACCAGGGCCATTCCGTTAATTACCAGTGACTCAATCAGAAATTGTTTTATGAAATCGATTCTTGAGGCGCCCGCTGTTTTTCTCGCGGCAAGCTCTTTCATACGTGCCGCCTGCATGGAGAGTTTAAGGTTCAGGTAATTGATCCAGGCCATAAGGAGCACGATAATAGCTATCACCCGGAAGGTATGTGCAATGTATTTTGACTTTGGCGTAAACACATCATTATCGAAGACATGGAAAGGAGCTTCCTTCAGAGGTTGTAAATAGACAGTCAGTGTGGATCCAGGAAATCCCCCTTGCAAATCCCAGTGTTTTTTTTGTTCCTCGTTCATTTTGTTTTCGAGATCCGCCACTGATGTCTCTTCACGGACCTTGAAATAGTTTTGTGCGCTTCGCATTAGCGGGTGCACATTTTCAATTGCATATTGGATACGCAGGGTAGATAGGACCAGGTCAAAATTAAGATGCGTGTTTTTTGGCAGATCCCGAAATACGCCAGTAACCGTAAAGGATTCATTTTCGCCTAACGTTAGAACCTTTCCGATGGGATTGACTTCTCCAAAATATTTTCGGGCTGTTGAAGCCGAAAGTACAATAGCATCGGCTTTGGAGAGAACATTGTGGGGGCTTCCTATCAATAGTGGAAGGGAGAAAAACTGAAACAGGTTCGGATCGGCATAGACGGTATTGGTTTCAATGAAGGAGTGCTTTTCATTGTTGTCGGTGATGAAGGAGAAAACGGTTGTCGGGTTGAGTTCCCGCCACCCGGCCGTATCCGTTTCCGGCCCCGCCCATCTTACCTGGTCAAAATTATTTTGATGGATTATCCGGGTCGTGCTTTCTATCTCCGCAAATTTTTCCTTTACCATCGTTGTGAAGACTGCCGCGAAAGTGCTGCCGAGATAATGCGTCCAATCGACACCGGTATTATGATAGAAATCAAAGTAGAGGCGATATATTCTTTCATGATCCTTATGAAACTGGTCACTTCTTAATTCGTAGGAAGAATGTTGAGACAGAATAAAGAACACAGCAAAGCCGACGGATAATCCAAGCACATTGATAAACGTGAAAAACGGATTGCGGATGAGTAAGCGGATGGCGAGTTTGAGGTAGTTGAGGAGCATGGGTGATATTGTTAAAGTATTTTCTTAATTATTCATAACGAAGTGACTCTACAGGATTTGTCCTGACGGCTCTCCAGATTACTGAAGCAATTGTAACAACCATGATTGCGATCAGCATCACTATAGGTAAGGAAAAATGCCACCACTGCAGAATTATCCGGTCTGAAAATCTTTCCAAATATTTGGAGCTGAGATGGTAACCCACCGGAATGCCGATAACGGTGGCAATAATTGCCTGTTTGATGGTTGCCGACAACAGTATTTTTGCGATCTCATGAAGCTTCGCACCCAGCACCTTTCGTATACCGATTTCCTTGGTTTTCTCTAGCACTATGTTGGAGATCATCCCCAGCAATCCAAGACAGGCGATCCCGATCGCCAGGCAAGTGAACAGCAGGATCTGGTTCCCGGTATTCTTTTCATTTTCATAGTGCCTGTTGATGTTATCATCTAAAAAAGTCCATGAGAACAGGTTTCCATGAAAGGTTGTTTCATAAACTTCTTTTACCTTGTTCAGAGCCTTGTCAAAATTCGGCATGCCCATTTCGATGGAGACCTTCCTTGGACGATTTTCTTCGTCTGCATGACTTCCGTAGGTGAGGGCAATGCCCATGTCATTATTGTAGTAGCCTTGAAACCCGTTTAGGAAGGGTTGGTGGTCATAGTCTTCGATTATTCCGATGATTTCAATCCACTGCATGTCAGGCATCCAGTCGCGCCGTTGCACCAGTATGCGGCGCCCGAGCGCGTCCTCCACGGTATATCCTAATTTTTCGACGGCTTTTTTGCTTAGGATGATTGCTTTTTCGTCCGATTTATTTTGCGGTAAAAAATTTCGTCCGGTCAAGACCTTTATGTCATATAGTGGCATGAACCGCTCGTCTATCCCGCCATTGGTGGCCATTACTAAGAGTTCAGATGCCTCATTTCTCTGGAGCCGCACCGCGTTCGGGTCCGTGTCACCGGCCACGGATGAACTTGTCGCGTAATCCAAAACACCGGGGATTTTACCGATCTCACTTGAGAAGGAATTTAAATCAGAGAAAAATGATTTGGGTTGTCTGTAAGGTAAGTCCACAACAACGATCTGATCTTTTGAAATGCCGAGATCTTTATTGAGAATGTATTTTATCTGGGAGTTTATGGAGAACATCCAAATCACCAAAGTGATGGCAATGATAAATTGTGTAATTGTCAACAGGCGGCCCACAGTGTTTTTTGACGCATGTAGATTCAGCAAGACGGACAGCGAGCCTGAGGATCTGTTCATGGAGATTAGTGCGGGATACAGACCGGAAATCGTTACGCCGCTGATAACGACGACGCTTATCCAGAAAATTGAGGAGGGCGATGTTTCGTTTATATCCCCCGCCGAAAAATCAAAGAAGAGGTCAACTGGCTGTTTTAGTAACTGATAGGAAGTAAGTGACGCCAGCATCGCCAGGAGATTGATCAGGCCGGCTTCCATTAAAAATTGTGTCATGACCTGCCCGGGTTGTGCCCCGAGGGTGCGTCGCGTGGCAACTTCTTTTGTTCTTTTTCTGTTTAACGCCAATGACAGGTTAATGTAGTTGATCCATGCAAGAGCCAATACGATTATGGCGACCAGTCGAAACACCTGCAATGTCGTTCTCGATTTTGATTTGAAGGAATCACCTTGCCACATCGTAAAGGCGACCTCTTCAATTGGTAGTATGATTGATGTGATTTTGATGGACAGGAGTCCCCGTTTCTTAAATTCCTCTTCACCTACCGCCGCAATTGTCTTGTTAATCTTGTCTGATAATAGTACCCTGTCACAATTGGCCGACAATTTGAAATAGGCGCTAAAATTTGCCTCTTTACTTAAATCAACTGTGTTGATATTGTGTTCAATCCTGTTGACTGAAAGAACGGCTTCAAATTGGAGATGGCTGTTTGACGGCAGATCCTTAAATACGCCTGTTACTGTTAAAGGTATGGCGTCATTGATCATGATCATCTTGCCAATGGGATCTTCGTCGCCAAAATATTTTTTGGATAGTTTTTCGGATAGCACCAGAGAGGAAGATTGCTGCAAAACAGATTCAGGTGCTCCGAAAAGCAGGGGAATGGAAAAGAAAGTAAACAGGTTTGGATCGGCATAGGCCAGATCATGTTCCACGAATGCGATTCTTTCTCCGTTTTGCAGGTACCGCGAAAGAAATATTTCCTTGTCATGGTCATTTGCAAAGGAACTTCTGAAGTTATTCTGGCTGCATATCCGTAGAACCTCTGAAATTTCGGGGTGAGCTTCGGAGAATATCTTCGGAAGCGCTGCGGGCCAATACCCAAAGGTGCTCTCATAGCTTTCAAATTTCAAATGGCGGGTCAGCCTCACAATGCGCTCCCAATCCTTCCACTGCCTGTCACTGTTCAATTCGCGCTGGCTGTATTGCCACAGCACAAAAAAGACTGTGAATCCCACAGACAATCCCAATATATTGATGACCGAAAAAAACGGATTTCTGATCAATAGCCGCACTGCGAGCTTTATGTAGTTGATGAGCATAGGTTTTGAAATCCTCAGGTATAAAATCCAGGCAGACGCTTCAAAAGAAAGGCCAACGATGAAAATGCCCTTGTAAGTCTAATTTACGCAAAACGCGATTAATGTTTGTTCTATAATGAAACAACGCCACGGGTCATTTTGGAGCAGTGCTGTGGATATCCTTTTATCGATACTGTTGGGCAATGACAGTCGGAGGTTTGGACAGATTCTAACATGATAAAAATGAAGGTGGCAATGCCGATCGCAAGGCTGCAGATGCTTGAGGTGGTTACTCGTTTCTCCAGAGAACGCGGGAGGTGGTGATGAGGAAGCCGCTTAACATGTTTTCGGTTCTTTATTTATTCATAGCGAAGAGCATCTACAGGGTTAGTGCGGACAGCTTTGATGAGAACCGAGACAACTGTAGCAAACATGATTAAGATCAGCAACAGCACCGGCATGGCAAAATGCCACCACTGCAAGGTGATCCGTTCAGAAAATTTTTGCAGGTATTCCTCACTGAGGTAGTATCCTGCTATAAGGCCGATCGTAGTGGCGATGACTAACTGCTTTACAGTGCTATTCAGCAAGATCCAGGTGATATCGTGCAGTTGTGCGCCTACTACTTTCCGGATACCGATTTCCTTTAACCTTGCGACCAGCTTGTTGCTGATGACGCCGAGCAGGCCGAGGCAGGCGATGCCAACGGTCAGGATAGAAAAGAACAGCATTTGATTTCTGGCTGTCATGTCGCTCTGATATTGACTATTAATCTGATCATCCAGGAAATACCAGTTGAAGACATCCGCAGGGAATACTGAATTAAAAATTGTTTTTAGATCTGTGATGGTCTGGTCGAAGTTGGCAGGCGCGACGCGCAGGGAAATCTTCTTCGGTCTCTTATCCAGGGGGAGAAAATCCTTGTAGGTGAGCGCTATTCCGGGAATACCACCGTATCTGAAATCATCCCCCTTGATGAGAGGTCTTAGTGTATAGTCCTCAAAGACTCCTATAATCTCGGCACGAGGCCAGTTCAGATGGCGGCCGATTGCATCTTCCGGTTTTTCAATACCCAGCCGGTACATTGTTCCCCTGCTGATCAAAATGGAACTGCTGTCTGAAGGTCTATTCCCCGCAAAATTTCTTCCGGCCAGGAGTTTGATGCCGTAAAATGGGAGGAAATTTTCGTCTACACCACCATTGCAATCGACCTGTATTCCCGGCTTGCCCGCGGCCAGTTGCAGGCCGATCATTCCGCCTACAACATCAACTGACACATTGTGGCTGACTGTATAGCCTTTTATCACAGACAGGGCAGAAGCTTTTTGTTTCAGTTGGTCAATGTCTTTATAAAAGGTTTTTGTGGGGCTCACCGGGAGATCGATAATTAAAACATGACTGTCGTTCAAACCAATATTTTTCCTGGTGATGAAGGAGATTTGGTTTTGCAGCGCGAATATCCAGACGATCAATGCTATCGCTGTGGAAAATTGAGCCGTGCTGAGCACACCGGTGATGTAATTTTCGGAAGATTTCGTCAACGCTGGCTGAAATAAACTTTTGGGACTTCTTTTTAATGTAATTAATGCCGGGTATAACCCAGTCAATAATATTCCGACGGATAGCGCTGACGCAATGACGATCCATGTGGATAGCGGAATCATTTCCCAAGATTGGATGTGGAACTGCAAATACATGTGTGCCGGCGATTTGAACAACTGTACGAGCGTCAAGGCCAGTAGAAACGACATGATGTTTACAATTGATGCTTCGAGAATATACTGATATATCAGATCGATCGTTCTTGCTCCGATTGTTTTTCGCGCAGCCAATTCCTTCATACGTTTATTCCTCCAGGAAACTGCCAGGTTTATATAATTGATCCAGGCCATTGCCAGAATAATGAATGAAGAAGCTGCAAATAGAAGTAGCAGGTATTTTGATCGTGGCTTGTGTATGTCAAAACGATCTATCTCAAAAGGAACATCTTTAAGGGGTTTCAACAGAATTTCCGCCGTTCCATGCCCCCAGTCACCCCATGCCTGCTTTTTGATTTCCGCCTTTGATGAAATGTTGATCCTTTGTTGAAGGGCCGGAACGTTTGTTTCTCTTGAGAATTTGAAATATGAAAAGGCAAAAACCCATTCACCTCCTGTCAGCTTGTCAAGGTTGTATCGGATCCGCTCCGTCGATATAACAATATCAAAATCAAGGTGGGTATTTGTCGGCAGGTTTTTGAATACACCAGTCACCTGCAATGGAATGGTATCGTAGAGGAGCAGCGTTTTGCCTAAAGGATTATCATTACCAAAATACTTTTTGGATGTCTTTTCCGAAATCACTACTGCGTGCGGAGGGCTTAACGCGTTTCCAGGATCGCCCGTCACGAACGGAAAGGAGAAGAAATTGAAGAAATTTGGTTCGGCGTAAATTACTTTGGTCTCAAGGAATATCTGCCGTCGGTCATTCGCATCGACATGTGAAAAAAATACCTCCGCATCATGGTCGAAACCATGTTTCTTTGAGAACAACTTCTGCGCAAAATATTGTGTTTCATCGATAATTCCACTGTATTTTCGCAGCACCCCATTCATCCCGTAAGGGCTAAATCCAAAAAGGCTTTCCTGCCAGTTTGTGCCGTCATCCGTCCATCTTCCGATGACACATAGCTTGTAGATCCGGTCCCAGTCTTTGTGAAATTGATCGCTTTTCAATTCCTGTAAGGAGTATTGCCACAAAACGATAAAGACTGCAAACCCAACCGACAATCCCACAAGGTTGATGAATGTAAAGAAGGGATTTCGGATAAGTAGGCGCGTGGCGAGTTTGAGGTAGTTGAGGAGCATGGGGGTTACCGTTTATTTTACGATTCGACAGTGGTCATGTTTCAAAATTGGCTGTGTCCAGTTGCCGGTAACGAGCCATCAGCAATTGCTCATTCATATCGCAACGCGTTTATAGGGTTGGCGTTCGCCGCTTTTAGGGATTGCCATGTTACCGTGAGCAACGCCGCCAGGACTGCCATAGAGGCCGCGATGATGAAAATATCGGCTCCAATTCGGATATGATAGGCAAAACTTTCCAGCCAACGGTTCATCAAGTACCAGCCGACCGGACACGCGATCAGAACAGCAACAAGTATCCATCTTAGAAAATCCCAGGACAACATGAAATAGATCGTTCCCATCGTGGCACCTAACGATTTGCGGATACCGATTTCCTTGGTCCGGCGAGACACCATATAAGAAGACAAGCCAAAAAGGCCGAGGCAAGCTATGATGACGGCCAATGCAGTAAAATACCCGATGACTGCGGCCAGTTGTTCATCATTTCTATATTGGCGATCAAAGGTTTCATCCAGGAATTGATATACAAAAGGTTTTTGACCGTATACGTTTTTCCATTCTTTTTCAATCTGTTTCAATGTTGCAGGTATGTCAGGTGAATGGATCTTTATACTGGCGAGAGACATGGGGGCTGTCCAGTATATGAACAAAGGCTCCACCCTGTGGTGGAGCGACCGGAAATGAAAATCCCTAACGATCCCGATTATTTCCACTTCGTATAATCTTCCATCGCGGTCCGTCCAATACAATAGTTTTCCGAGCGGTGACTGCATTCCGAATTCATCAACCGCGGTTTGATTTAACAGAACACTTACCCGGTCATTTTCTTTAGAGGACCAGTTTTCGTTTTGGACTCTGTCACCCGGCCTTTCAGCCGAAAAGCTTCTGCCCTCGGCGATTTGAATGTCCATTACGTCCAGGTACGCATCATCAATAAAGAAAAATCCTATAGTTCGTTTTATCCCTTCAAATTCAATGGTCCCCGTAGGAGGCCCTCCGCCAGGATTGCCGGCAGAGTAAGCGATGTTCACGATGCCGGCGTGCCGTTGCAGTTTCTTCCTGAATGTTTCGCGAAGGGAGAATTCGCTGCGAAAATCGGCTGGAGTATTTATTGTGATCACTTGCTCTTTCGTGAATCCAAGATCGGCGTTTCTTACAAAATGCATTTGACGAAGATTCGTGATGATGCCGATAATCATTACAACGGATATCGTGAACTGAAATGTCATCAATACGGTTCTCAACAACGATCGCCCGGAGTCCTTTGCACCTCCCTTGAATAATGCGACGGGCTTTGCAGCCGTCAGGTAAAAGGCAGGATAAATACCAGCCAGGACTCCGAGCAGTACGGCACTTGAAACTATTCCTGCCCAGACTGGCGCCCTGTTCAAATTGATCGTGTTGAGATCCAGCTTAGCCATCAGGTTGAATGCTGGAAGGAAGACCTGTACAAGGGTCAGGGCTACAACCAGCCCGATCACGGACACAATCACCGATTCGAGGATAAGTTGATATCTCAAAAGGCGCAGGGATGACCCGGCCACTCTCTTGATGGCAATTTCCCTGGCCCTGATGACCGATCTTGCTGTTGTGAGATTAACATAATTGATACAGGCGAGTACCAGCATGAATACACCAATCGCGCGAAGTACCTTGATCAACTTAAGATTGCCATGTAATCCATATTGCAGGTTTTGAACAGTTCCCCTGAAGTAAATATCGCTTAATGCCCGGAGTTGAAAATATTTGAATTCAATGTCAAAGAGGATTCCATCGTTTATATCCGTCAAAACTGCATTAATCTTTTTTTCCATGAGGACTCTGTCAACGTCGCCCGTCATGAGCAGATATGTAGCACTCCATAGCCCTGGACTCCATCCGGCGTCTTTCAGCGGATACACTTTTAAGATCGACTCCTGTGAAAAGAGCGCGTCGATTTCGATATGGGAATATTTAACGTCTTTGATTATCCCGGTAACGGTAAATTGATGGTTGTCGAGCACAACGCCTTTCGTCATTGGGTCGCTGTTGCCAAACAATTTCCTTGCGGTACTTTCTGTCAACACAACGGTAAAAGGTTCTTTCAGGGCAGTATGTGGATCTCCGTGTATGAACGGAAAAGTGAAGACCTCAAATGTAGTGCTGTCGGCCCAGAAGGAAATTGCCTCCACGTATTTCTGATTGACAGGATCGTGTTCGGGTGTATATGACAAATATTCTTTGTCGCCACCGGCCAGCCGCGCAATGTTTTCAATCTCCGGTAGTTTATCTTTCAGGTACGGACCGATAACGGGGGGCAGCTTCCCATGAGCTTCACCTTCCAGCCTGTAGATACGATCATAGTTTTCATTGAACTTATCATAACTGAGCTCATGGTGCACATACAACATGATGAAGATGAAGGAAGTAATGCCAATAGCAAGGCTTAATATGTTAACGCAAGTAGTGACCTTGTTCCTCCAGAGAACGCGGAAAGTGATGGTGAGGAAACTGCGGAGCATGTTTAAGCGGTTACATGAACTATTTGCTTTGATGGATGCGAATGTCGTACCAGAACCGAACCTGTGAAAACAGGAGTGGAATTACATATTTTATTGATTAGCCTCCTCAGCTGTGATCCGAAATGACACAGTGGGCGTGCCGTTTCGGATCAGTCGTTCGAGGCCTGGGGTCGAATTCTCCTGTTCCATGCGCGTCAATATTGTTCCTTGTGCTTCAGCATTTGTCAGCACCTGAAATTATCCCCCTTAAAATCTACCGACCTTGGCAGCAAAGGTTTTGATACATCGTCTACGAGCTGAAGGTCAGTTCCAAAATATTCGTGAATGAGCCTGTTGCGCATACCTTTTATTAAAATCCACGGAATTTCCGGCGCGCTTTTTCTTAACGTCCTCTGGAAGTTTGGCCTGCAGCTTCACCGATTATTTGAATATTGTACAGACAGGCTTCTACAACCATAAAATTTGACGCAAAATCATCAAATGAAAGGTCAGCCGTGTAATCGTGCAGGTGTTCAATACAAGTGAGTATATCTTTTATGATGAGTGACGGAATTCTTCTAGACATACACAATGTCTCTTTCTACATACAGTAAGTAATGGGACTTTATGGATCTTTTAGGTACAACATCCACTCTCGTGCCTAGTATTTCTTCTATCTCGTTGGCCATAGCGATAAAGTTGAGTCCCATAGGCCCTGTAATTTCCACTGCAATATCGATATCGCTGTTCTCCGTCGCATCGCCTCTTGCATAAGATCCAAATACGCCCAGGCGGGAAATCGGGTATTTCTTTTGCAACTCAGGTTTTCGCTCCCTTAAGATCCTAAGTATTTTTTCCAGCGTATACATATTGCAAAAATAACAATATTTTTTGGCTCACCACCTGCCCCAGCTACGGCCTGCCTACCGGAGCAATTGCCAAGCGCACTGGCAGGAGGCGAAGCGATTCACGATCGACGATTTATGCTAGTGTGAGCAAAAAAACTTTTCTTGAATGAACAGTTATAATAGATGTTAGCCTCAATGATTTCAATTTATTTTCCTGATCCAAATTTATCTTGTGCGTGGTTGTTCCAGGTTTTGCTACCATAAGGTCGTCCCCGCTGGGACTTTTAATGCCAGTAAACCATCTTTCCGTGTTATCAACAGGGCAGGATTATCTTCCTGCTGAACGTTTGCAGGCGGCGTGTCGGATCTAGTTTGCTTTTCATCGATGATGCGCAGTCGACGCGAATTATCCACTCGTCTGCTTTCTACCATAAGGTCATCCCTACGGGATTCGTTTCATCAAATCCGAAAGTTCAGTTTTCCGAATCAAATGCATCGATGTTAGGAGTCTTGCATGCATTTGGCGAGACCCGGGTTAAATGTCACTGATTTTAAGTTTTTTCCCGGACAACTGTCGTTATTCACGATCCATGGTTCAGGCGAAATCTCTGGCCCTACATCATCACCTCGCTGATCTGTATGACCGGCTCGGTATTCGTAAAGTTGGAAATATCGCCCATTATCTTTTCCGCATTGGGGCCAAACGCATTTTGAAAATCTTCGACGGACTCAAAATAGAGATGTCCCATAGCCAGATAATCTGCAGGCAGCCCGGGTGCGCCGCCCGCCAGGCCTTTTTCAACCGCTCCTGATTTTACAGCTTCACCCAGTAAACCGAGCACCATCGGCAAATGAGTGTTGCAATAATAGTCCATGTCGAATTTTTTGCCCTTACCATTCGCATATAGGGCGCTAACCTTGATCATTCCTTTTTTCATGTTGTTCAATATATTTCGTGGTTCTTCCGTAAGGTCATCCCTACGGGATTTAATTTTGTTTGGTTTCGTTCTGCTACCATAGGGTCATCCCTACGGGATTTTTTTAGGAATTTTCAGTTGAGGATTCCTATTCTGACTCAAACGTCCCGAGAAGCGAGCCTGATTGTACGCAACCGCTGTCTCCTCCGGGTCTCGTTCTCCGGGGCTCCGCGTTCGTGAATGCGCGGTATTTAGATAGTTTCGTAAAAATAATTCAGATGTGACGCGTTCTAGACCGGCCACCTGGAAAACCGGCACCCGCCTCGCCCGCCGAAGCTTTAGCGTAGGTGGGGCACCTATTTCGGTTGCTGCTCCATTTTCTTCGCAATATGTGCCAACACTACATTCAACTCCGCTTCGGGACTGAAATCAATGAGCTTCACATCTTTTTCAACAAAGGGAAGGTGACCTGCGGGCCAGTAAAAAATTTCTCCTGCTTTCACGAGTTCTTCTTTTCCATCGACATATTTAATTCGGATCGCTCCTTCCAGGATGTATCCCCAATGAGGTGCAGTACATGAATTACCTGGAAGTCCTTCAAACAAGGGCGACATATCGCTACCCGCAGGCAGTTCGTTGTAAGCTGCCGTCATACCTCCCAATCCACTTTTTGAACGCAGGATCGTTTTAGGCGCTTTCATGCCCACGGGGATATTTTCTTTTGCGATGTGATAGGAAGGGGAGTTGGCCTTTTCAAATGAGGAAACATCTATGACATTCAAGTTGACTATTTTCCATTCGCCATCTACTTTCCTGAGCGTGCGCGTTTCTTTTGTTTTCCGATCCTCACTTCCACCCCAGTTATCTTCCTGGTCAAAGCTCACAAATGCAACGTCATTGCCAATAGTGTATTGGTAATTATCCCGTTTGATCTTCAGGTTGAAAGGTTTTGCATCTGTTGTCAGTCCGGTTTGGATCGCGTTCCACCCTTGGAACTGTTGTGTGCCTTCTGCGCCAGTAATCGTAAATAGGGACTCGTCGGTTTGGCGCCAGTACTTTTTCCAGCTGGCCGAATCAGCGGCGGCGGCATACCGGGTTTCGTCATCAATGAGTTTTGTAATGGCGGATTTTTCTGCTTCATGGTCGGCCTGTTTTGTACAGGCGACAGACAGCAAGGTTAGGAGAAGGATTGTGGGTTTCATGGGGTTTAAGTTTATAGGTTTTTATTTGGGTAATGCGAAGCTTGTGCCAATTGGAAAGTGGTGATTAGAGAGAGAATCATCTTTACATTCTAAATTCGAATGTTTAGTCTCCTGAATTGAAACATTGCTTGTGTCGATTTGAAACATCATTTGGTTTTTAATGGTGAAGCCCCTGAATGATCAGCAACTAAAAGTCAAAATAAACTCTGTTCCTTTACCCTGCACGGACCGCACACTGATATCGCCCTTTTGTTTTTGCATGATCTGTTGTGAGATACTCAAGCCGATACCGGATCCACCTTTCTTTGTAGAATAAAACGGAATGAAGATCTGATCAAGGTCCTCCAGGGCTATGCCACAACCCGTGTCGCAAACAGATAGATTAAGGTAGCGCCCGGTTTTTTCTACTTTAATGGAAATTGTTTTATGCGATTTCATATTGCTCATGGCCTCAATCGCGTTCTTCACCAGATTGATCATGACCTGCATCGTGAGATTCCTATCGGCGAGAATTGTATAGGGTTCCTTAAAGTCAGCGATCAGAAAATCGATATCGTCTTTTTCCGCTTCCTTCTTAAACAACGAAAGGATTTCGTCGGTCATCGCCTTTACCGACATGCGCTGCAAGGCGGGTTCAGGTACCTGGTTCACACTCCGGAAATTGGTGACAAACTCCTTAAGCGACCGGCTGCGCTGTTCAATGGTCTTCAGGCTGGTCATGATATCCTGCCGGTCATCCGGCGAAAGCCTTCCGATATCGCCTTCGGCTTCGCGCATCATATCATAGATAAAGGAGGACAAAGTCGAAAGAGGAATAGCCGAGTTCGAGATTTCATGGGTGAGCACCCGCAGGAGTTTTTGCCATGTCTCTGCCTCCTTTATTGCCAACTCACTGCTCACGTCATGGAAGGCAATGAGCTTTAAATTTTTATTCTTGAAAACTATATGACGTGACGTGACGGATAAGATCACCTGTTTGCTCTGTAAAACCAGCTTAAGAGATTCTTTTTCGCCGTCCTGTATGTCACGCAAAAACGAGGGCAGGGTAGGATCAACGCGCCATAATGCTTTCACGTGTTGCAGAAAAGGTAATCCTAAAAGTTTTTTAGCGGCGTCGTTGATGAGATATACTTCTTCAGTGCCTTCTTCAAAACAGATCATCGGCACTGCCGCGGTTTCGACGATTACCTGCAGGAACTGATGCTGCGACTCTTTATCTGAGCGCAATACCTTAAAAGTATTGTTCAATTCATTAAACGCTTTGTGCAGATCGTAATCATCAGCCTTTTTGTTTTCATAAAATGTAACAGAAAAATCATTCTGGTTAAGTGCCTGCAGAAATGAAGTGAGTTTTCGCTCTGACTTCTCAACAAACCTGACTGCCTCATAAAAAAGACCGGCAGTAATAAGGGCCGTCCATAGGCCAGCCATCCAATACGGAGAATCAAAAATCAGAAAACCTGTGAGACATCCAAAGAAACAAATGGCCAGCAGGCGAATCGCTACTTTTGGCCGAAGAAGTTTTTTTACCGAGCCCTGGCCCGTTCGAAGACCGGTTCTTGAAAAAGAAGAAGCAGCGACGGGTTTTTCTTCGAGCAGGGGGGTAGAAAGATCATTGGCTGATTCCATATTCTTCCATTTTCCGGTATAAGGTGGTCCGTCCAATGCCAAGTGTTTCAGCTGCCTGTGTGAGATTACCATTGCATTTTTTCAACGCCTGCCTGATCACATCTTTCTCCACATCCGAAAGATTCAGGTTTTTATTCTCCTCTGATTGCCCACTGCCATTACTGTTCAGCTGGAAATCCTTTACTGACAACTCCGGCTGCGTACATAATATAACCGCCCTTTCAACCGCGTGTTGCAATTCCCTTATGTTTCCAGGCCAATGATATTTAGCGAGATGCCTGGCCAGGGAAGGATCCGCCAGTAAATTTTTATGATAACGCTTGCAGGATTCTTCGAGGTAATGTGAG
>JBBDXJ010000210.1:0-3226 GCA_040902445.1 Cyclobacteriaceae bacterium | reverse complement strand
AACGGCCAACGCAGTGCACATTTCCCTGAACTTCCATGCGAGCGAAAAGCTCAGCCAAAACTTGCTCACGGAGATCGCATCGACTTACATGGAAAGGATTGGATTTGGCAATCAACCCTACCTGGTATATCAGCATTTTGACGCGGCGCATCCCCACATCCACATCGTCACGACAAACATCCAGCGCGACGGTCAGCGAAAACTGCTTTACAATATCGGGAAGAACCAATCGGAGAAGGCGCGTAAGGAAATTGAAAAGCAATACAACCTCGTGCAGGCATCCGGTCGCCGGCAGGGCCAAGATGAAATACTCAGTCCGCTGAATATCAAGAAGCCTACTTATGGCAAATCCGAAACCAAGCGAAGCATCTCCAATGTCGTCCGGTTTGTTGCCCGCGGATATAAGTACACCTCCCTGCCCGAATTCAACGCGGTTCTCCGTCAATACAACATCATGGCCGACAGGGGAAGCGAACATTCCCGGATGAATGCGAACAAGGGATTGCTTTACCGCGTGATCGATGAAAAGGGAAACAAGGTTGGCGTGCCCATCAAGGCAAGTTCCATCTATGGCAAGCCTACGCTTCCGTACCTGGAAAAACAATTCAAGCTGAACGAGGCGTTACGCGCTCCGCACAGGGAACGGTTGAAAAAATGTATTGATGATGCCCTGACAAAATCCTCTGCTTCTCCCTCTCCCGCGGGGCCTCCCGCGGGAGAGGGCCGGGGTGAGGTCACGTTTAGAAATCTCTTAGCCAACGAAAATATCTACGTACTCTTCCGGCAAAATGAGGAAGGCCGCATTTACGGGATCACATTTGTTGACAACAAAACCAAAGTTGTTTTCAACGGCAGCGACTTAGGCAAAGCCTACGGTGCTAAAGCAATCACTGAAAGGTTGAGGGTAGATGCAGGCGCGTCCGCCGGAGCTTCAGCGAAGGCGGATGAGTGGTTGAGCCCACCGCACCATGACACCCGTCACACTGAAACCGATATCGGCATCGAGGGCATTATTGCCGACATCACCAAAACCGAAGCCCCCGATCATTTGTCACCGGATGCCGCGATGAGAAGGCGAAGGAAGAAACGCAAAAGAAAAGGGAAATCACTTTAAAACAAATTCAACATGGCAGCAAACACTGGCGAAAACGAACAGGCCTTGCGCAAGATCATTGACTTTATCAGACTGCTGAGCATCGTGATCCTGCTGTTTCATTTCTATTTCTTTCTGCATCGCGCCCTTCAAAGCGCTGGACTGACCTCCGAATTCATTGACACGATTGTGCGCGCGCTCCGGAATACAAGACTGTTTGAAAGCCCTTATCAAACCAAGTTATGGGTGCTCGGACTGCTCGTCATTTCAATGATCGGTGCGAAAGGAAAGAAAGATGAAAAGATCAACATTACGACAGCAGCGCTCCTTATGCTGACTGGCGGGGTCATATTCTTATCAAGTCATTTTATGCTCCTGGTGCGTGTAGCTGCCAACGTTGCGGCAGGGATTTACATAGGCCTGACCTCGCTCGGATATTTGCTGATGCTGACAGGAGGAACCTGGCTGTCGAGATTGATCAAACTCAATTTCAGAAAAGATATCTTCAATAAGCTCAACGAATCCTTTCCGCAGGAAGAACGACTGCTGGAAAATGAATACTCCATTAACCTGCCTGCCCGCTATAGCCTGCGCGGCTCATACCGGAAAAGCTGGATCAACGTGATCAACCCTTTCCGCTCCACGCTTGTGATCGGCACTCCCGGCGCCGGGAAGTCCTACTTCGTGGTAAGGCACATCATCACCCAGCATATACGGAAGGGCTTTGCCATGTTCATCTACGATTTCAAGTACGATGACCTTACGCGGATTGCGTATAACACGCTTTTGAAAAATGCCAGGTTGTATCCGGTCCTGCCAAAATTCTACGTGATCAATTTCGAAGACCTTTCCCGTTCCCACCGGTGCAATCCGTTGGATCCCGCCACGATGGACGATATAACCGATGCCACGGAATCTTCCCGCACGATCATGCTTGGCCTGAACAGGGAATGGATCAAGAAACAGGGTGATTTCTTTGTCGAGTCGCCCATCAACTTTGTGACCGCCATCATCTGGTTCCTGAGAAAGTACGAGGACGGAAAATATTGCACGCTTCCCCACGTGATCGAACTCATGCAACTCGAATATCCGCAGCTTTTTAAATTATTGCGAACCGAACCGGAGATTGATGTACTGATCAACCCGTTTGAGTCCGCCTTTAAGAATGAGGCAATGGAACAGTTGGAAGGCCAGATCGCCAGTGCCAAGATCAGCATGGCCCGGCTGTCCTCACCACAACTATACTATGTGCTGTCCGGCAATGATTTTACATTGGATATCAACAATCCGAAAGAACCCAAGATTGTCTGCACTGGAAACAACCCGCAAAAGCAACAGATCTATGGCGCGGTGTTATCGCTTTACATTTCAAGAGTGATCAAACTTGTCAACAAAAAGCACCAGCAGAAATGCAGCCTCATTTTCGATGAGTTCCCAACAATCTATTTCAACGGGGTTGATGGCCTGATCGCCACAGCTCGCGCCAACAAGGTAGCCACCACCCTTGCCGTTCAGGATTACAGCCAGTTGAAAAAGGATTACGGAAAAGACCAGGCCGAAGTGATCATGAATATCGTCGGCAATGTGATCAGCGGGCAGGTGGTTGGCGACACCGCGAAACTTCTTTCAGAGCGTTTCGGAAAGATTGTCCAGGAACGCGAGAGTATTTCGATCAACACCAGCGAGACCTCCATCAGCCGATCAACCCAGCTGGATTCCGCCATCCCGCCCTCCAAAATTGCAGGACTTTCATCCGGGGAGTTTGTCGGAACAGTGGCAGATGATCCTGATCAAAAGATTGACCTCAAGGTTTTCCACGCAGAGATACTAAACAACCACGCTGCCATCCGTAAGGAAGAAGAGAAGTATAAGCAAATCCCTGCCATTCGAAAGATTAGCCATTACGAAATCCAGCAGAATTATTTCAGGATCAAAAAAGACATACAGGAAATCATCGAAGCCAAACTGAGATCAGGGTTATGAAAACCATAGATATAAAAACTTTCTCAACACAGCTTCAGGACAGCATGCGATTGAAGCTGGAAGCTGTTGCGCAAGAGAATAAAGAGATCGCTGCGAGGACAGGCAAGTCGCTGGTCATTGTTAAATCAAGTCTGGATGAACTCAAAGCAT
>JBBDXJ010000209.1:0-3229 GCA_040902445.1 Cyclobacteriaceae bacterium | reverse complement strand
TTCAATTACCACCGATCACATTTCTCCGGCAGGCACCTTCAGCGTGCATTCTGCAGCAGGAAAGTATTTGCTGGAACGCGGCGTGCCGCATGATAATTTTAACTCCTATGGCTCCCGGAGAGGAAACGATGAGATCATGCTCCGCGGTACCTTCGCCAATGTGCGCATCAAAAATAAACTTGCCCTGCGTGAAGGCGGTTTTACCACATACCTTCCCACTAACGAGGAGATGTCGGTTTATGAAGCCAGTGTGCGTTACAAGATTTCGCAAACGCCGCTCCTTATACTGGCGGGGAAAGAATACGGCAGCGGCTCCTCACGCGATTGGGCCGCGAAGGGAACTTATCTTCTCGGTGTGCGGGCCGTGATCGCTGAAAGTTATGAGCGCATTCACCGTAGCAACCTGGTGGGTATGGGCGTTTTACCACTGCAATTTTTTCCGGACGACAATGCTGAAATCCTCGGCCTGACCGGCAAGGAGGAGTTTACCATTGCAGGTCTCGACGACACAATCGAACCTGCTCAAAAGCTTATGGTATCAGCCTCGCGCGCTGATGGAACTACAAAAAAATTCCAGGTGATCAGCCGCCTGGACAGCAAGATCGAGATTGATTATTATCGCAACGATGGGATCCTCCAGTATATGTTGCGCCAATTGAGCTCAAAGCAGAAAGCATAAAGCCCGCCCGTACCGAAAGTCTCGTTCGGGATGGCAAAAAGCTTGTGGGTGCTCCCCGTAGGGTGTGCCTGGTTCCGGCTTTTCAGCTTTCTAATATTTTGATTCGAATCTTGCGGCCGGCGACACGGACTTGCGGAATGCAGAAAACAAAAAGTTAATGATCTGCTGCACGGGCTTTAAGCTTTTTGCTTTCTGCTTTTTCTTAGCCAAATTTGTTTATGAGACATTTCTTCATTGCTGTTTTGTTTGGTATGGGAATCGGCCCGGCGTTGGCCCAAACCGATGTTTACCGGGATTCTGTGTACATGCGGGAGCATTATGATAAGGTTGAATACTCCATTCCCATGCGGGATGGCAAAAAACTTTTTACACTGTTTTATATTCCAAAGGACAAAACAAAAACCTATCCCATTTTATTAAACCGCACATGTTACAGCGCGTCTGGCTATGGCAATTATAAGATCCGGTCGCGGTATCTTGTTCGCGATGGATACATTTTTGCTTTTCAGGATGTTCGCGGACGGTATATGTCGGAAGGAACCTTTGACAACATGACGCCTAACATTCCGGGCAACGATCCCAAAAATAAAACCGCTATTGATGAAAGTTCTGATACCTGGGATACCATCGAATGGATGATAAAGAACATAAGCAATAATAACGGAAAAGTTGGTATGTACGGAATTTCCTATCCCGGATTTTATACTGCTGCAGCCATTCCGGATGCACACCCTGCATTGAAGGCTTCCTCACCGCAAGCTCCCATAGCCGATTTCTTTTTCGACGATTTCCATCATATGGGCGCTTTTTTACAAAGTTATACGCCTATTTTCCCGGTGTTTGGATACCAAAAAGATGAACTTACGAGGGAAACCTGGTTCCAAAATGAATCAAAGAGACTAAATGCTCTCGGAATAAAAGATGGCTATGATTTTTACCTCGACCTCGGCCCCTTAAAAAACATCACGGAGAAATACCACGGCGATAATTTCTTCTGGAATCAGATCGTCGATCATCCGAACTACGATGACTTCTGGCAAAAAAGAAATCTTCTTCCGCACCTTAAAAATGTAAAACACGCGGTCATGACTGTTGGAGGTTGGTTTGATGCTGAGGATCTTTACGGCCCGCTCAATATTTACAAAAGGATAGAATCTACCAGTCCAGGTGCCTACAACGTTCTGGTCATGGGGCCGTGGGGACATGGAGACTGGTCTTCGGAAGGAGGCAAAAGTATTCATAACCATATTTATTTTGGCGACAGTATTTCGACTTTTTATCAGCGGGAAATTGAACGCCCCTTTTATGCCTATCATTTAAAAAATACAGGCACGCCCGCTTTGCCGGAAGCCTATATGTTTGACACAGGGAAAAAAGAGTGGAAAAAATTTCAAAGCTGGCCTCCAAAAGATGTGGAACCTCTTCGGCTTTATTTTTCCGCGGATGGAAAACTATCGGTGAACAAACCTGCAGATACGCAGGCTGTTTTCGAATATGTCAGCGATCCTGCTAAACCGGTTCCTTACACCTCAACACCACTGGGATTAACTAACACCCCGCGGAACTTTATGAGCGATGACCAACGCGGAGCTTCCACCAGGCCAGATGTGCTTACCTTCGAAACGGATGTGCTTGCAGAGGAAGTAACAGTCGCGGGAGAGATCATGGCGAGGTTAAAGGTTTCATTAACTACAGGCGACACGGATTTTATTGTGAAACTAATTGATGTGTACCCGCAGAACCATCAATCCTATGAACACAATCCAAAAAATGTTGTCATGGGTGGCTATCAACAGCTCGTACGACACGAAGTATTTCGCGGAAGATTCAGAAACAGTTTTGAAAAACCTGAACCCTTTAAACCCGGCCAGGTGACTGATGTGAGTTTCCCCCTGCAGGATATACTTCACACTTTCAAGAAGGGACATAAAATAATGATTCAGATCCACAGCACCTGGTTTCCCTACATTGACCGCAATCCTCAGAAATACGTCGATAATATTTACAAAGCCGAAGAATCGGATTTTACGAAAGCAACCATCAAAGTTTACGGCACTTCTGTAATCGAGGCAGGCGGCGAGCAGGGTTTGAAGGCAAATCTTGGGGGGAAGCAGTAGGGCCACTCACCGTTTTTCCCACGCGAACGGAAACGCTGTTGAGGGAACCCTTTCGGCGAGCATGATCTGGCTCAGTTCCTTTACTTTGTCGGGAAACTTTTGGGAAAGGTCATTTTTTTCTGATGGATCCTCTTTGAGATTGTAAAGTTCAATAGAACCTGGAGGATTTTTCTCAATATTATACTGGACCAGTTTCCAGTCTCCTTGCCGAAGGGCCATACGGCCACCCTGTTCATGAAATTCCCAATACAAATGATCGTGTTGCTTTTGTTGGTTCTTGTTTCCAATCAGCGTTGGTAGAAATGAAATTCCGTCAATCTGCTTGTCGATCTTAACATTCAGGAGATCCGCCATTGTTGGCATTATGTCCCAGAAGGCGGAAATGTGATCGCTCACAGTTCCTGATTTTATCCTGCCTGTCCACCGCGCGATC
>JBBDXJ010000208.1:0-22576 GCA_040902445.1 Cyclobacteriaceae bacterium | reverse complement strand
CTGCACTTTCATCTCAGCGGTGACTTCCCTTTGTTTTGCGATCATCGTGTTGTGACCCCCCGGAAACATAACGGGAATTTTATTTTCAATACCAACCCTGATGTACCGCTCCATGAACTCGGGCGTGGCAAACAGAGTCCCCATATGAGAGTCGAAGTGCGTCGGTTCGAACCCCATGTCACGCGCGCGCTTCAGTTGCTCGCGGATCTCTGTTTCCACTTCATCTGCTTTTGCATTTTTTGCGACAAGTTCCACTGAACGCCACATCGCACCCTCCTGGTCCACCAATCCGGGAACGACAGTCCTGCCAGCCAAAGGCGCCCACCGGTAATCTTTCCACTCAGAGGTGAGCGTAAGGTGTAAACCCGCGTCGATCCCCGGATGCTCTTTCATGTAATGAACAAATCCCGGGACCCAGGGACACGGCATCATTATGCTCAATGAATTTGCCACCCCCTTCTCCATTGCCTGGATCGCTCCCTGATTTGAATCCCATGACATCCCTACATCGTCAATATGCAGGATCAGCACCTTTGCTCCTTTCGGAAAACCAAGTTTCTCAGCATAGGTGATTTCCTGACACGTGGCCCCCGAGAAGAATAAAGAAAAAAATAAAATGGAAATCAGTTTTTTTTGCATGGCTGTAATGGTCATTGGATTGCCTTCATAGAATCCATCTCTAAAATTCTCTTAAACACCAGGGCATCGATCTCATTCCCTTTTTTGTCGATGCGGCTGACACTGTAGGATAAAGCTTTGAGATATACTCCTTCGTGCTTTTCCTTGGCGAGTGAATAATACTTATTCACTGCTTCATCGTAGTCACCAAATCGCGCAACAGGCCAATTCTTTCGCGTATTTCTTTCAAAATACTCAGTTGTGTCGTGGTAAACTGTAAAATAGCCTTCGACGGTAAACAGGTCTGATCTTCTGATCAACGTATATCTGGCATTTACTTGCTGAAAATTTTTATCGACCATAACCAGTTCGTGGTCGCCGTTGCTTTTCAATAACAAATCTCTTGTTACACGATCGCCCGGTCCAAACATTTTTCCCCGCATAATCGAACCAATCAAACCGCGGTTGGTAATACGAATTATGTTCTGGCCGGGAGATCCGAACAGTACGTCATAATTTCCCCGGCTATTACCGCCCATGGAAAAAACCGGGGAATCCCCTGGTACAATTAAAGTTTCTCTAAGTTCATAATACGAATCCATGCTGGGAGCTCCCGGCGAAAGATAAAGCTCGGCCAATACCTCCTCACCATTGATTGAAGGTAAAATGCCTTCATAGGTAATCCATTCAATATCCGTCGTGAGCAAATTTGGGAAAGGCTCCGAAATCTTCCTGGAGGATTTCGAACAGGAAAACATAACAATAACAGAGAGGGCGAGAAAGAGGAGGTTTTTCATAGCCTGATGTTTGTTTATTGAATATAATCGATGCAAAGGCCTAACCATAAATCTCATTTAATACTCCAGCCAGGCGAACACCTGCTCTCAATAAACGGTGGCGGACAATTGGATAATTGATATAAGCATAGTCATAGCCAAGTTTGCCATTGCCATAATTGTAAACCTGTTCCTGATACGACTGGCTTTCTTTTGCCCATTCGTGGATCGAAGTTTTCTGCCACGCCCGTAACTGCTCTTCGGTGGGCTTGTCAAGTGACTGGGCTAGCTCGGTATAACTTAATCGTGTATCATCGATCATATCACTGTCCCAGATACGATGAAGATTGCTGTAGTTGCGAAACCACATAACCTGGATATCGTTGCCGCCCCGATCCGCACGGGCGCCGACATGCAGGGGCTGGTGAATGTCACCTATTAAATGAATGAGCAGCTTAACGGATTCGAGCTCCTGGCGCCCAGTGAGCTTTTTGGCCTTCAGATCACCAATTATTCTCTCCAAGGTTTGTATAATATCCCCGTTAGGGTTTTTAAGGGTCATTTCATATGACTGACCTTCGGGGATGGTAACCCAATGCCAGTCGACCATATAATCGTAAGTTGAGTCAGAGCGGATCTCATCCATCCAGGTGCTGGCCATTGCAAGTGACTGGCCCTGCAATATTTTTTCAATCGCGCTCCTGGCTTTTTTATTCAGGTATTTTTCGGCAATCCATCCGGCGGCCCTGTGTCCTGTTGGTCCCCATCCTGAACTTTGCATGGCAACCATCAGAAAAAGAAACACTGATACTAGTGCTTTGCTCATGCTAAGGTAATTAAACCCCAATATCTTCAATTTCAGGGAAAGTGAAATTGTGCACCCGTAAATTACATTTATATTTATGGTTGTTCACGCATGGCAGAAATTGTCAAACTACACGCTTTCCTCGTCTCGAATCAAATCGACATTAAGGGGATAAAATCACTATTTGAAAAGAGACCCCTGGCCGATTCCTCTTCCGAATTGTTTTATGGCACAGGTGGTAAATATCAATATTACTGCAACTATGGTGTGATCGTTTTCTGCGGCTTGCAGGAAGGCGAAATGAAAGAGGCTATCAACAGGGTTGAACCGTTCCTGAAAGACCCCGCCCTCACGTGGCTACGGGATGAATTTCAGATCAGGGTTGATCCCGGAAAGGACAGCACTTTTGAATTTGCAGAAGCTATTGTAGGGAAACTTGATGAAAAAGTGATCCGGGTGGCGATGTTGAACCTGGCGCAGTCTGTCGCGCTGGATTATTACCACAGCATAAGCGAAAATTTATTGGCGCAGGTAAAGGGATTTGCCGACCAGCTTGAGCGCACAGGCAAGCTCAAGATCAGCCGGAATAACATGCACCGTTTTTTGGGAAAAGCCCTGAACACGCAAAATGATATTGCAGAAAACATTTATATTTTTGACGCGCCCGACTTAACCTGGGAGGATGAATATCTGGATAAACTTCACCAGGGGCTTATTAAACATTTTGACCTGAAGGTTCGCTTCAGTGAAATAGAATATACTCTTCGCATTATTGAGAATAATCTTACTGTTTTCCGGGAAATCATACATCAGCGGGAAAGCAACCTGCTGGAATTCATCATTATTTTATTGATCCTTGTGGAAGTGTTTGACTTGTTCATTACGAAGCTGCTGAATATTTAATGCGAAAAGATCTCAACCTGGCTTTTGACATTCAGGCACAGCCTGATGATGTTACCTGTGGGCCTACCTGTCTGCAAGCGCTTTATCAATTTTACAACGACCCGGTTCCATTGAAAAATGTGATCCGGGAGGTGAAGCAACTGAAGAACGGCGGCACGATGGCGGTAATGCTGGCTAACCACGCCCTGGGTCGCGGATACCGTGCCCATATCTACTCTTACAACCTGAATGTTTTCGACCCAACGTGGTTTAAACACCCCTCAAAAAAAATTGTCCAGTTTTTAAAAGAGCAGATGGAGTTTAAGAGCAAAAGGAGAAAACTTCAGGCGGCAACCCAGGCCTACATCAAGTTCCTGGAATCAGGGGGCAAACTGCACTACTCGGAACTTGATGAAAACCTGATCAAGGGTTACCTTAAGCGGTCTATTCCGATACTTACAGGATTGAGTGCCACTTACCTGTATGGAACTCCGCGCGAGATACCCCAGTACGATATTTACGATCCCATAAAGGGTGAACCGGCCGGACACTTTGTAGTGATCACCGGCTATGATGAGGAAAAGAATTTCGTGTATGTGGCTGATCCTGTGGAGCCGAACCCCCTGGGTGAAGGTCAGCTTTACAGCGTGGGATTTGGCCGCCTGATCAACAGTATAATGCTCGGTATTTTAACCTACGATGCCAATTTGTTAATTATTGAACCTAAAAAACCTTAAACTGACCTGATTTTTACCGGCGGATATCCGGTGCACCTGTATGCAAAAATTAATCATCGTAGAAAATCCCGATAGCTGGAAGTTCAACCTCGAGGAAGTAGAAGTAGTTACTCCGGCAAAATATATTACAGCTGAGATTTATCAGCAAACAAAAGGTTTAAAGGTCATTAACCTTTGTAAATCATATCAATATCAAAGTCTTGGTTATTATGTCTCATTGCTTGCCGAGGCGCGCAGGCACAAAGTCCTGCCCGGGATCAGTACCATCCAGGACTTGCGCTTTCCTTCTATCCTCCGTGAAGACTCGCAGGATTTTGACGATCTGATCCAATCTGCGTTTAAAAATGAAAAAACCGACAAAGTTGAATTTGATATTTATTTCGGTATCACTCAATACGAACCGCTGAACAAGCTCGCCCGGCAATTGTTCCAGTACATTCAGGCCCCATCCCTGAGCGTTACTTTTTCGAAGAAGACGAAATGGGTATTGCAAAGTATTAAACCCTTGAGTTTGGGGGAAGTCCCCGAGGAGGACAAGCCTCTGCTGCACAGCGCTGTTGAAAAATACCTGGCGCGGAAGCGGGATATGAAACCCGACAAGAAGAAATACGATCTCGCGATACTGGTAAATCCCGAAGATACAAATCCTCCTTCCGACGAAAAAGCAATCCAGAAATTCATTAAGGCCGGCGATCAGGCGGGATTCAATGTGGAATTGATCACCAAGAATGATTTTGGTGAGCTGATCCAGTACGACGCTCTGTTTGTGCGCGAAACTACATTCGTAAATCACCACACTTTCCGCTTTGCCAAAAAAGCGCAGTCACTGGGACTGATCGTCATCGATGACCCGGATTCCATACTGAAGTGTACCAACAAAGTGTATCTCAACGAACTGCTCAACGCGAATAAGATCCTGACGCCTAAATCGTTCGTGATCGGCAAAGACAATTACAAGATCCTTCCGGAAAAACTAGCCTACCCTTTTATTTTGAAACAACCCGACGGGGCGTTCAGCAAAGGCGTGCATAAGATCAATGACGCCAATGAATTTAAACAGGCGTGCGCCACGATGTTTCAGAAATCGGAGTTGCTTATTGCCCAGGAATTCCTTCCCACCCCTTTTGACTGGCGGGTGGGGATTATCGACGGACAGGTTCTCTATGTTTGTAAATATTTTATGGCTTCGGAACACTGGCAGATCGTGAACTGGAACGCAAAGCACAACCAGGACGGCGAAGTCGAAACCATTGCAGCAGACCAGGCTCCTTCGGGATTGTTGAAAACCGCCCTCAAGGCCACCGCTCTTATCGGGAAAAGTCTTTATGGGGTAGACATGAAGGAAGTGGATGGCAAGTTCTATGTGATCGAGATCAATGACAATCCCAACATCGATTCGGGCACGGAAGATAAAATCCTGAAAGATAAATTGTATTCCACTATCATGGATGTATTTTTGAATAAGATCAAATCGGATAAATGATGCAACAGCCCCCACGCATTCATTTATTTCAGGGCTATGGTATAGAACTGGAATACATGCTCGTTGACCGCGACACACTGAAAGTAAAGCCCATCACCGACCAATTGATCAAACATGAGACAGGCGCATATCAAAGCGATTTTGAGAACGGGATTGTTACCTGGTCGAACGAACTCGTGTTGCATGTTGTTGAATTAAAATCCACCAAACCGGAAAACAACTTCAATGGCCTTGAAAATGCTTTTGCTGAAAATGTAAGGCGTATCAATGCCATCCTTGCTTCCTCCAATACGATGCTCATGCCCACTGCCGCCCATCCGTTCATGGACCCGGTGGCGGAGACAAAGATCTGGCCGCATGAGAACAATGAGGTGTATGACATCTACAACAAGATCTTTGATTGCCGCGGGCATGGGTGGTCTAACCTGCAGAGCACTCACCTCAATCTTCCCTTTTACGATGATGAAGAGTTTGCCAAACTCCACGCGGCCGTCAGGTTAGTGCTGCCATTGCTTCCAGCACTCTGCGCAAGTTCGCCAATCATCGAAGGCAAGCTTACCGGAATGATGGATACACGGTTGAAGTACTACAAGACCAACCAGTCAAAATTACCCTCGATCACCGGAAGGGTCATTCCCGAAGCTGTATTCTCAAAACGCAATTATCTCAACACGATATACGAGAGGATCAAAGCCGATATCGCTCCTTATGATCCAGGCGGAGTCCTGAATCCCATCTGGGTAAACTCCAGAGGGGCAATTCCACGCTTCGACCGGGGATCTATTGAGATTCGCATCATGGATATCCAGGAATGTCCCTCCGCGGATATGGCAATCCTCGGGTTGGTGATCGAAACGATCAAAGCCCTGGTCGGCGGGAAATTTGTCGACTTTGAAAGCCAGATGAAATGGAAAACTGATTTCCTCGCGCAACTGTTGGACAGAACAAGCGAAAAAGCGCAGGACGTTGTTGTCGATCACCGGGAATTCCTCGATGTGTTTGGATTTCCCGAAAACTCGGCGACGATGGTGGAGTTATGGCGTCATATCACTGAACGTTTGGTGCGCTCGGGCAATGTGGCTGTTGCAACCGGGCGGCGGGACGTTGATGTACTACTCAATGAAGGTACGTTGTCGCAGCGAATATTGAAGGCACTGGGTAAGGATCATTCCAAAGAAAATATTACGACCGTTTATAAACGTTTAGCCGATTGCCTCGCGCAAAACAAAATGTTTTTGGTTTGAGAATTGAACTAGAGATCCAATTTAATAAGTTACGAAATTTCCCATCCTGTTACCGCGCAATCTTCATCGGAAAATTACTTCTTCCTTACATCCAAATAAATCATTCAAGTTCCCTCAGAAGCTTTTCCAGTTTCTCAAGATGATTTCCGTAGAGTTTTCTTAGATACCAGGAAGTGAGCCAGGTGCTGCAAATGAAAAAGAGACCAGCTCCTAAAACAAGCGTGATCATCACTTCGGGATTGGATACTTTATTTAAGAATCCGGTAGTACCGTGTTCGATAGCGGTAAACAGAAGACCCAGGAAAAAATATACGGGGTAGAGGATGGAATAACTTCTTTTGTAAAATTTCAGGTAACCCTTAAGATTTTGAATGAGTCTCTGCAGATTGGCTTTGATATGGTCATTGCCGGGATCGAAGCGGTTCAGGAGCCGCAGTTTTTTCAGGTAGTAAAAAGAATAGATCCCGAACAGGATCAGGATGGAGATTGAGGTCCACTTGAGGGAGCCGCCCGGCAGAGTTAAAGCGTAGGCCAGTAAAGCGAGACCGCCGAGAAAAGTAAAGATCAGTTCAATCCACACGTTGCGTTTCAGCCGGGTGATTATGGAAGTGCTTTTACCTGTAAGCATTGTCGCCAGCTCGGCTTCATCTTTTGGTTTGAAACCGTCGTTTTGTTTTTTCCATATATATTTCAAATCCTCTATTTCCATCCTAAACGCTCATGAGTTTTCTTAATTTTTCGCGTATGCGGTTCATTCGAACGCGCACATTGTTTTGCTTGATTCCAATGGTTTCAGCTATTTCTTCATACGGAATTTCTTCCAGTGCCATCATGATCATCGCGCGTTCAATTTCAGAAAGCTGCCGGATAGCCCATTGAAGCTTTTGCGTATTCTCTTCGTCGTTCTCACTGGCGTATTGTTCTGAAATATTGAAATGCACTTCATGCAAGTCTTCCATTTTTACATTCCTGGTTTGTTTTCTGTATCCTGAGATGGCGGTGTTGAGTGCAATTCTGTACATCCAGGTGGTGATCTTGGCTTCGCCGCGGAAAGTGGGGAACGATTTCCAGAGCTGAAGTACAATTTCCTGAAAAAGATCATTGCGCACCTCACGGTCGCTCTCATACATGAAACACACCTTGTGGATCAGTCCTTGATGCTCGTTAATCAGGTTAATGAATTTTTTTTCTTCCCCAATCACCCGTTCAGGTCTAATTAATGGATTGGTCGAAGGTAATGAAAGAAAATTACAGCCCCTAAATCCCCTGAAGGGGACTAATCCACAATCCACGGCCTTGCGTAGTTCTCAGCGGGTAGCGGCTGAAAAAAGGCTGGCAGATTGCGTAGTGGCAGCGGTCGGTTGTGGACTGCCGACCGTGGACCTACTCAAAACTTACAACTTAAAACTTACAACTTTATAACTTCTTCTCGGCTGATTTTTCCAGGTTGAAAAGGTCCTGCAGGAGTTCTGAAAGTGATTCGGCATCGCCTCTTTTGCAGGCTGCCTTTAAATGGAGCACGGGATATTTGAGTATCTTCTGCATGAGGGAGCGGCTCATTTCCTCGAGCTTTTGAGCTTCTTCCGGTTTTGCATTTTTCAGGAAGCGCGTTAATTCTTCTTTGCGGATCTGCTCCAGTGAGTTTTTTAATTTCTGGATGACGGGAGATACAATCATTTCCCTGGACCAGTCTTCAAATTCAAGCATTGCCTCACCGATTATCTTTTGAACCTGGGGAACAGATGCTTTTCGTTTTTCAACCGCTTCCGTTGTTTTTTCCTGGATGTCGTCGAGATTATAGATGATCGCACCGTGAATCTCTTCTATCGAAGGCTCAATGCTGCGGGGCATAGAGAGGTCGATAAAAAATTTGTGGGAGAATATTTTAATATCCTCCATGAGTGCACGCGTGATGAGCGGATCATTTCCGGATACGGAACTGATGATTATATCAGCGCCCGCAATTTCTTTTTTCAGATGTTCGATGCTGTTGAATCTAAAACCGCATTTGGAAGCCAGGATCTCTGCCTTTTCCGGTGTGCGATTCAGGATGGTGACGTTTCGAAGTCTTGAGTTTACAAGATTGAGGCAAAAGTCCTGACCGATCTCACCCACACCCACTACCAATACTTTTGGTTCGCGGATTGCGGCTGTGAGATCTTCCGCCAATTCTTTGGCTGCGTAAGAAATTGACGCTGCGCCATCGCGGAAAGCGGTTTCCTGAACTACGCGCTTGTTGGCGAAAAAGATTGTGTGCATTAACCTGTGCAGAAATGGCCCGGCTACATTTTCATCGGCACTCCACTGGTAAGCATTTTTTACCTGTCCGGAAATCTGCAGATCGCCGATCACCTGGGCATCAAGGCCGATGGCAACTTCAAACAAGTGGCGGATGCAGGCATTGCCCTCGTATTTGGCAAAATGCCCTTCAAAACCATTTTCAGGTTTTTTGATCAGGGCTAACCCTTTAAAAATGTCTGGTGAAAGGTCCTTTTCAGAGATGTAATAGATTTCCGTCCTGTTGCACGTTGAAACGACCAACACATCAGAAGCTGCGGTGTAGTCCCGTAAAAAATGCAACAGTTGTTTAGCTGCCGCCTCGTTTAATGAAACCTGTTCCCGGATTTTCAGAGGAGCCGTTTTATAACTTAACGCTAAAGATTTAAAGTTCTCAGTCATTTCGAACCACAAAAATACAACCTGAGCAAGAATCAATCATGACAAAAATCACCCTTGGTTTAATTTAGAATCATTTTAAATAATGATTGAAAATAACTCTACCTCTATTACGCCGGCGGCTGTTTTTAGTTCCCAACATTTATTATTTTGTATCAAAACCCTCTTATGAACTCCATTCGAAAATGGATCCGGGACGTTTTTGGTTTCTCGGGTAATGAAATCAATGGCTTTTTGATTTTGATCCCCCTCATGGTGGCTCTGATTTTTTCAGAACCCCTTTACCGTGTATTCGTTACAAACGCTGGACGGCATTATCCTGAAGATTACAAAAAACTGGACAGCCTGGTTGCGGGTTGGAATATTCAGACAAAGCCTGATATAGCCCCTATGGTGGAGGCATCCGTTTTCACATTTGATCCCAACACAGCCAGCGAAGAGGAATTGCGGCGTTTGGGTTTTTCTGAGATTTCAGCGAGGCGTATTGCCGCTTACCGCCACAAAGGAGGGGTATTTAGAATCAAATCCGATTTAATGAAAATCTATGGGCTGGATTCTACGTTATATAAGCAGCTTTACAACTATATTAGACTACCGACCAGGCATTCGCTTCCTGCGGATCGGGTTAAACCCCACAGCGGTCCGAAATATGCACCTTTGGAGGTAACAAGAACTTTTGATATTAATATAGCTGATACCATACTTTTGAAAAGTGTTTACGGAATTGGATCCAGGCTCGCGTTAAGGATCGTTAGATTCCGTGATGGCCTGGGAGGATTTGTAGAACCTGAACAGTTGTATGAGGTCTATGGACTGGATTCAATAGTGGTTCAGAAACTATTAAAAGTTGGTTTTATAAAAACGGATTTTGTACCAGAAAAAATAAATATCAATACCGCGGATGAACAACAATTATTCAGCCACCCCTACATTCGGTCTAAAATTGCGCGCGCATTGGTAGGGTATCGATATCAGCATGGTGACTTTAAAGACATCAGTGATATTAAAAAGCTGTCGGCAATCAAACCCGAAGAATTGCAGCGGCTTTTGCCTTATGTTAAGGTAAGAGATTGATAGTGTGTAACAGAACGATTAAACTTTAAACATCGATATGGTGGCGACCAACCCGGTTAAAAATATTCTTCAGTCTTATCTTCGCAGGCTAACCAACCTCTCAGGTAACAATCGATCGCTTCTTCTGCTGCGATTGTACGCCGAGCAATTAACTGATCTGCATGAGGTTAACCTACTGAACGGATTCCCTTCATTTGAAGTGCTGAAAGCGCTTATCGGTGGAAAAACGATTAAGTTGTGCCAGGTTCTTGACAGCCGTGTTGAATACAATAACGAGGTCAGTAAAAAACTGAAAAAGATTCAGCGCGCAGATAATTTTTTATTTGAAGAACGCGGATCATATGATCTTCATATCGGGTGGCCTTTTGTTCGGGGAAAATTTTCAGATGGTACCCTCGTGCGTTGTCCATTGTTGTTTTTCCCCGTCTCCATCATACAGGAAAACAATGGCTGGTTTCTGCAATTGCGCCAGCAGGCAGGCATCACGTTGAATAAATCCTTTTTACTGGCGTATTCATTTTACAATAAAGTTTCGCTGGATGAAGAAATGTTCGATACCAGCTTCGAGGATTTTAATGCTGACAGCACTGTCTTCCGCACACAACTATATCAGTTACTGAAGGAAAAACTGGAGATCAATTTTAATCCTGACAACTTTCGCGATGAATTGATACCTTTTCAACAATTCAAGAAAGAAGAATTTGATCTTAAACATCGCAATGGAGAGTTGAAACTTTTTCCTGAAGCAGTGCTCGGTATTTTCCCTCAGGCGGGTTCCCAACTCGTACCGGACTACCTGAAGTTAATTGAGGAAAACAGCATCCTTGATCTCGAAGAATTTTTTATGAATAAAAATATTCTTATGGGGGAGGAGACAGGTGTTGAAAAGATCCTTGCAAACCAGATCCTGAGGGAAGAAAAACTTCATACTCCGTTCACGCTGGATGCCTACCAGGAAAACGCCATCAAGGCGGTAAAGGTTGGCCAATCCATTGTTGTTCAGGGACCTCCGGGAACGGGCAAATCTCAATTGATTTGTAACCTCATGGCTGACGCCATCGCTTCCGGAAAGCGCGCGCTGCTCGTGTGTCAGAAGCGCGCTGCCCTGGATGTGGTGTATAACCGTATGCAGGAGAAACACCTGGGCGATTTTGTCGGACTCGTTCACGATTTCAGAAATGAACGAAAGATGATCTTTAACAAGATCGCCCGGCAAATTGACAGTATTGAAGATTTCAAAAGCCTTAACCGCAGCCTGGATGTCATCCAGATGGAGCGCAGGTTCTTCCAGGTTTGTCGCTCTATCGACCGGATCACCGAAGAGTTTGAGGAATTCCGGCACACACTATTCAATGATGAAGAATGTGGATTAAGCGTGAAAGAACTGTACCTCACCTCCGACCTCCAGGGTTATACGATCAATATCCGGCAGGAATATCAACATTTCCCATTTACCACATTACCGCAGTTTCTGCAGACCCTTCGGCAGTATGCAACTTATGCTTTTCACTTTGAGCATCCGGACTATGTATGGCTAAACCGTTGTTCCTTTTCCAATTACCAGTTAAATGACCTGAAGGAAATTGAACAGGTGATCAAAGAGATCCCTGCCTACCAGAAAGAAACACAGGACAAGATAAAAGATCTGATCAACGTTACGCTCAACCTGGAAGATGCTGATTCTTTCCGCGCGCGGGAAGATGATGTATTGGGTATGATCGCGTTGTTAAAGACCGAGGTCATATTCAAGTATATGCAGGCCATGGTGGATGAAAAAGACAATGAGACGAGTTTCCTGTGGTTTACCAACGTAGAACGGGTTCTCATGAACTGTTTTACGGGTGCGGGAGCGGAGACATTCTTGCACTCCGATCTCCTCGTAAAATTCCAGGAAGCTCTGCAAAAGAAAATGAACGCCCGCGGAAATGTTTTTCGTCTGGTCAGATGGGCCCTTTTTTCCAAAGACAAACAATGGCTCAATGATGTACTGGCCGCCAATGGCTTGCAAAAAAATAAAAAAGGGCTGAGGAAACTGGAAGAAAGAATTGATAATCGACTGAACCTTGAGCACCATCTGACGGCGGTAAAGAAAAAACCATGGCTCATTGAGTTGCCCATTGATTATGATGAGGTAAAATTAAAAACCTGGTTTACCCGGCAAAAACTTGCCATCCGCGCAAAATTGATCTTCAACACCCTACGGGAAGTAAAGGAAGGCCTGCATCCGAAAAAATATTCACGGTCTGCATTTATAGAGGTCCTTACCGAATTGCTCGAGATCGTCGGTGTTCTTAAGAGCAGAAAAAAACATTGGTTAAAATACATTACAACGTTTCAGTTCCGGCATTTGATCAGCGATCCGGCAAGGGAAGCTGATTACCTCAAAAGCCTGCGGAAAGATTTTGAAAGTCTTTGCGATTTTGACCGCATCAGGGAAAACCTTGCAGTGCATGAAAAGGACACCATCAACAAACTTTATGATAAAGTGGAAGAGTGGAAACCTGTTGCCCTGGAAGCGTTGTTTCAAAACAGTTTACGCCTTGCCTGGATTGAACATATAGAAGCTAAAAATCCGGACCTCCGTTCAGTCTCATCCAAAAAAATGGAAAAACAACAGGAGGAGCTGATTGCTCTGGTTGACGAAAAACAAAAACTCAGCCACGATATATTGTTGCTGCGCGCGCGCGAAAGAGTGTATGATAATCTTGAATACAACAGGTTGAACAATCGGGTAACCTACAGAGATCTTTACCATCAGGTAACGAAAAAGAAAAAGATCTGGCCGTTGCGAAAACTGATTACGGATTTTCAGCATGAGATCTTCAATGTCATGCCCTGCTGGATGGTCTCACCGGAAGCAACGTCAGCGATCTTCCCGATGACAGAAATTTTTGATCTGGTGATCTTTGACGAGGCCTCGCAGTGTTTTGCTGAACGCGGCATACCCGCGATGTACCGGGGAAGGCAGATCGTGGTTGCCGGCGATGACATGCAACTCAAACCCAACGAATTGTATCAGACAAGATGGGAGGAAGAAGATGGTGATCACCCTGACCTGGAAGTAGATTCGCTGCTCGACCTGGCGAAGCGCTATCTGCCTACTGTTCATTTACAGGGACATTACCGCAGCCAGTCCCTCGAACTTATTGACTTTTCAAATAAACATTTTTACGAAGGTCGCCTGCAGTTATTGCCTGACCGGAATGTTCTCAATCGACAGCAGCCTGCCATTGAATACCAGCAGGTTGATGGCGTCTGGGAGAACAACACCAACGAGGCCGAAGCCGAAGCTGTGGTGGAGCGCGTGTTGAATTTACTGGTGGCCGATCCGCAAAAACACATCGGCGTGGTTACCTTTAATTCACCTCAACAAAATCTCGTACTGGATTTGCTGGAAGAGCGGTTTGCAAAAGAAGGCATGGATCTACCCCAAACATTGTTTGTGAAGAATATCGAAAACGTCCAGGGGGATGAGAAAGACATCATTATATTTTCAGTTGGGTATGCTCCGGATAGGAAAAAGAAAATGAACATGCAGTTCGGAAGCCTCAATATGTCTGGAGGTGAAAACCGGTTGAATGTTGCCGTGACGCGCGCCAGGGAAAAAATAATTCTAATCTGCAGCATTCAACCAGAACAGCTGCACACAGACGATTTGAAAAATGAAGGCCCCCGCTTGTTGAAAAAATATCTGGAGTTTGCCCGTGATGTGGACCAGCGCAGGTTTATACCAACGGTCTACGCCAATGGTAAACAACAATCAAGCTGGTATTTAAACAACCAGATCAAAAACTGGGGTGAAGAAAAATTCCCGGATTTTAAATTTGAGGTGAACCGTTTACCGCTGGCTGACCTTCACATCAGGAATGATAAGGCCTCTTTGGGAATTGTGCTTACAGATGACATGCACTACTTCAGCAGTCTCTCCGAAAAAGATTTCTTTGCTTATATGCCTGCCCTCATGGCAAAGAAAAACTGGGGTTACCATTATGTTTTCAGCCGCAACCTGTGGCAGGATAAAGAAAAAGTAGAGGAAGACCTGCTGCGTTTTATTGGAAGCAAGATCACGGAAACTTGAGGTACGAATGACGAAGTACGAATGACGAGAACAAATCGGATCAAAATCCAAGGTATTCCTGATGCTAATCCGGGTAGGAAACTTTTGGAGATCTTACAGATACTTTCTGATGAGCATACCCGTTCAGACCGCTGACCTTACCCTTGCGGAAATAACAGTTCAGTATTGAATCCATTTTCAGGTTGTCGACGGCAATATTTCTGACTTTTTCCTGCAGGGATTTCTCCAGTAAATTAAACAGTGGTTGATTAACCGCGGGCATCTTCGGAAAAGTTTTCAAAAGTTTCTCATCCCATTCGGGATAATAGCGGAGGAGGTCGTCCGGATAAATCACATTTCTGTTACTGCCTGCTTCCGGGACAACCTCAAATGGTTCTTCCAGGTTCAGGTAACCATAGTCATCGGTGAGTTCTTCCCCTGCCGCGATATCGCGGATGGCGATTTCGAATTCATATGCCGTGGTCAAACAGTTTGCACGGGAGCTGTGATTGACAAACCGCGCATTATCCCAGCAGAGAATGTAATTTCCCTCCGAATTGCGGTAGGTGTATTTGTCCAGTACCTGTTGATATAACTGGTCCATGCCCTTCACCTGTTCCGGAGAAAACGTCCGGTCGAGTTTGTCGATCGCCCAGGTAATTGTACCCTGTGGTATGGGTTTAAGCGCAACGACGCCATAGCCGATTTTTTCATTGATGAATCGAAGTTCAGTATCAGGGTGGATCATGATTTTGTCAAGTTTACGAAATATAATATCTATCCCTGATAAAAAATCAAATCCAAAAAAAAGAAGCCAGACATTGCTGCCTGACTTCCACTAAACAACCAGACGCCAATCTTATCGGCCGTTCGCCACGGCGTATTCGGGAACTGCCTTGACTGTCTTAACAATGCATGCAGCAACCTTATAGGGGTCTGCAGCAGAATTCGGTCTGCGGTCTTCCAACCAGCCGTTCCATCCGTTTTCTACCGTACCGATGGGTATGCGAATGGAAGCTCCCCTGTCTGAAATTCCGAAGGAGAATTTGTCAATAGATTGTGTTTCGTGTTTTCCGGTGAGCCGCAAATGATTGTCGGCGCCATACACCGCGATGTGTTCCTTTATCACCGGGGCGAAAGCCATGCACACGGTTTCAAAAATTTCCCGTGAGCCAGCGGTTCTCAATAGTCCGTTGGAGAAATTTGCATGCATACCTGAACCGTTCCAGTCTGTATCGCCCAGGGGCTTGCAGTGCCAGTTGATTGCCACACCGTATTTCTCGGCTGTCCGTTCCATAAGGTAACGGGCCACCCAAACCTGGTCACCTGCGGCTTTGGCTCCCTTTGCAAATATTTGAAATTCCCACTGACCAGTCGCCACTTCTGAGTTTATTCCTTCCACATTCATTCCCGCGGCCAGGCAATAATCCAGGTGTTCTTCAACGATATTTCGTCCGAAAGCATTTTTTGCACCAACGGAACAATAATATTGTCCCTGCGGAGCGGGATAGCCCTGTGAAGGAAATCCAAGGGGTTTGTCAAATTCCGGATTCCATAAAAAATATTCCTGTTCAAAGCCAAACCAGAAATCGTTATCATCGTCTTCGATCGTCGCGCGTCCATTGCTGGGATGAGGCGTTCCGTCAGGATTTAGAACTTCGCACATAAGCAGAAAGGCTTCTTTGCGCGCGGGGTCTGGAAATAGCGCAACGGGTTGCAATAGACAATCCGACTTGCTGCCCGAGGCTTGCTCGGTGGAACTTCCATCGAACGACCACACCGGGCAGTCCTCCAGGGTCCCTTTAAAGTTCCTGACGATTTTGGTTTTGCTGCGTAAACTTTGTGTTGGTTTGTAACCATCAAGCCAGATGTATTCGAGTTTTGTTTTTGACATTTGGATTTGGTTCTAATGATGATTAAAATTTGTAAACTGCTGCGAGATTTAAGCTCGGCATCATGTTGGTAGCATTTCCGTCTGCATCCACGAATGAATCTTCAGAGGTCTGGTCAATTCTGAATTCAGGGATGAAGGTCAGGCCGCCAACTTTGTAATTTCCTGATAAAGTGAATTCCATCACACTTCCCTTGCCGTCAGTGTCGACGCTGAAAATTCCCAGATGACCATTCGTGACGTTAAGGTATTCTGCTCTTAATCCCAGGGCAAAAGATTCAGACAAAGTGATCTTTGGATAAACTGCAAACCCCATAAAAGTCGATGCATCACCGTCGACATCCTGGAGATCTCCTTCAGAGATGAAACCTTCACCGGCGGCTACGGTCTGGTAGCTGGTATTAAAACCGAGATAGAATTTCTCTCCCAGATTCCAGCCTGTAGTTAGGTCAACCTGGAATAAACTCCCTGACGAGGTGATAAGCTCACCATCCTCGTCAAAGGCAGGATCACTACTATCCAGCGATCCGTCCTGATCGCCATAGATCAAATTTAACCAGACGCCGCCGGCATCGTTAGTGCGGCCAATCTGTCCACCTAACGTGTAGGTATTTACGGGATTAAATTCTACGATATCTGTTGGGTTCATTACAGCCAATTTCGCTACCATTCCTCCGCCTAGGTCAAAATCTGCCCTAAGACCCGTGTGATTGAATGGGCCCCATGAAAACATGTAAGAAGTTGAATAATGGAAATTAACAGCTGGAGAAATTACTTCGTAGCCCAAAAAGGTGTTGAACTGACCCAGGTTTAACGTTACTTTATCAGTCAGCTTATAATAAGCGAACATCTGGTTGACGATTCCCTGAGGAGATCCAAAAACCGCAGCGCGGCCTCGGGGACCAAAAACAAGGTCTGCCGTGAAGCCAGCTTTGTCACCCGAATAAGTAGCGATCAGGTTTGCCATTCCCAATCCAAACCCTTTAAGGTCCGCAAAGGAGGTTGACGGTGCATTCATGCCTCCGTAACCATTGACCGTTCCAAGCGTAGAGTGAAAATACGTGTCGATAGAGCCCGAAAAGGTAAATGTTGGCTCATCCTGTTTTTCTTCTTCTCCTTCCACGGGTTCAGGTTCTGTAGTTGTGGCTACATCGGTTTTTTCAGTCGATGCGAGCACGGGTTCCTGCTGGCTATAAGCCGCAGTCGAGATCAGCGACATTCCAAGTATAATTGCAATGCATAATGTATTAGTTTTCATATTTTTAGGGTGTGTTTTATAAACAATAAGCTAAGGTGGTCCCAGCGGGTCTCTCACACCCCTGGGATGCTTTAGTGAAATCAGTAAAGGTGTTTTAAAAATCCCCCGGACGATCGGGGGCTTTTTATTTTAGAGAACTTCTTTTGCAGCAATGTCGTACTGGTAAACATTCTCACCGTGTTGGCTCAAATCCTGGCCAACTTCTTTTTCTTCAGGGGAGATTTTCAAAGATGAAATCAGGTCAGTCACTTTAAGAAGCAACAGGGAGCCAAGGAAAGTGAAAGCTATTACGATGACCAGCGCAATCATATGGACCTGGAACAGCGCAAATTCGCCAAAGAGTAGGCCGTTGCCTGTAGTATTGGCACCGTTCACCGCTGTGTGGGCAAGCAAACCTGTCATTATCATACCAACCAACCCACCTACACCATGGCAAGGGAACACATCCAGTGTATCTTCAAGGGAAGTTTTAGATTTCCAGTGTACAACTACATTGCTGATAAGGGATGCAATGGTTCCGATGAATAAGCTTGACGGAATCGTTACATAACCTGCGGCAGGTGTGATGGCTACCAGTCCTACGACCGCACCAATACAGAAGCCAAGGGCGGAAGGTTTTTTACCTCTTACAGCATCAAACAGGATCCAGCACAAACCCGCAGCAGCAGATGCAGTATTGGTTGTTGCGAAGGCTGAAGCGGCCAGCGGGTTAGCTCCTAAGGCGCTACCGGCATTGAAACCAAACCAACCGAACCACAGCAGGCCAGTACCCAAGAGAACAAAAGGAATATTTGCAGGAGCAATCGGCGCTTTTCTTTCAGCCTTATTTCTGAAATAAACAGATGCGGCCAGCGCTGCAAAACCAGCTGACATATGCACTACTGTACCGCCGGCAAAATCAAGGACGCCCATTTTGAACAGGAAACCATCAGGATGCCATGTCCAGTGGGCTAACGGTGCGTAAATTAACAAGCTGAATAAAATCAAAAAGATGATATACGACTTGAATTTTATCCTTTCTGCGAAGGTACCAGTGATCAAAGCAGGGGTGATGATCGCAAATTTAAGTTGGAACAATGCAAATAATACCAGCGGAATCGTAGGTGCCAGAGACCAAGGTTGACCATCCAGCACATTTTGAAACATAAAGAAGGAGGTAGGGTCTCCGATAAACCCGCCTTGGGATTCGCCGAAGGCAAGGCTGAAACCTACTACGATCCACAACACGCTGATAACGCCCATGGCGATAAAGCTCTGCAGCATTGTGGATATGATATTTTTCGTATCGATCATTCCGCCATAGAAATAGGCCAGGCCCGGGGTCATCAGAAGGACCAAAGCCGCCGCGGCCAGCATCCAGGCTACATCCCCGGCGACAATTCCTTCGGTGATAATCTCCTTGGGAACTGCCGGGAAGAACAGTGCCAGCACACTGACGGCAATGAGCAAGGCAAATGGTAGAATTGCTTTTTTCATCTTTTCTTTGTTTAGTGGTTTAAATATTTGCATTCGATGTAAAATTATATGCAAATATTAGAAGAATAGGGTCAAAAACAACCCTGATTGGTAGAAAAATTGACGGAAACGTTGTAGTTAAGGTAAAATTTTAACCGAATGGCACTAAAATTACGATTTTTTCAAAAAAAGGGCCTTTTCTAAAATTTTGTTCGGGGCTTTTGAAAATTTTAGAATATAAATTGGCAAAAATGCCTACTGCCCGTATTTCTTGCACCACCATTGAAAAACCACCAGGCCCCAGATGCGGGCGTGGACATCTCCCGGGTTATTTGAAAATAAGCGGCGTGTCAGTTTTTGAATTTCGGTGTAATTAAACAGACCCTGTTCCTCAATTCGTTTTTGTGAGAGCAGATCATCAATAATGAGCGATTTCATTTCATTCCTGAACCATTTCAACAATGGAACTTCAAATCCTTTTTTCGGTCTGTTATAAAGCGCTGCTGGTAAAAGATCGCGGAAGGTATCCTGTAAAATTCTTTTTCTTCTGTTGTTTTTGATTTTAAAACGACCAGGAAGGCCGAATACAAAATTTACCAATTGATAATCCAAAAAAGGAGATCGTATTTCAAGCCCGTGTGCCATGCTCATCATGTCGGCTTTTACGAGCATGTCATTTGGCAAAACAAGTTTCATGTCGGTTAACAGGATATTGTTTATGTCGTGACCCGCAGGAAGGTATTTAAGGATCTCATTTTTCCTGCTTTGAAATTCCTGGATGGCCAATTTCTCTTCCGCCGCGGGGGTCAGCATACGGATCGTGTCGGCGAGCTCTGCAAAACCTGCCCACCGCCAGTATCTCTCCTGCGCGGATAATTTGGAGCCTTCAGCAAATCGGCCCGCCTGACGGATGAGGTTTGTGATGCGGTTATTGCGCGACTGGGGCAGTGCGTTCCACAGGGGTCCTAAAGCAGCGAGCGTTTTTTCTTTCAAGCCCGGGCGGACCATGCGGTTGAGAGCTTCATGTTTGTGATATCCCCCGAGCAATTCGTCAGCTCCATCACCCGATAGAGCTACCGTTGCATGTTTCCGGGTTTCTTTGCTTAGAATAAAAACGTTTATAGCCGATGAATCTGCAAACGGTTCATCGATATAATTTAGAATGGCATCGACATGCTCGAGGAGGTCATTATTGCCAAGGGAGAATACAGTGTGGTCAGTTTTAAAGTGACGGGCCACCAGTTTTGCGTAGTTGGTTTCGTCGAAAAATTTTTCATCGCGGAAGCCGATAGAAAAAGTGTGCAGGTCGGCTTTGTGTTTGCTCGCCAGCCCTGTAATAACGGATGAATCAACGCCGCCACTTAAGAAAGCCCCCAGAGGTACATCCGCGATAAGTCTTTGTTGAACGGAACTTTCGAGCAGGGCAGCAAATTTAGTTTTGGCGTCAGCGTAGGATATCGGATTCGTTTCTGACTGGGTTTGATCAAAGGGAATATTGTACCATGAAGCAGTAGCGATCTTCCTTCCGGCGATGGTCATATAATGACCAGGCAAAAGTTTTTTTACATGACGGAAGATCGTATGGGGAGCCGGAATATAATTGAGCTGCAGGTAAGTTATCAGTGAAGTGTAGTCCAGAGTTTTGTCTATTCCGTACTGAAGCATCGTTTTCATCGCGGAAGCAAAAATGAATTTGTCTTCATCGTGCAGATACAGCAGGGGTTTGACTCCGTATCGGTCGCGTGCCAGGAAAAATGTCTGATCCTGTTTATCGTAAATGCAGAAAGCAAAAAAGCCATTTAGTTTTTGCAGGCACTGTTCCTTTTCGTGGATAAAGAGTTGTAGCAAGACCTCTGTATCCGACAACGAATTGAAGGTGGCCCCTTGCGTTTCCAGTTGATTTCTTAATTCCGGGTAATTAAATATCTCGCCGTTAAAAACAATACTGTAACGCCGCGATGCATCCCACATAGGTTGGTTACCTTTTTCAGAGGTGTCAATGATCGAAAGCCTCCGGTGACCCAGGCCTACCCACTCATCGATGTAGATATCCTGAAAATCGGGCCCGCGTTTTTCCATGGACCTTGTTGCGGAGGTGATGTGTATCTTGTTAAATTTCCCAACAAGGTTAAAAGCAAATATTCCGGTTATGCCGCACATAAATCAGTTTCCGGTTACAAGTTACCGGTTGCAAGTTTGATGGATGCCAATGCGTAGTTTGTGTTTCAGGGACGTATCAGTACACCATTCTTTATCATAAAAAAACCACGGGGGTGACTCCCGTGGCAATACATTCAGCAGTAAGTTGATGCCATTCCGGAACTTAAAGCGTTCTGATCATGATATTTCTGTACCATACTTCACCACCGTGATCCTGAAGATCAATATGGCCTTTTGCGGAGGCACCATATCCTTTGGCATTTTTCCACTTGCTTCCGGCTTTCAGTTTTTTCCATTCGGCAGAATTTAATTCATACTCGACGACTTTACTTCCGTTGAGCCAGTGTTCCACATGATTCCCGTTGACTACGATCTTGCCAGTATTCCATTCACCCGGGGGATTGATAGCTTTATTATCAGGGGCAGCATGCATGTCGTAATTTGAACCACTGGTCTGAGTGGGAGTCAGTTTATCGGGATACCCTTTATCATCGATCACCTGATATTCCGGGCCCGCTAAATAGGGTTGCTCAAATTCTTCAGTAGCTCTGTAAATAACACCACTGTTGTCGCCAGGTGCAATTTTCCAGTCAAAAGCCAATTCGAAGTTTTCGTACTGATCAACGGTAAGAATATCGGCGCGTTTTTTAGCCAGGGTATCCGGCTTGCAGTGAAGGGTGCCATCCACCACTTCCCAGGTATCATTCTCTTTAGTCTGATACGTTTTCCATCCATCCATATTTTCACCGTTAAAGAGAAGCTTCCAGCCGTCTGCTTTTTGGGCTTCGGTCAGCTGGTTTTCTTTTGGTGTAACTGGTGCAGCAGTAGCGGTCGAGTCAGCCTGATTTTCGTCCACGTTTTTCCGTGATTCGCAGGCGCCGAAAATAACTACAGCAAGAATAAATGTTCCAATTTTTTTCATAGATGGTAATAAAATTAATTTGCCGTAATGTAGTCATAAACCATGATACAGGGAAGGGTGCTGACACGAATGATCCCACCGCAGGTGCTACCGGAAACGAGCAATTCCGGTAGCTATTCCACGTTAATTACTCAATGAATTGTAATAACTGATGGACGCCATGACTGGCGAAATAACGGGTGTTTTATGGAAACCGCCCTCGACTTTAACAGACCTCTGGCGACGAAAGGTGAAACCAGGGGATGAGCTTCAAGCGGCTTTCAGTAATGGCATGAACTTGGTATATTTACGTGGACAATATTTTTTAAACTACCATGAAGGGTTTTTTTGATATTCTGATTTATCAGCGGCGCTTCCTCCATACAGGCATTACGATCATGCTTTTTCTGGTGTCATGCGCGGCGAGCAAGAAAGCAAGTGTCCGTGAACTTAGCGTGGAGCGTGTTATAACGTCTGCGCGAACTTATATTGGAACACCCTACAGATACGGTGGAACAACAAGATCCGGATTGGATTGCTCGGGTCTCCTGATGAATTC
>JBBDXJ010000207.1:0-22619 GCA_040902445.1 Cyclobacteriaceae bacterium | reverse complement strand
AAACCTGAATTTAAACCTGTTTTTTAACTTGAATTTAAACCTGCATTCAAACCTGCATTTAAACCTGCATTCAACCTGCATTTCAACCTGCATTCAAACCTGCATTTCAACCTGCATTTCAACCTGCATTCAAACCTGCGTTAAGGCTTCCCAAACAAAAATACCGGATAATTTGAATAAGTCATACATATATTCCTATTTTCACCAGATCATTCCAATGATTGGTGACAGACGTACAGCCGCGCGGAATACTGGTTAAAGAAACTTTTCCGGGGAAGGGTTGTGGGAAAAGGCATCTTTCAGCTAATGAATATAAACTATAATACGATATGAAAGTCACTTTACTGATCACATTATTTTATGCAATGATGATGCGAGACAATCCAGTGCGAAAAAAAAATGAATGCAGAAGGGGATTGCAAATACATATTTTTTGGATATGAATGGTAAGGAACTTTCTCTCGCATTAAAAAAGGGTGAACATGTTTACGGAACAGCCATCCTTTCGACTTCTCCACTATGGCCAAAAATGGTAGCATCCGTGGGTTTGGACTTTGTTTTTATTGATACCGAACACACACCGATAAACCGCGAAACTGTAAGCTGGATGTGCCAGATGTACAGGGCCCTTAACCTGGCCTCCCTTGTTCGCATCCCATCACCTGATCCTTACCAGGCCTGTATGGTGCTCGACGGAGGCGCTGCCGGAGTGATTGCACCCTATGTTGAAACAGCCGATCAGGTGCGCAAACTGGTGGGCGCCGTAAAACACAAACCTGTCAAGGGAAAAAAAACAGAAAACCTGCTCTTTAAAAGCAAACCTTTTGAAACGGATCTGGCTGATTATATCAACCGGTCCAATGAGAATAATGTCCTTATAATAAACGTGGAAAGTGTGCCTGCCCTGGAGGCATTGGATGAGATCCTCTCAGTTGAAGGGCTGGACGCAGTTCTGGTCGGCCCTCATGATCTGACGTGCAGTTTAGGGATACCAGAACAATATCAGCACGCCCTATTCAAAAAATCCGTGGAAACCATCATAAAAAAAGCAAGGGCGCAGAATATTGGCGCAGGCGTACATATGTGGGATGCCGTGGGTTTTGATCAGGAGGTGCTTTGGGCAAAGGCGGGGGCAAACCTCATTCTGCACAGCAGTGATATTTTGATGGTTAAAAATACTTTGAATGAACACATCGGCAGAATAAAGGAGTCCCTCAAATAAAGGAGTCTCTCAAATAAATGGCAGTTATCGCTTGAAATCGACGGGTTGATTATAATCCATGGGTTTTTTCATTTTTTCGAGCGACATGAAAATTTAAAAAACTAATTTTTTTGCTTTTGTGCCGTTTTTCTCTACATTTAATAAGTCGTACATATGTGGGGTTGGTCAAGTGGTTTACCCTCCAGGTTCCCCGGAAAGCCGGAAAGATATAAGCCATTAGAAAAATTCCCACTCTGTTTAATGATTAAATAAAATTTATAATAAAAACAAGGATTTACCCTTACACGAACGTCTGCCGGATTCCGAAAAAAATCAGAAGGCAGGTTAACTGACTTTCCATTTCTTTTTGATTAATAAGCAACGCGCCAATGAAAAAAATGTAAACGCTAAATCTATTCTATCGATGAAAACTCTACACATGTTAAGAAGCCGAAGCTTTTCGGCGTCATCCGGTTGGGGGAAGATTTTTCTTGCCTTGACTTTTTTAATGCTTGGTGCCGGAATGGTCTTTGCACAAACGACCATTACCGGTACCGTGAGGGGAGCGGATCAATCTCCTTTGCCCGGGGTTTCTATTGCTGTCAAGGGAACCACAGTAGGTACCATTAGCGACACCAATGGCAAATATTCCATTGCTGTTCCCGCCGATGCAAAAACACTGCTTTTTTCATTCATCGGGATGGAAATCCAGGAGGTTGCTATCGGTTCGGCTGATGTTTATGATGTCACGCTCACAGAAAGCATGACAAGCCTGGATGAGGTCGTCGTCATTGGTTATGGAGCCCAGTCAAGGGAGACCATTACAACATCCATCTCAAAGGTCGACACGAAAGTCCTGGAAAATGTTCCCTATTCAAACGTTGCGTCCGCGCTGCAGGGCACAGTGGCAGGGGTCAGGGTTCAAACGCTTACAGGTATGCCTGGCTCAGCTCCGCGCATAATCATTCGGGGGGGTACTTCAATTAACAATCCGGATGGTGCGGCTCCTCTATATATTGTTGATGGTATAATCAGGTCCAATATTAATACGATCGACCAATCTGATATTGAATCCATTCAGATATTGAAAGATGCGGCTGCAACTTCTATTTACGGAGCCAGGGCTGCCAATGGAGTTGTGATCATTGTCACTAAATCCGGACAGGCAGGCAAAGTCGAGGTGGATTACCAATACAACATGTCAGTTTCCAATAACGTTGAAGAATACGATATGCTCAATGCAAGGGATTATATCTATTACCAGCGATTGGGGGTCTATCGTTCTGCGACCTATGGAAACAAGCCTGCTCAGCTTTCTATTCTTGCTTCCGCGAGCAGTGCCGGTACAGGGAACGATCTTACCAATAACACTGCTTATACTACGCAATATCTTTCCCCCGCAAATGAACATAAGCTGAATGAAGGATGGCAAAGCATGCCCGACCCAATTGATCCCACCAGAACCATTATCTTCGACGATTTCGATTTTCAGAATATTTTATACCGTACCGGTGTCTCTCATGACCATTCTTTTACAGTTTCTGGTGGAACAGAAGAGTTAACCTTCAGCGCGGGTCTTGGATATCTTACCAGTGAGGGGATTGTCATTAACACAAAGTATAAGCGACTGAACGGCCATTTGAATGGCGATCTTAAAGTAAATGACAAACTATCGATTTACGGACGGTTGATCTATGCAACCAACGAAGATAATAATCCGACCAATGCAAGTACATTTGGACGATCCATTGGACTCCCTCCAACGGCTAAATATAAATTTGAAGATGGTACCCTGGCTCCGGGCCAGAGTTCGTCTTTAGGGAATAATGAATACTATTTAAACAGCCAGAATAGCAAGACTGTTGGGGATGACTTAACAATCGCGTTTGGCGCCAGGTGGCAGTTATTGCCAGGGCTGTCATTTGATCCGCAGATCTCGATGTGGCAAACTGTCGGCGAAGCGCGAAGTTTTCAAAAAGCATTCTGGAACGGGCCTTTATCTTATGTAGTTACGCGCGCGGCCAGTGGGTCCTTTTCCAAGTACCGGCAAAGGCAGGCGGATGCTGTATTCACTTATGCCAAATCATTTAATGCAGCACATAATCTCGAAGCTAAAGCTGGGTTTTCTTATTTTGGATCCACGGCAAGTGCATTAAGCGCAAGCGGCAGGGATGCCGCAACAGATCTGATCCCAACCCTGAATGCCTCAGCTACACCTGTATCGGTTAGCGGCTCGGAAAATGACCAGCTGATCTACGGATTTTTTGGAAGGATCAACTACGATTACAAACAAAAATATCTGCTTTCTCTGAATGCCCGCTATGATGGCGCTTCCAACCTGGGCGATGATTATAAATGGGGATTATTCCCAGGGGTTTCTCTCGGCTGGAATTTGCATCACGAAGAGTTTTGGAGCGCGCTTCCTACCGACCTGTTACGACTAAAATTGAGAGCAAGTTATGGAGAGAATGGTAATATCAGCGGGCTCGGACCATATACAGCACAAGGTCAATACAGCGTCGGAACCCGGTATGGAGGTTTTGCGGCGATTCAGAACACTGTAATGGCTAACCCGACTCTGCAATGGGAGCAATCGAAAACCCTCAATTTTGGTGCTGACCTGGGCGTTTTAGACAGCAGGGTGAATATCTTGTTCGACGTCTACCGTCGCGTAACGGATAACCTATTGGCAAACCTGGCCCTGCCCCATTCAACCGGTTTCTCAAGCACTTTGACAAATCTGGGAAGCCTGGAAAATAAAGGTATCGAACTTGAGTTAAGTGCCAGAATTATGCCGGCAGGTTCCGCATTTCAATGGGATGCCGCCTTTAATATCTCAACTGTAAAAAATAAAATACTTAGACTTCCTGACAACGGTGTTCTGAACAACCGCGTTGGTGGCGTGGAAGTATGGGATGAAAAAGCAGGTGCCTACGTCTTTAAAGGCGGGCTGCAGGAAGGCGGTACCATGGGAGATTATTACACTTACAAGATGCTTGGGGTCTATGCAACTGATGAAGAGGCTGCCGGAGCCCCTCTGGACAACCTGACCCCTATTGCAGATAAAAACTTATACGGAGGTGACGCTATTATCGCGGATCTCGACGGAAATAATATCATCGACACACGCGACCAGGTATATGCCGGAAATATTTATCCGACCTTGCAGGGAGGTTTTTCCAGCTCGTTCAGTTACAAAAACCTGAGTTTAATTGTCCGAACGGATTATACAGTAGGCCATACAATCTATAACTATACTCGGCTTTCGATGATCGCACAGCTTCAGGGTGATAACGGATTGTCTTCTGAGGTACTCAGGTCATGGGAAAATCAGGGTGACGTTACCGATATTCCTCAGTTCGTTTATGCCGACCAACAGGTGCGCAACAAGCTTTACAGAAATGTTACAAGCAATGACATGTTTTACGAAAGGGGAGATTTTCTCGCCCTCCGGGAAGTAACGCTTGCCTATAATCTGCCAATGAGCTTAATGCAAAAGGTTAAGATAGCGCGCGCAAGAATCAATGTCACCGGCCATAATCTGCACTACTTCACGAAGTTCAAAGGATTGAGTTATGAATTTGGTGGTCAGGACAGTGGTAGATATCCCATTCCCAGAAATATCGTTGTCGGCTTAAATGTTACATTTTAATAACTAACATCATGAAAAGGTTTTATAAAATACAACTATACTTTTTGGTTACTTTTTTTGCGATCCTTTCCTGTACGGAAGATCTTAAACTGGAACCGATAAGCCAGATTTCCAATTCTTCCTTCTGGAAGACCGAGAACGATGCCAATGGAGCACTCTATGGCATGTATGCAAGATTCCGCGGACAGACCCAAAACCTGTTCCTGTGGGGAGAATTGCGAAGCAATGATTTTGGAGTGAGTGTCGGGGGAGAACCTATCAATCAGGGGATTTTGTATAGAAATACACTAAACGCATCGTCATCATTGTCGACATGGTTGGGTATCTATACGGTTATCCACGATGCAAACCTGATCCTGAAATATGTTCCATCGATCCCCTTCGCGAGCGAGGCAAATAAAAGTAACATCCTTGCGCAGGCCCATACCATGCGGGCGTTTTGCTATTTTGTATTGGTCCGCACATGGGGAGGTGTTCCCCTTGTCGATGCACCAACGGAAGGATATTCCGAGGAAAGCCAGCGCGCAAGGGCAAGTGTGGATGATGTTTTTGCTTTGATCAAGAAAGATCTGGATGATGCGATTGCCCTGTATCCAGCGAACACTTTTCCCGTTGGCCGGTTTACGTGGTCAAAACCCAGCACTAATACATTGCTCGCCGATGTTTATCTATGGACAGGCAAACTATTGAACGGTGGAGCGGCGGATTTTACCACTGCACTCAATGCCTTGAACGACGTCGAAACAAGCGACATAGCGCTGCTGCCGAATTTTGCCAGTGTTTTCGATTATACGAATAAGGGCAATAAAGAAATACTTTTGGCGGTCAGGTATCGCGATCAGGAGTCAACAGAATCATTTCCCTATGATCAAAGCTTCATACATCCGCAAGCCATGCCTAATGCCAGTGATCTCGACGACGCTACTGAAGCAGTCCTGGCAGGTGGAAGAGGATACTCCTACCTTCAGGTTCAACCACATGTGCGCAGCCAATTTATCGAAGGTAAAGATCAACGTAGAGATGCCACCTTTAAAGAGATCTACGTCTATGCCGGCGGATATCCTGCTGGAGTGAAAACGTATTATACGTCTATACAAACAAAATTTGACGGCGTTATGATTTCAGGCCAGCGTTTTTGGTATGACGACTTTGTAATCTACCGGTATGGTGATGTGTTGTTGATGAAAGCCGAAGCAAAGAACGCATTGGGACAAGACCCATCCGCTGACATCAACAAGATCAGGACACGCGCATATGGAGCTTTCTTTTCTGAATTTGAATTTGTAAACGGCACAAAGGATCAGAATGATGCGGAAATTCTGAAGGAGTGGTTGTTGGAGAAAGCATTTGAGGGGCGCTATTGGTGGGACCTGGTGAGGTTCGGAAAAGCTTTCGAATTGGTTCCATCCCTGCAGGATAAAGTAGGACAAGACCATCTATTGCTATTCCCTATCCCTGAACCCACTTTAAGTATCGAACCAAAAGTGGTACAGAATCCAGGCTATTAATAGATCACAGTCCTCTATCTTCATCATGACGAATATTATCAAAACAATTGTTGGCGTATTGTGCCTGACATTTTTAATAAACTGTAAAAACGTAAAAAGCAACCAGGGATCATCGGGAGGCGGGTTAGCAAAAGAAGTGGTACTTCGACTCGCACCCGGTCCCGGTAATCCCAGGAATAGTGAAGGAGACTTTATCACGCTGAAGGATGGAAGGATCCTTTTTATTTACAGTCATTTTTCAGGAGCGTCAGGCAGTGACTTTGGTAATGCATATCTGGCAAGCCGGTATTCGACCGACAATGGGAATACCTGGAGCAGCGAAGATCAACTTGTGGTAAAGCAGGAGGGTGACATGAATGTGATGTCAGTGTCCCTCCTCAGGTTGAAGAACGGTAATATCGCGTTGTTCTATGCGAGAAAAAATTCCGAAGAAGATTGCATCCCGATGATGCGGATATCCACGGACGAAGCAAAAACCTGGAGTGATCCCGTTACCTGCATCACCGACAGACCGGGATACTATGTGCTGAATAATAATCGTGTCGTCCAATTAAAGAACGGACGATTGCTCATGCCGGTGGCAATGCATAAAGCACTTAATGGGAAATGGCAAAACAAAGGAATATTGTATACGTATTACTCGGATGATAATGGAGTTACCTGGACATGTAGTAAAGTGGTGCCCAACAATACCGAGATCATTACCCAGGAACCGGGTCTGATTGAGTTAAAGGATGGAACCATTATGATGTTTATCCGGACCGATAGTGGCGTTCAGCAATTGTCATACTCTAAAGACAACGGACAAACCTGGAGTCATATCGAGCCGAGCAATATAAAATCTCCGCTATCCCCTGCTTCTATTGCAAGAATTCCAACTACCGGTGATTTGTTGATGGTGTGGAACAATAACGATGGAAGCAACCCTGAATTGAAAGGAAAACGGACGCCGTTTAATTTGGCGATCTCAAAAGACGAGGGGAAGACATGGCAACATACAAAAACGATTGAAGACAACCCGGATGGATGGTACTGTTATACCGCTATTCATTTTGCAGGTAAAGATGTGTTACTGGGACATTGCGCAGGCAGGCGCTCCGAAGGTACAGGGCTTGCTATAACGCAAGCCACTCGTCTGACTCTGGACGGAATCTACGACAAATAATCGCTTCAAGAAGTTTTTTCATGATGGCACATCACAGCTTGTTATTACTATAAACCGCAAACGATGAAAAAGAATACAATTCATTGGAGAACTATCATTACTTGTTGTTTGCTGACTGGCCTCGGGTTGGGTTGTATGAATCGTTCCACACCGAATACTGCAATTGACGATAATACAACACAAAAAGATACTTTCGAATATTTCGTTGCACCGGTGGGTCCTCAAAATCCCCGCAACAGTGAAGCCGCGATTGTTTTTCTCAAGGATAGTTCTCTGCTGCTGGGATGGACAGAGTTCTATGCCGGAGATGGTGAAGATCATGGGCCAGCGCGCATAAGGGGAAAAATTTCAACCGATGCGGGCCGCTCATGGAGCGAGAAATACACGCAATCCCCTTACTTCTGCCATATCGAAAAATGAAGGCGAAACATGGGAAAACTTCCGCAACCTCGAAGATACACCCGATGATTTATGGGCGTACCCTGCTGTTACATGGGTCGATGGCAACGCCCTCATTACATACTTCAACTACAAAGGAGGTCTGTCACTTAAACTTAAGAACCTGCCTGCGGAATGGTTCTATCAATAAGCAGTTGGGAAAATAATGAAATATTAAATGCAGGACACCGTTGATATGAACGTGTGGGCCCCGCGTTATAAACGTAAAAAAATTGGTGAATAATTAGCCTAATCCTTGAAATGAATCACAAATCTTCAATCTGCAAATGGCTCCGGGTTACATTCATTGTAAGCGCCGCACTCATGACTTCGTATGCGGTTTCTGCACAATCGACGAATGCTAAAGGCAATGACGGCCGAAACAATTCTAAGTCTCAGGGCGGAGGGAAAATTACCTCCAACGGTTATTGGATTCACGATAAGGCTGAGGAAATCCCCGGGTTGAAAACCGGTCCGTTTGTTCGTCTGGGCAATGGGAATCTTCTTACCATTGAAAGAAATATGAGTTGTATCAGTAAGGATGAAGGGAAGACCTGGACAACTTACCCGATGTTTGCTGATACCGCGCGATTCGATATCCGGGTGGAAAGGGCTATGATCCGTACAAGCAGCGGAGTTATTATTCTCGCTTTTGCGAATGGTAAGGAAATAGCAAACTGGAATTGGCAAAATGATATTGCTGATTCACCGGGTGCCACTGCACCCACCTATGCCATTCGCAGCCTTGACGACGGAAAGACCTGGCAGGACCTTCAAAAGCTCCATGATGAATGGACCGGGGCAAACCGGGATATGATTGAAACCAAAAATGGTAATGTTGTTCTCAGCTCGATGATGATGCGGCATAATCCCGGTCATCATACCGTGATAACCTATACCTCAAAGACCAACGGTCTAAACTGGGTTCGTTCTAATGTCATCGACCTCGGCGGTGTGGGACATCACAGCGGTGTCACCGAAGCTACCATCGAGCAACTCGGGGATGGACGCTTATGGATGCTGATGCGCACAAACTGGGGAGTGTTCTGGGAAGCTTATTCCGATAATGAAGGGTTTATCTGGAAAAAATTCAAACCCACAAACATTGATGCAAGCTCCGCGCCCGGTTTGCTCCAAAGACTGAAAAGCGGCCGGCTGTTCCTCGTGTGGAACCGGGTTTATCCGGAAGGTAAGAATGAATATCCTTTAAGCGGAGGCGATGGCATATCTTCTGAAGTTCGCCACAGCAATCACCGGGGAGAGCTGTCGGTCATGTTTTCTGATGACGATGGCAAGACCTGGAGCAAACCTGTTGTTATCGCGAGAATTACTGAAAACAGCAAAGGAAAAAACTTGTCATATCCGCGCGTTTTTGAAGCAAGACCGGGAGAAATTTGGGTAACAACGTCGTATGCTCCGTTTGCCGGATATCTCAGTGTCAAACTTCATGAGAAAGATTTCTTAAACAAGTAAAATTAGATCGATGCGAAAAATAATCATTATAGGTTTCCTGATTGGAATAGTGGCGACGTTATCCGGATGCAAGGTGCATTCTGTAACCAGTGATCAGGAACCTGGCAAAAGTATTGCGCTCCGGCTTGAGCCCGGGGAAGGTAATCCGCGCAACAGCGAAGGTGACTTTATTGCCTTAAAGGACGGCCGCATCCTTTTTGTTTATAGCCATTATTTCGGTAACAAGGGCGGAGACCACGATCCCGCCTTTCTTGCGGGAAGGTATTCCAGCGACGGAGGAAAAACGTGGACTCCGGAAGATGTCAAAATTGTGGATCAGGAGGGCACGATGAATGTGATGTCTGTTTCATTGCTGCGTTTGAAAACCGGTGAGATAGCATTATTTTATCTGCGGAAAAATTCAGTAACGGATTGCATACCAATGGTGCGCTTCTCAAATGATGAAGCAAAAACATGGAGCGAACCCCAGCCGTGTATTGCCGATAAAGAAGGTTACTTTGTTCTCAACAACAACAGGGTAATCCAATTGAAGAACGGAAGGTTACTAATGACTGTTAACCTCTACAACATTGCTGAAGGATCATCGCTGAACAAAGGTAGTCTGTGGAGCTATTATTCAGATGACAATGGCAGAAGCTGGAAATCAGGAATAGAAGTTCCTAACCCTGAAAACTTTTTGACCCAGGAGCCCGGCATCGTCGAACTTAAGGATGGAAATATTTTAATGTTGATACGCTCGAATGCCGGAGTGCAATGCAGGTCTCTTTCCAAAGACAATGGCGAAACGTGGAGCGCCGTTGAACGCAGCAGTATCAAATCCCCGGTCTCTCCTGCCTCAATCGAAAGAATTCCGTCAACAGGCGATCTGTTGCTGGTTTGGAATAACAACGGAGGGGAAGATCCCGCAATAAAAGGTAAACGCACACCCCTTACTATAGCCATCTCAAAGGATGAAGGCAAAACGTGGGAAAAGATAAAAAATGTTGAGGATGACCCGGACGGATGGTATTGTTATATAGCGATTCATTTTACAGACAAAAATGTTCTGCTCGGCCATTGTGCGGGCAACAGGCCCAAGGGTACAGGCCTCGCTGTCACGCAGATCACAAAATTAAGCCTGGATTGGATTTATCAATAGATCGATTGCGGAAAGCCATCCTCACTGATACTTTATTTAATTACCCAAATGAATACTATGTATATAAAAACTTTCATGAAATCTTCAATAATTGATTTTCTAAAAAAGCAGAATCTGTTTTTGACATGCGCCATCTTATCGGTAATGGCAGTCGGTTGCCAAAACAAATCCGCCGATAATAACGAAGATAATATTCCGGTTGCGGATGTTCTCAAACTAACTACGGGTGCGGACAACCCGCGAAACAGCGAAGGCGATTTTATCACGCTCAAAGACGGACGTATCCTTTATATTTATTCGCATTATACCGGAACGTCCAACGATGATCACGCAAGTGCATACCTCGCAGGAAGATATTCTTCTGACAATGGCACAACCTGGACTGAAGAAGATGTGAAGATTGTTGACCAGGAAGGGACCATGAATGTTATGTCCGTGTCTCTGCTCAGGATGCAAAACGGTAAAATCGCATTGTTTTATCTGAAGAAAAATTCCACCTCCGATTGTATCCCTATGATGCGAATTTCGGATGATGAAGCAAAGACATGGAGTGAACCACGGCCGTGCATAACAGACAGGCAAGGTTATTTTGTCCTCAACAATAATCGTGTCATTCAATTAAAGAATGGCAGGCTTCTATTGGCCGTATCACTACACCAAAGTCCGGGCGATACGATCTTTGCCAGAATAGGCCGTCTTTGGAGCTACTACTCAGACGATGATGGCACCACCTGGAAAGTTAGCGCGGAGGTTCCCAATCCTCAGAAGGTCGTAACACAGGAACCAGGATTGATCGAATTAAAAGACGGAAGCATCTTATTGTTTGCCCGTACAATGTCCAATGTTCAGTATTTCTCCTGGTCACAGGATAAAGGTGAAACCTGGAGCGCGGTGGAGCCTGGAAATCTGAAATCGCCGTGCTCTCCTGCATCAATAGCCAGAATACCTTCAACAGGCGACCTTCTTGTTATATGGAACGATAACGGTGCAGATCAGAAACGCACGCCCCTGAACATCGCCGTCTCCAAAGACGAAGGAAAAACATGGACCAATAACAAGACTTTGGAAAACGATCCAAAAGGATCCTATTGCTATACGGCTATACATTTTACCGATAAGGATGTGCTCCTGGGTTATTTCGACTGGTCAACGGTAGGGGTAACTGTGAAAAAGATTGACATGGATTGGATCTATAATTAAACCGAAGATCAACCTGTCTGACTTATTTAAGAAAATAATCAAATACACACAGTCAAAAATCGTCACATGAATAAGAATAATGAAAATGACAAAGCAAAAAACAAAGCTGAAATCCCGGGGCAGAATACAGAAGCCTCACGGCGAAAATTTCTTAAAAAAGGGATTTTAACCGCCATGGTTTTTCCCACTGCAATTGCCTGTACGAAGGAGTCTTCCGGTAAATCCTCAACGGAAACGGATCCGAATTCCTGTATAGATTATGGTCAATCCTTTTTCTGCAACACGGCTGAATTCAATTCAGTAAGAATGTGGATTGAAAGTCGCACAATCATTACCGATATCAAATCAGGTAAAACTAACGTCTATTATCAGGGCGCATCCTGCAAAAGCGAAAACACCTTTGGCGAAACCGATTTGTTTTATAAAGAGAATTATGATTTTCTTCCCATTTTTGGAGAAGGCCATGTGCTGGTCTTCCGCCGCCATTCTAACAAGCGCGGGGAAGGTTATCAATCGATGAAGAAGATGGAGGAAATGTGGGGAGGCAATCCCGTAATATATACGCCCGTTCCAAAAGTAGTCACTGAACTGGACACCTTTGAAAAAATACGCGATGCTACGGCAGCGGGAATTCCCATCGTTACCCAGACGGAATTTCAAAATGACGAAACCGGACTTCGCGCGCTGATTGAAGCTCCCTGCAAGACCATGAATATCAGCCATCCGAAAAAAATGTACCAGGTTGATACCGGACCACTTGCTTTCCCCGACCTGTCAAAAAAATATGATCCGCAGATCAAATGCCTGAACCTGGCATTTATTGCCTTCAATAAATCTAATTTTGCCGACTTTGTAATAGAGGCGCCTACGGCTATAAAAGAAGGGGATAAACAAGTTGGGACCGTCTATCATTATTCCAAAATGGCAACCGTGAAAGTAAAGAACAGAATATTTGCACTTGGCTAGCATTCTGATTATTTAAGTTTGCAACATCATTACTTTTTGTAAAATAGGTTTAGAGGTCGTGAATTGTTTCTGGTCATTCATTCCTAACCTTATTACCTTAGTAACAAACGATAACAAACAATTACCAACCTTATTACCTTATTGGAAATGAAATTCAAGTATAGAGCTGTGAACGATTTATAAAGACACAAGAGAGCCTTTTGACTTTTATTAGTTTTTATCAAAAGTATTGCGCTTCAAAAATACATCTGTATGAAAACAAATAAATTTTCGAGAAGAAAATTTTTTGAACGGTCTTTATGCCTGGCCGGCGTACCATTAACTTTGATGTCATTATCTGCCGACCGTGAAAAATCTAAACGACCGGGTATTTTTTCCTTTCAGGATGTTCCGGATAAGGTGCGGATTTCCGAGCTTTTAAAACAAAAGACTCCCCCTTTGATCTGGGTATTTACCGGCGACAGTATTACCCATGGGGCCAAACATACGCAGGGTTACCGCTCTTATCCGGAAATTTTTGCGGAACGCATCCGATGGGAACTCGGAAGGACTCGGGATGTGGTCATCAATACTGGAATAAGTGGAAACACCACTCAGACGATCCTCAATGATTTCGACTGGCGGATCAAGCAGTTTAAGCCTGCGGTTGTATCGTTGATGATCGGTACCAACGACTGTGCGAAAACGAGAGTGCCGCTGCCGTTATTTGAAGAAAATCTTTACAAATTAGTGAAAGGAATCCGCGATCTTAGTGCGATACCTATCCTTCACACTCCAAATATAATCATTATCGAGAAAGATCCTGTACGGTCCAGTTTACCGGAATACATTCCTATAATCAGAAATATCTGCTCAAAAGAAAAAGTAATTCTGGTAGACAATTACCGCCATTGGCAGGAAAGTTTGGAAAATAATTCCGTCAAAGTATACAATGAGTGGTTAAATGATCCCTTGCATCCGGATGGCGAAGGTCACTCCGAAATAGCCCGGCTGATGTTCCGGGAACTGTCAATATTCGATCCGGCTGCCCCTACGTGCGGAGGTCCGTATTATGAAGGAGAACATTAGAAAAAAAGATTTAGTAATGTTCAAATTAGATGGTAAAATCGCAGTTGTTACGGGAGGGGCCGGCCTCTATGGCAAGTCGATCTCACAGGCACTGGCGCAAGCGGGAGCGCAGGTCATCATTGCTTCCCGCGACAGCGGAAAATGCGAGACCTACGCACGTGAACTGCAAAAGAAAAAATGGAAAGCACAGGGAATGTTCCTGGATATGGGTGATGAAAAATCAATCGCGGGGTTCATAGAGAAAATTTATGAACAGCATGGCCGCATTGATATCCTGGTCAACAATGCAGTCTCACGCGAAGGCGCAAAAGACCTTGGCCTGATCTCAAAGACGGATCTCGAAAAATCGCAGCTTATAAATTACACCGGACTGATGTTGCTGACAAAAGCAGTGATTAAAATAATGGTAGAGCAAAAGCAAGGAAATATTATTAACATCAGCTCCATTCAGGGTGCCGTGGGACCAAATTTTCCGGTCTATGGTGATACCGGAATGAGCAGCCCGGTAACCTATACATTTGAAAAATGGGGGATGGTCGGCTTTACCAAATGGATTGCTAACTATTACGGAAAATTTAATATCCGTGCGAATTGTATTAGCCCCGGAGGGTACGGACCAGGGATCAGAGAGAGTAAATTACCGGAAGAGTTTATTGAAAACTACCTGCGGCTTACCCCATTAAAAAGATTCGCAGAAGATGATGATATCAAAGGCCCGGTCGTCTTTCTGGCGTCGGATGCTTCTGCTTATGTTACCGGACACAACCTGATGGTTGATGGCGGTTGGACAAGCTGGTAAGGAAAACAAAACTGAATTACACATGTTACTTAAAAAGAAACATTATTTCTCCGTGATCGCCATACTAAGGCTATCCTTTTTTCCTGGGGCTGCAATTATACTCTCCGGGTTTTATGAGAAGCAGTCGCACCAATCTCAACGGCTTTCATTTCAAGTTGTGACCGATGTTGCGCACCAGGAACTCAATACAAAATTTTGCTGGTTTCATCCAAGGGCTGCTGCTATTCCTGGATTTGGAAGAGACGGCAACCCTGCTGTGATAATGACTATTCAAAAGCATCTTGTGGTTAGTGACTACTATTCCGGCATGTATTATATGCGCACGGATGATCTTGGAAAAACATGGGCCGGGCCTACGGAAATTCCGGAATTAGCGTGGCAATTTGAAGCTGACAGTACAACAGTGAGTGTTGCTGATGTTACACCCGGCTGGCATGAAAAGACAGGTAAACTCCTGGCTATCGGAATAAAAGTGCGTTACAGTAAACAAGGAAAGCAATTGCTTGATAAGCCGCGGTCGCATGATGCTGCCTATGCTGTTTATGATCCGGCAACGAATTCCTGGACACCGTGGAAAATGATCGCTAATGTTCCTGATGCCAATTCGAAGTTTTATCTGGTTAATCCAGGTTGTGTGCAGTGGCTCGTCAAACCTGACGGAAAAATTCTTCTGCCAATTTATTTTAGCGGGCCGGGGTCAGATGAATCTTCGGTCACTGTTCTGGAATGCTCATTCGATGGGACCACATTATCATACGTGCGACATGGAGATGAGATGACCATAAAAGGCGGTCGCGGCCTGGGAGAACCTTCGCTTGCACTTTTTAAAGGGAAGTATTTTCTCACCATGAGGAATAATTTTAAAGCCTATGTGACAACCAGCAAAGATGGTTTTCTCTGGGCTCCGTTTAAACCCTGGATGTTTGATGACGGCCAGGAGTTAGGCAGCTATAATACCCAGGCACATTGGCTGGTGCATAGCGATGGATTGTTTTTATCCTACACACGGAAGGGCGCAAATAACGATCATATAGCGCGCAACCGTGCCCCCATATTTTTGGCGCAAGTGGATCCGGTCAAATTACAGGTAATGCGTGCAACCGAACAGGCACTCATGCCGGAGCGCGGTGTGATGCTTGGCAATTTCGGCGCTTCCGCGATCACAAAGGACGAGTCATGGGTCACTGATGCCGAGTTTATGGTAGGCGACACACCGCATCCACGCGGTGCTGATGGCACTGTCTGGACCGCCCGTGTGATATGGTCAAAAGAAAACAAACTGGTGAAGTATTAGTGAACAAAATTCCGCGCACCGTGTGCCCGTCTTCAAAGCTGATGACGGCCCGGAGCAGAACTTCCACCCCATTCACCATTCACAATTCACCATTGAGTGTTGTTCGGGTAAAAATCAAATCGCGTCAAAAACTTCGAATGGATTAAACGCGGCCAGTATTTTTCGCAGTTTCCAAAAGGAAGCCCCAATATTATGGACAAAATGGAAATTCGCCTCTGGAACTCCTTTCGGCTCTGCATCCACCAATTGGTTTATTCATCTAGCCCTGTAGGGGCGTCACATATAAGCCCAGTGTAGAAGCGCAGCTTCAAGCCCTGGGTTGACAGATCGTTTTCATGTCGAGCCCTGTAGGGGCGAAAGATGATTCGAAGCAGAGGCTTTCGTGTACGGTTTTTCCTGACAATCTGTGGTGCTACCGCTCCTCACCTGGGGCCTTCGCTATTTTCCGCTGAGGTACTGATAGTCCACAATTCCGTGTCATTGTTCCCAAGGAAATACACCCTTCCCGCACCGCTCGTCAGCGTTGAATATTCGTTATAGGTTAATTCCTCGCCTTGGGCAATATCGGCGAGCATCACCGACTGACCATGCACATAAATGAATCCCGGGCAAACAGCAACCGAGAGAGCCAAAACAAACGCAGACTTTTTTACAACAGCCGCGGCAGCAGCTTTCATCAGCACAGTATAATTTTTTCTCATAATCAGGGATTTAAAGCACAACCATCAACCAGCTATTCGCATGAATCAAATTACATTTTGAACGATCACACATATTGCTTTCACAGTACCAATAAAAAAATGTACCGCGTTAATTCAACGGAATTATCAGCAGGTTATCCCTATTGGTGTAGATCCGTCCACGAAGGAAGCGGCTTTGTTTGAATGGTTTGAGAGTTGAAAGGTCTGTTTAAAGGACTCCTGTGGAGAAAGGTTGAAAACGCACTTCGAACCGTCATTCGCGAGCCCCGATGCTTCCCTCTCCTGAGCGCCGGTTTGCGGAAAAAACGATAAATCTTTTATAGGGCTGTAGGCGAAGCCCGCCCACTTGCGCCACTGCCAATGACAGATTGTATTTCTTAACAGTGCGTGCGATGAAGTCAGCTTCCTGCTCCTTCACCTCACCCTAAATCCCTCTCCTGAAGTAGTAGTCTCCTGAAGTAGAGGGACTTTATTCCATCCCTGAAGTGATGGTGGCTTCGTTCGTTGGTGAAGCGTAAACCGAACGAGTGGGGTTTATCATGCTAATCACTGTTGTGCGTTTCATTGTGGGGTACCTTCGAAGGGTGAGGACCTCTCGCGCACCAGGTCGATCATCTTACAAAAGTGTTCTTCCAAAGCAGCCATCGCTGGCGATGGAATCATCCCTCTACTTCAGGAGCTACTTCAGGAGAGGGAAAGAGGGTGAGGTGAACGCACGTAAGGACCACGTACTACACACGTTAAGAACCGCAAGCTTTCAGATGCAATGATATGAGTTACTTTCGACGCGGACACCTCATACGAAGCCGAGTGGCATTCCACAGGTATCGGTAAAAAATCGATTTTTTTCTCAGGATCACGGGCTCTAAGGAGGGAAGCTTCCGCTTGCATGACGGACTCTGGGGCTTTCGACCGTAGATTTGTCTCTTGCGCAACGGGGGCACGGTGTAAGTAACCCGAACAATTCGTTTCTGTTCCGCCTCCATTTCATCGCAGGGCACATCGGCCTTCCTACCCGCACTTCTTGCACAGGGATTGCTTCGCTCAGCACACATCCAGCCCTTCCGCTCCCAATGACAAACACCGGGGGGAGAAAGGCGCCCATTCACAATTCACCATTCACAAATTCCATATACAAAACCGAGAAAAAAGCAGCAAGCCCTAAGCACTAGTCACTTTGACTACTCACCATTGACGAAATTGATCTATGAAAAAAAATCCTCAATGACGCACGCCCCACTCACGATTCACTACTCACCTTTCAAACCTACTTCCTATGCAGCGTCATGATATGCCAGTTGTTCATCACACGGAGCGGAACGTAAACAACGTCCCCCATATACTCCCACCCTGCTTTGTGCGCCTGGTTCAGGATCCACACTGCCGTGACGCGGTCAGTGACTTCATGGCCGTTGATGCTGATGGTTTGAAGTCTGTTGCGTTCGGGTTCGAGTATGTCGGTGTATTCGGGTTCGATGTATCCGAAATCAATAAAAAACACAGGACCAAAAGTGGATTTGTCGATGAAGTACATCAACTGAATATACTTGAGCTCTTTTTCGTCGTTGAGGTTTTTGCCATTGACAACAATCTGCGCCTGACAATGAGCATTCAATAGAAAAATAAAGGCGGCAAGAATTACAAATCCCGCCATGTGCTTATTAGGGTTCATAGCTTTCTTGTTTAAGTGACATAAACAATTCTCTAAGCCATCCATAGACCTGGATTTACCCATTAATAAGCCTCTTACGGTAATGATTTTGCGATGAAGGGATAAAGAGTAAATGTGTCGGTTGGAAAGGTTTATACATCTGCCAACTGCAGTTACTGGTGTGCAGGCTTGCCCGACGACCTGCCTGCATTTAAACCTCCATCAGACCGCCTGTCAACCTGCATTAGACATGTTTTTTAACCTGCATTTCAACCCGCATTAGACCTGCATTAGACCTGCATTTCAACCCACCTACGCTGCCCCTCTCGGAACCACGGCGAGCATAAAATTTTGTAGATTGTGAAATAATAGTTACAACATTATGGCTTTAGCAAAATCAAGATCTCTTCTTACTGTTGTGTGCTTAATTGTCGGGTGCACTTTTTTTAAAACCATCACGCTGTTTGCTCAGGCACCGGGGAAAAACAAGGCGTTGCATGAACTGTTTGCCAGCTTTTACGAAGAGAGATTGAAGTTATTTCCCCTGGAAGCAACCTCGCAGGGGGATCCGCGCTATAATGATTTGCTGCCCAACGATGGTTCTGCGGAGCATCTGAAAGCTGTCCACGATTTCTACGTTCAATATCAAAATGATTTAAAGAAATTCAATGATCAGAAGTTGGGTTTGGATGACCGGATTTCTCTTGATATCCTCCTGGATTTTTTAAGCAGACAACTGGGGTCGGAAAAATTCCACCCGGAATACCTGTCCATTAACCAGATGTATTCATTGCCATTGACGATGGGACAACTTGGGTCAGGAACATCAAGCCAGCCTTTCAAAACCATTGCTGATTACGAAAACTGGTTAAAAAGAATCTCCGCTTTTACCGTTTGGGTCGATACTGCCATTGCCAATCACCGAAAAGGCATTCAGGCCGGCATGGTATTACCGAGGGCAAACGTTATGAAGATCATACCTCAGATGCAAAGCCTGGCCCAGCGGGATCTGACAAGGAATGTTTTCTACGGTCCTGTTACCAATCTGCCAAAAGAATTTCCTGAGAATGAGAAAATCCGTCTTACAAATGCATATAAGAATGCAATATTTCAGCAGCTGATTCCAGCGTTTGAGAAACTCGCCGGTTTTTTCAGCAGCGAGTATTTTGCACGCGCAAGAACAACTTCAGGAATTTCTGTACTTCCGGATGGTGACGCTATGTATCGTCACTACATCAATTTTTATACGACCACCAACAAGACTCCGGATGAAATTTACAAGACTGGTCTAAAGGAGGTGGGCCGCATCACATCCGAGATCGAAAGGATAAAGAAGAGCATCGGCTTCAATGGTTCCAACAAAGAGCTTTTCGGGTATATGAAAACTGAAGTGAAATTTATGCCTTTTAGAACCAACGCGGAAGTATTGAAAGCTTATGATACTGTGCTGGCCAAGATCAAACCGCACCTGAGCAAATATTTTAGTATAACACCGAAGACCGCTTTTGAAATTCGCGAGGTGGAATCGTTTCGAGCCGCATCCTCACCCCCCCACTACAGGAGGCCATCCTTTGACGGAACAAGGCCAGGTATTTTCTATGTACCGATAGTTGATCCCACAAAGATCAATGTGACCGGCTGGGCGATGGAGAGTCTCTTTATTCATGAAGCTATTCCCGGCCATCATTTTCAGCTGGCGTTGCAACAGGAAAATAATGACATACCCCAATTCCGTCGCACGATGGGGAATTCTGCTTTCATAGAAGGATGGGGTTTATATGCAGAATCGCTGGGTGAAAAGTTAGGTTGTTATACGGATCCCTATCAGAAGCTTGGTGCATTGGGGAACGAGATTCACCGCGCCATCAGGCTGGTAGTGGATGTCGCGCTGCACACAGGTGAAATGAACCGCGAGCAGGCGATAGCTTATATGCTCGAGCACGAAGCCCTGGGTGAAGCAGAGGCAACATTGGAGATCGAACGCTACATGGCCCTGCCAGGGCAAGCTCTTTCCTATAAAACGGGAGAACTAAAAATTAAAGAGCTGCGCGATAAGTATCAAAAGAAACTGGGTTCAAAATTCAGCCTGAAAGATTTCCACGATACAATTCTAAAAGGGGGAGCGATGCCGTTGAATGTGTTGGAAAAATACCTGGAGTTGAGTTTTAAGTAGAGGCAGGCAAAAGACTCTGCAGAGCCGTGAGATGTGATGGCAGTTGCCTGTTTCCAGTTTGCCTGGTGTCGGCTCGCTAGACCACTCGTGTACCAACTTCTTCACCCCAGAGATCAACTTTTCACTCACCCATTCACCATTGACTTTTCAGTAGTGTCCGTGGAAAAATCGCATCAAAAACTTCGAATGGATTAAACGCGGCCAGTATTTTCGCAGTTTCCAAAAGGAAGCCCCAATATTATGGACAAAATGGAAATTAGCCTCTGTAACTCCTTTCGGCTCTGCATTCACCAATCGGTTTATTCTTCTAGCCCTGAAGGGGCGTCACATAGAAGCCCAGGGTGTGGGAAGCGCAGCTTCAAGCCCTGGGTTGACAGACCGTTTTCGTATTGAGCCCTGTAGGGGCGAAAGATGATTCGAAGCAGGTGCTTTTGTGTACGGTTTTCCTGATCACAAACCTGCCAATATCTACGAGCGAAGGATCTTGAGTTCTAATCAGTGCTGATCACGGCCATCGCATCGACACAAACGTGCAAACAACTAAATTAACATGCCAATGCTTCTCCGGAAGGTTCATTCACATGTTTTACCTTAAAAAAAAGACCCATGCCTCAATCATTAGTCAAACTTTATGTCCACATTATTTTCAGCATGAAGAACCGTCGGCCCCTACTTGATGAGGAAATAGAAAACGCGTTATACAGTTATCTTGGAGGAATCTGCAATCGTCTTGAATGTTTCCCACTGAAGATCAGTGGCCACAAGGAGCATGTACATATTTTCTCTCACATTTCTCCAAGAAAATTACCGTGATCAAATTCCTTGAAGAGTTGAAAAGTCACTCATCGAATTGGATCAAAACTCAACATCCCCGATATGGAGACTTTTATTGGCAAGGTGGGTATGGTGCGTTTTCCGTGAGTCCGTAATCCATTGAGACTGTAAAACAATACATTGAATCTCAACATGAGCACCACAAAACAACAAGTTCCAGGATTAGTATCGGAGAATTTTACGCGAACATAATACAGAGTTCGATGAGCGTTACGTATGGGATTAGCTGCAACGTTCGTGCGTGCGTGTAAACCTCATCTTTCGCCCTTTCAGGGCTCCGTCGCTTGGACACAATCTGTTAACCCAGGGCTCGGAGCTACCGCTCCTCACCCTGGGCTAGGTTATCGCGCCCCTTCAGGGCTGCACACACATTGCGCAGTTTTCCCCGGACAACAATAATTCACCATTCACCATTTCACCTCACAAGTCAAGAAAAAGGCGCAGCACCCCAAGACCTACTCCCCCACTCACCACTCACCACTCACCATTCACACTTCGCCGCGCAAGCCCGGAAAAAAGCATAAACCTTCAAGTTCTACACCCCACTCACGCCTCACGTCCTCACCTTAATCACCACCTTCTTCACCTTCGCATTATCCCCCACCTTCATGCCCGGGCGATGTCCTTCTCCCGGGAAAAAAATAAAGAACGTTCCGGGTTTGGCCAGGAATTTTTGGTCGTCGGCGGCATCGTAAAATTCAATGTCTTTTGTTCCGTCGTAGAGGGTTCTCACGGTTGCAACGGAAAGGCTGGATTGACCGATGTATTCCTCGCCTGAAATTAAGAAATGGATGTCGGTGTAATCCCGGTGCGCTTCATGAAACGCAGCTTCCGGATTTTTCGAATTGTATTCCGAAACCCTGGCAAATGCGTCTTTGCCATCCAGCGGATGATCGCCGACAGTCAGGCCTGCAAAATCTTCTTTCCGGATAAAATCAAACGCCGCATCCCAGCGTTTTTTATTCTTGAGATACTGGATAGCCAGCGTTCTTTTGTTGATGTGAGGATCCGGCTGCATCCTGGATTCTCCCAGCCATTCTTTTTCCTCAAACCATTCGTCCACCTGATCCTCCGTCCACTGCTCAGGATCTTCCCCGCGTTTTTCAGTTGATGAACAACCCGTACAGAGTGCAATCAATAGAAAAATTGAATAATGTAAATGTTTCATGTTGATTTTGGAATGGTTAAATATAAGTAATATTAATAATAAATGAAGCCAACACTTTCGCGCACCTACTTCTATCGTACTTCTCAAAAAGTTATTCGAAAGCAACCATCGCTGGCGATGGAATCATCCCTCTACTTCAGGAGAGAGGGTGAGGTGCGCACTTCGTTGTATGGGGTCCTCCGCTCCCGCG
>JBBDXJ010000206.1:0-22666 GCA_040902445.1 Cyclobacteriaceae bacterium | reverse complement strand
CATTAAAAGCCAATCACGATTTCGAACAACTTAGAAAATGTATAGGAATAGAGCCAAACGAAATCTTTGTTGGTAAAACTGATTACATCGCTGTTGTTGAGAGTGAGGGAGATGTCGTTAACCTGAAACCGGATTTTAAAGAAATATCAAAGTTACCTGCACGGGGTTTGATCGTGACGGCAAAAGGGACCAGCGTTGATTTTGTATCCCGGTTCTTTGCGCCGCAATCCGGAGTTGATGAAGATCCGGTTACCGGTTCGGCTCATACCTCGCTCATCCCACTTTGGTCAGCAAAACTTTCAAAGAAAGAAATGAACGCGATGCAGCTATCCAGGAGAGGGGGAAAGTTGATCTGTATCAATAATGGTGAGCGTTGCCTGATCGGTGGGGAAGCCCGCTTGTATTTAACAGGAGTGATAAATATCAACGAAAATTAAAAGTGCAAAAAATATGAAGGCAATCATCTTAATAGGACTTTTGATAGGAATTACAAGCTGTTCGAATAAAAATGAGAACCGATCGGTTAGATCACTTCTCCTTGATCAATTGAAAAATTCTCATACAAATAAAGATTGGTATGTGCCTGTCAATATTGCGGTGCAAAGTCTCACTGCGGAGCAGGCAAACTGGAGAGACAGCACGGACAACCATTCCATAGGTCAGTTGGTGTCACACCTTATATTCTGGAATGAAAGGAACCTGACGGGTTTTCACGGAAACACGCCTCCAGACTTCAATGGAGACAATGAAGCTACCTTTAAGGTACTTGATGAAAAAGGTTGGGAACGTTCCATTATAAAGATCGATAGTGTTCAAACCGCATGGGAGCGAGCAGTCGAAAAAGCCACCGACGAACAACTAAAACAATGGAGCAAATCAATAGCAAACATCGCTTCGCATAATGCGTATCACACCGGGCAAATTGTTTACATCCGGAAGAAGAACGGATGGTGGGATGCAGAAAAAGGGGTGAAATAGAACATTAAACTAATGAAAACCCTGCTCGCACTGGCACTTACTTTGACGGGCATTCCCAGCAGCCTTTTTTCGCAAAGTCTCAGCCCCGGTTACATAGTTACCGTAAGACAAGATACTATCCGCGGTTTTATTCTGGATGGTATCGATTCGGAACTGGGATTGAAAGTCGATTTCAGCTAATAAGGTCGGTGTAATTTTTAGCCCTGTTGTTACGAGCCTGTTAAAATATTCACTGCCAAATTTTTAGTAGTGCATAAAAAGATATTTTATTTTGAACAGATCAGAGCAGGCCAGCTAAATTTTACGGATTTTTGTCTTGAAATAACACTCATGCTTATGAATATTAAGATCAGATATCTCAAATCAGGCTTTATCAGAAATTCTATAAAATGGTGTTTGGTCACTACCCTTGGAGTAGCATCCTTTACCTTATACTCACAGGGATCATATTATCCTGAAGTCGTCTGGCAAAGTCGCAAACCCGGCGAGTTAAGAATGAAAGCCCAAATGATTGATAGCGCCGTGAAATTTGCCATGATGAACGAGGCAAAAATTGATTATGATCTTCGGGTGGCGAATTTAAAGTCATATACAAATGAGCCGAACTACCGGATAATGGGTCCAATGAGGCCAAGAGGGAAACCGGCCGGGGTAATTATAAGAAATGGCTATATCGTCGCGCAGTGGGGAGATGTTAACCGGGTTGACATGACCTTCAGTGCAACGAAAAGTTATCTGTCGAGTATGGCAGGCCTGGCGGTCGACAACAAACTTATCAAGAATATTGACGACCGGGTTAAGGAGTATGTTTGGGATGAAACCTTCGAGGGTGACCACAATGGTAAAATAACCTGGAGACATTTATTGGATCAATCCTCCGATTGGTCCGGATGCTTATTTGATCTGTGTGATTGGGCGGACCGCCCTCCAAAGGAAGGTAGTGTCGCAGATTGGAAAAACCGGAAAATGCTGGAGCCCGGGACACAATTTGAGTACAATGATGTGCGGGTGAATGTCCTGGCTTATTCGTTATTACAAGTATGGAGAAAACCATTACCCGTGGTTTTGAAAGAAAGAATAATGGACCCGATAGGCGCCTCCCAAACCTGGCGATGGTATGGTTATGACAATTCATTTGTAAATATTGATGGACTGATGATGCAGTCTGTCAGCGGAGGCGGACATTTTGGTGGGGGATTGTTCATAAACACATTGGACCACGCGCGGTTTGGATTGCTGTTTCTCAGGAAAGGAAAATGGAAAAACCAGCAGCTGATCTCAGAACAGTGGGTTAATTCCGCGCATCAACCTTCTGTGCCAAATAAATCTTATGGATTGATGTGGTGGACAAACGCGGAGAATCAATTGGGGAATATCTCAAAAAACATTTACACCGCCAGTGGTTTTGGTGGCAACTACATTGTTATCGACAATGACCATGATCTTGTTATTGTTGTAAGGTGGTTGGAGTCTGCCAAACTCGGCGAGCTCGTAAAAATGGTAATAAACTCAATAGAATAAAGGGTCTTTTACCGTATCGCGTTTATGCTCTCATGGACGAACTATCATTCAAGGCAATTGAGAATAATATCCAGTTAAAAAAATAATGACCTAATCATAAATTTGTAAAGTTATTTCCCGGCCCTGCGTGACTATGGAATCGGCGCCAGCGTCCAGATCTTGCTGCTCATTATTCATTACTACTTTTCTCGCATTTTTTATATCCACAATAACTCTCCAATCGGGCTGGGTTTGCCGGATGCGATATTCATTGTGATCTTCTTTTTGGTGCACGGTCAGGCTAAGCGCATTACTACCGACCTTTACATTTTCAAGGGATGCTTCTTTCCAGGACAGGGGCATTCGCGGTGAAATGCAAACTGTTTTTTCATATGCTTTCGGCTGGATCCCAAAAAAATGGTTGACTAGCGGAACAGCCACACCGTAAATATTCCAGCCTTGTGTGACCATACCAAAATCAGGTGAAACCTCATACATCGATCCGGGTAGAGCATAACTGAAAGATCTCTGAAGTTTCTTTAAATAAGCCAAAGCATCTTCCGGAGAACCGTAACGGGCGGCGGCCACGGCCTGAACACCGGTAGGCAGTGTCATGACTGCCCCGGTATACGAAAATGTTTTTTTTCTTGATTTCAGCACCACGCTGTCGGGGTCATCCGACCGGTCAATACCAGTAACAAAAACTCCAAATGGATTTTCATATTTCATGGCTGTCCTAAGTGCTTTTTGCCCTTTTTCGAAATCCGCAATTCCGGTTTCCATCGGCGTATTCACAACCCAATTATGGTAAACCACATGAGGCACGTGCTGATCGGAAGGATATCGTCTTAAATTCTTTTTGGTTTCTTTTAATTCGTCAACTGCCCACGGTTTATTAAGAGTATCGGCCCGAATGAGGGCGGCTTCAACAATTGGCTTTGCTTCAGCAACGGTCCCCCTGAAGTCTCCAAAGGATTGATCCTGCGGATTCCACCATTCTTTGTTGATCTTTAATTTCAGAGCCTGGGCCCTTTTCTGATAATCTGCTGCGATCTCCATCTCTCCCAATGTGCGTGCTATTTCTGCCGCAGCTTCCAGAGCCTGTTGCGTGTAGACGGCCACATCAATCATTTCAGTATCCAACCCGGGTATCTCCATCATGCCACTTCCATTGGGGTAGCCGTTACCGTCGGGATCCATATCCTCGAGTAACCACTTCATTCCTTTTTCTATGTCAGGAAAAAGTTTGACCATCAATTCTTTATCTCCTGTCCATGCGAAATAAGCCATCAGAACGCTGATGAATTGAGCTGTTTCATTGACATTCCCGGCATTGTAAACCGAGCCGTTGGTAGACACTTCATGAATGATGCGCCCATTGCCGTTAGTTTTCTGCGATATTCTGTTCAATAAAATAATTGAATTCCTCGCGAGTGCGTGATCGCCGGTGGCCAATATACCTTGTAGCGAATAAGCCATATCCGCCCCAAACCACCATGGGTAGTCCGGCAGGCCTGCGCTCAGCCCGCGTCCTTGCTCCGGAACATCCCGCACAAGCCAATCCGTATTGTACTTCAGCCACTCATACATTTGTTCCAGATCCTTGTCCGGGATGGTGAGGTGTGAAATGCTGTCTATCTTTTCATACCGCCGGATTTTTTCGGTCAATTTTGAATCTTTTCCCTGTTTCAACAATGCATAAGTTTTCCGGAGTGCATTTTCCGATTCGTAAGAGCCTGCGATAAATATCGTTATCACCTCCTCTTGATTTGACTTTAATTCTATGGAAAAGGTTAATGTTGCGTCTATGCCTGAACCTTTACGATCGACGGGCTGGCACGCGATACCTTCTTCACTATAATCTCGACCCTTTCCCGATGAGCCAATTGCAACATACCAGGGATTATTTTGATCCTTCGCTATTACTGCGGCCAGTTTTTCGTCAAAAGAAACCTCATCCTTTGCATCGATCATGTTCGTTCGTTCGCCCAGCCACGTTGGCCGCAAGTCGACCATCCCGGTAAAGGAAAAAACGATTTCCTTACGTTCCGGTGCCTGATTCCCGATCCTGAATTCAATAATAATTCCTTCCAGCCCGTCGGGAACAAATTGGAAACGGGTAACCGTTAAATTTTCTTTATCCCAGGAATAGTGATGGCTATTGCCTATTGGATAGTTTATAAAATTTTCTGCTCTATTCAGACAAAATAAATCATTGCTGCCCTTAACGGCGATACTGGCTGCAAAGCCATCCATGAGTTTAACAGGATGATCCCAGATTCCACCCATCTCTCCCTGGATATGCCAGCCCAGATCAGGAAATGACCCGTCCTGGTGTCCCACCATATAAACGCGATCTCCCGCCGTGACAAATGGAGAAGGCAGGTACTGCGCTGTTCCTTCTATCGATGGAAGCTTTGAAAGCCGGTTGCTATAATCGTCTTCGTTGGTTTTTTCGGAGCAGCAAATGAATACCAGCGATAAAAGGGTCAAACAAAAATTTAGTTTATTCATAATCCTGCAAACATCTTATCGGCAATCGGCATCCGGAATGAAATGCATAAAATCTGTTTCGTCATTATTATTACTGTACTTAATTTAACCTAAAGGAGTTAGGGAATATATAGTTCTTTCGTTAAATTCCCATATCCTAACCCTAAATAAAACCCCTATGAAAAAAATTATCTCCATGGCACTGCCAAGGCTCATGTTTGCAATTGCAATAGTTTTATGTCTTAATTCATGTCAAAATAAAAATGCCTCGTCCTCAGCAGAAATTCCTGATCCAATCGTATCTGATTCGAGTCCTGATAACAGATCAGGGAGTAAGTATATTCTGGCCTCCTCGCTTGCATTGAGAGCAGAGATAGAAAATCCAAATGCTGACCAAACATCACTAAGAACACTATTTACACTCAGCCAGAATGAAAATGCAGATGAGCCTTCGCAGGATGCATTCATTGCATGTTGCTGTCCTTGCTATCAGACATTCTCAGTTAAACTTCCGGTAAATCAACCACTAGAAGAACCACTAAACGAAGGGGATCCTGTAGAGGACTTTGAATCAATGACTCTGAAAGATTCTACGGGTCATTGCGAATGCCCCTCAATGATGCAGATCATTGCAAGGAATTCACAGGGACTTACTGCAAGTATTGGTGGTCAAGATCTTGTTTCTGAAAAACAAACCGGCAAAATGGAAGGATGGACGGTTTTTAAAATTGACGAAAAAGCACTTAAACCAGGAAAAAAACATGTTCTTAAAATTCAAGGCAAGTTTTTTGGCGAAGGCCTTCAGAAATATGAACTACCATTTTTTATCGACAAGGGAAGAAAACCTTATTTATTCGATAAATGAAAGCAACACAGCATCGATTATTAACACCTTTTGGATTATTGGTGGAGGTAATCATGTTGCTCTTTTTTTCATATGATGTAACCGCACAATCCAAATTACCAAGGATCTATTTTTCTCTTGTTGATTCTGCCAACAACTTGGCGAAATCTAATTTTAAAAAGAGTGACTCATTATATAACGAGGCGGAAGTATTAATACGAAATTACGGCCCTTCACAAAATGCACTAATCTGGATCAACCTTCAGCATTATAGAGCTTCGGCCGCCTTTTACAGTTATAAGTTTTCCCACGTACAAAAATATATTAATGAGGCATACGCTTCTATTGAAAAATTCAGCGACTATATCACAAATAAAAAGGATAGTCTAAAGGCCGAGACAAAATTTATTCAAGCTGTATATTTCAATGACATTGGAAAATATGACCATGCTCTGGAGAATCTAATAGAATTGGAAAACTATATAAAGGGAACTGAGGATAATGTCGAAAAGTGCAAAAGAATATTTCAAATCATTCAATATCAAGCGTACATTTATCAGGTCAAGGGAGAATATGAATCAGCCGTAAACGGGTATCTTTCTAGCATTCCTTATTACGATTGCTACAGAGATAAAATAAAAACCCCAAATTATCTATTAATTTATAGAAACATTGCTGTTGCTTATCAGGAGCTTGGAAATAGTAGTTTAACTCATTACTACTTTTCCCAGGCAATAAAAAATCTGAACAACCAGCCCTCTTTAACAGAACACTCAGTTCGCAGCCATGCCTTGGTTTTATATAACTCCATAGGGGAATATTTCATTCTTCAAGGAGCTTTCGACAGTGCCAAATTCTATTATCAGAAAAGTATTCAATTTTTAAAAGATAATCCGATTCTCGCCAGTAGAATTTACCAAGGATTGGCAAAGCTAGCCCAACAGGAAAAGGATTTTAATAGATCCTTAAGTCTATTTTTTAAAACCCTTGAAATTGTCCGTAACTCAAATGGTGAGAAGCACTATATTACTGGCCGGATCTATAAGGCAATAAGTAATTTACATCTACAAAATGATGATTTAGAGAATTCTTTAATGTTTATTCAAAAAGCAATTAATTGTCTGACAGGTCCTGAAGAAATAAAAATTACTGAATATAGAAACAATCCGTCTTTACGGGTTGTAACTTCAAATAAGGAAATGCTTGAGCTACTTCACCAAAAAGCTTTGCTTCTGAACAAACTCTATTTGAAAACCAACTCAGAATTCCATTTGATTGATGCACAAAAAACAAACCTCCTCTCCATCCAACTGCTCGATAGCACGCGAAACGAATTCACCCTCGAAAAAGATAAAGTTGTACTCGGTGAAGAAGCTGTCCGAATTTATGAAACATCCATCCGGATAGCCTATGAACTTTATAGAAAAACCGGAGAAATCAAATACTTAAATGAATGTTTTGAACTGATGGACAAAAGCAAGAGTGCCGTTTTGCTGGACCATCTGAAGCTGGTAAAAGACTTTTCAAGGATCCCCGGGAATTTGCTTGAAAGAGAACGCGAATTGAAAGCGGAACTTACTGTTGCAGAGGAAAAACTTTTTAAGGCTGAATCAAAGCAGGAGGAAGTTTCAAACCAGAGGCGAGTTTTAGGCGATCTTAAAAAAGCGCATGCGGCACTTTTTACAGAAATTGAAACTTCTTATCCTCAGTACTATAACCTGAGAATCCAAAATAAAATCCTCCCGCTTCACGACGTTCAAACTAAATTGCTAAGTCGCGATCAGGCAATGATTCAATATTTTATCGGTGATACATCCATTTATATGGTTTGCATTACTCCCAAAAAATTCTGGATATATACGTCATCCTCAGACTCCCTTCATGATCAGGTGGTCGGACTGCGTGATTTAATTATTAAAGGAAATAAGAATCCAAATGGAATCACCAGGAAATCAAACATTCTATATAATAGATTGGCGCTTCCCTGGATTGACCACCTTGATTCATCGATCAAATCGCTCATCATCATTCCGCATGGGATATTGCTTTATCTGCCTTTTGAAGTCCTTTCTGATGGTGATCAAAAGGATGTGCTGCTGAACCGGTTTTCCATCAGCTATGCTGCATCCGCATCTTTATTGAGGGAACAAAAACAAATGGACGTATCGGGGCACTCGTTAGCCGGTTTTAATGCAGACTATACCAACAACAAACATTTTCCTCCACTGAAAGGTTCTCTTAATGAAGTGGAGTCGATTCAGGATCTTTTCGGTGAAAACTCAAAGATATTCACGAACTCTACCGCCGATGAGTTCAGAAAGGAAGCTCCACAATATAAAGTGTTGCACCTGGCCCTTCATTCTTATATCAATGATAAAAGGCCCTTGTTCTCCCGGCTTGTGTTTACAAGTCGCGCATCCTCTCCTGTAAGTGAAATTACGGCAAATGACCTTTATGCGATGGAATTGAATGCTGATTTGGCCGTACTCAGCGCATGTGAATCGGGCATCGGCCAACTTCACCGCGGAGAAGGTATGATGAGCTTATCACGCGCGTTTATGTATGCCGGTGTGCCTTCCACAGTCATCAGTTTGTGGAAAGTGCCGGACCTGGCAACTTCATTACTGATGACAAAATTTTACCAATTCCTTAAACTTGGGCAATCAAAAGACCTGGCCTTATCCAATGCAAAAAGAGAATTTATTAAAGATTATCCAGCGATGTCTGCTCCTCTTTTCTGGGCAGGTTTTGTCGTCAATGGTAAAACAGATCCTGTTTCATTAACCACGCCATCTGAAAGATTAACAGAAGCCATTATGGGTGCTGCTATTTTTATACTCGCGGTAATTTTAATTGTTATCCTATGGAGGAGGTATAAACTTCAATTGGAAATATAAAGGTCTGGATAACGATTGCGAATATACAATACCGAATACATTGCAAGAATCGGAGAACCCTTCTCCTGAAGTTTGAGGAACATGGCGTTGAACAATCAAACCGGAACAGACATTTTCATGACTTTGACAAATGGGCCAAGAAGGTAGGATTCAAATCAACACCAATAACGCCATTGGCCAGACCATCGGGCAACAATAGCTTATAAATAAGACACTGGAATCAAGGTTCTTTTTCAGGGCTTATTCGAAGAACCATATCCGGATTGTTTAACAGAACGTACAGCGCTCCATCCGGACCAAGTTTTAAATCTCTGACTCGTCCGACACCCTTTAAGATCATTTCCTGCTCGGTCACTTTATTGTTCTCAATAACAACCCTGCGTATCTCTTCAAAAGCCAGCGCTCCTACCAGCAGATTGTTTTTCCATTTTGAAAACCGGTTTCCGGAGACGAATTCAGCCGGACACACAGCAATGGATGGTGTCCATTCAAGGACCGGTGGCTCCATACCTGGTTTCTCATTTTCATTTGAAACAATTTCACCGGTGTAGTCAACGCCGTAAGTTACGAGCGGCCATCCGTAGTTCGACCCTTTCTTTATAATATTCAGTTCGTCTCCTCCCATCGGGCCGTGTTCCGTGGCCCATATCTCGCCCGTAACAGGATGGCGGGCAAGGCCCTGAACATTGCGGTTGCCAATGGTGAAAATGGCTGCCAGCGCTCCTTTTTCTCCTACAAACGGATTGTCTTTGGGTATTGAGCCATCCGGATGAACGCGGAATATTTTACCAGTAGGTTTACCTGGATTCTGTGAGTCCATGGCCCTGGCCATATCGCCGATAGTGAAGTAGAGATAACCTTTTTCATCGAACAAAAACCGGCATCCCCAGCGATTGCCTCCGGGAATTTTTAAAGAATCCTGGACTTCAAATAATGTCTGTTCATTCGTCCATCGATCATCGATGATCTGGCCCCGTACAACTTTTGTCATTCCCCTTGCATTCTTGTCGGCAGGGTCCCCATCGGTCTGGCTGTACGCAAGATAAACCCACGCGTTTTTAGTATAGTCCGGGTCGATGACTATATCCATATAGCCGCCTGTCGTATTTTGGGAATAAGTTTTTGGCAAGCCGAGTACACGGCGGGCGTCCAATTTGCCATCCACCATCCATCGTATACTACCGCTCCTTTCCGTGATCAGAGCCCGGCGAGCATCGACAAATTCAATGCCCCATGGTGTATTCAGTCCAGTGGCGATTAACTCTTCGACCTTAAGACTATAATCCCGTGTTGTAAGTTTTTTCGGAATAGTGCGAATGGCATTCGGTGGCACTACCTGAGATGCAACAATATAATCAGCCACTGCATTGATCTCTTCTTTTTTCAAAACCGTGCCCCATGCAATCATTTCAGTTGTCGCAATGCCGAACCGAATATTGCGGACTATTGCCCCTTTTCCCCTGCCATATAGCCAGTCTGTCTTGATCAGCTTACTGGCGGTGTTTCCCTGCATTTGACTGCCGTGACAACCTGCACAATACGTTTTGTAAATGGTTTCCCCCTGTTGGGCAAACACGCCAACCAGCGGAAATAACAAAAACACTGCAAAGACTAAAGACAGACTCTTTTTCATTGGTGAGAATTTTGGTGACGAAAGATGAGTTCTATAAACAATTTCTCCAACAATCATACCAGCTTACGGTCAATTAAAGCAGGCGCAAACCTTTTTATTTCGCTTGATAAATGATAATCCTTTAAGTTTAATAGGTAGCTTACATAAACAACAAATTTTATGAAAAATCATAATGCTACAAGTTTTCCACCCGGTTTGAAAGAATGCAGTAAAATGTTTTTAATAGGTGCAGCTTTAATGTTCAGCCTTGTATCTTGCAACGAAAGTGATTTAGAAGAACTTTCACAGGAACCTCTGGCTTCGCCAGGGGCAAGTTTAGCATCCCAAAAAGACCAAGGGGAAGCTCTGGCGGGATTACGGGCTTCATCGGGCACATCCATTACAGAAGTTCAATTTACCGCCACAGCGATGATCGCCTATTGCTATGGTGAAAATATTACTTTTACAGGCACCATTCAAAATAGAGTCACTACAACCACTGATGCAGAAGGTGTAATACATTACAGTCGTTCTTTTAACACAAGAGGTTTGACGGCTATAGGTACCACGTCAGGTACTGAATATGACGTCGTTGGAGGAGCAGAAATGTTTGCAATAAAAGACGCAGTCCTTTCCAGTGGAAGTCTCAATCTGGGTGCAAGCTTATCCGAAAGCGATATCGTGATACATCAGGGCACATTGGTGTTTGAAAACCAAACGGACGGGAGCAGAATAGTAGCCCGACATATCATCCGGAAAGTTCCTGGCCAGGACGCTGTAATCAATAAATGGGAGTGCCAGGGAATTTAATTGACCCGGTAAGGCCAGGTGTATTGCTCAACTCACTACATTCACCGGCATGCCGGATAAAAACGCTCCAAGGTTATTAACCGCCATTTTCATTAAGCGCTCTCTTGCTTCCCTGGTCGCCCAGGCAATATGCGGCGTGATGATACAATTCTTTGCGTTAAAAAGAGGGTTATCTTTTGGCGGGGGTTCCACGGAAAGTACATCGATACCCGCACCTACGATCACACCTTTGTTAAGCGCATCGGCAAGATCTTCATCGACAATTAACGGTCCGCGGGAAGTATTTAACAAAAGCGCGCTGCGCTTCATGCTTCGCAAACTGTGGGAATTGATCAATCCTTTTGTTTCGGGGGTTAATGGACAGTGCAAACTCACTACATCCGACTTTTCCAAAACTTCTGGAATCTCTACCCATCTGAAATTTTTCCGGTGTGATTGATCGCTTCGGGTTCTTGCTGCGCCAATTATGTCCATCCCAAACGAAGTCGCCATATCGCCTACCTTTTTTCCGATACTTCCAAAACCAATTATTCCCATTGTCTTTCCAGCAAGCTCAATGAGCGGAAAATCCCAATAGCACCAATCTTTTGAGTTTGCCCACTTACCCTCTCGCGCAGAGTCGCTGTGTCTTTGTACATGATGGCAAAGCTCGAGCAATAGGGCAAACGCGAGTTGTGCGACGGAGTACGTTCCGTAAGCAGGAATGTTGCTTACGATGATCCCATTTTTTCCCGCTGCCGCGACATCCACAATATTATATCCCGTTGCAAGTACGCCGATGAATTTCAAGCGCGAAAGCCGGTTGATTATCTCTTCTCTTATCGGTGTTTTGTTAGTAAATAAAACCTCTGCATTAGCTGCGCGCTCCAGAATATCACCAGGTGATGTTCTGTCGTGAACGGTGACTTCGCCAAATTCTTTTAGACCATCCCAGGTAAGGTCGCCCGGGTTCAATGCGTGGCCATCTAGTACAACTATCTTCATCTGATGTCATTTGGTGGCAATCTTTTTTTCCAGTTGACTTTCCACCGGATCAACTGTGGCCTGGTGCTGCCGTACAAGGGCTTCAATTTCTTCGATCACTTCGGGGTGTTTGTCAGCCACATCATATTTCTCCGACGGATCATGTTGTAAATTAAACAACCGGACCGTATCTAATTTGTTCATCCTCTCCGGATAACCCGCGGGATTGTTCTCATAAAAATAAAGTTTGAAGTCTCCTTTACGCGCCGCAAATATTCGTGTGCCGTGATAAAAGAACATTTCATTTCGAGGTGATCCGGTTCCACCCCGCAGTGTGGAGGTTAAGTCGTATCCATCGTATTGCCTATCGGACGGTGTAGAAACCCCGGTCATTTTTGCAATGGTGGGAAAAAGATCAAGTGTGCTTCCTATTGCGGATACTACCCCGGGTTCTATTTTTCCAGGGGCCCAGAAAATAGCAGGCACACGCTGCCCGCCCTCGTAACCGGTGCCTTTTGCACCATACAAAGGTCCGGCGCTACCTCCGTGTTCATCGTAGATAATCCAGGGCCCATTATCGGAAGTGAATATCACTACAGTTTTTTTATCCAGTTTTTCTTTCTTTAATGTATTGAGGATTTGACCAACACTCCAGTCTATTTCTTCAATGACATCTCCGTAAAGGCCTCTTTCACTTTTGCCTCTAAAATTTTCCGAAACAAAAAGCGGGACGTGTGGAAGGGAATGGGCGAGGTAGAGGAAAAATGGTTTCTTTTTATTTTCCGATATAAATTTAACTGCTTCCTCGGTATAACGTTTGGTTATAGTATTTTGGTCAGCAGGTTTTTCGATGATTTCCTCATTGCGCATGAGTGGAACCTGAAAATATTCGGCTTTGGGATTCATGATCGAGTCGCGGATCTGCATGGCGCTCACCCTGTTCATATCATTGCTGTAAGGAATTCCGTAATAGGAATCAAAACCATGTTTTGTGGGTAAATATTGTGGAAGGTGTCCCAAATGCCACTTACCAATCGCAGCGGTGCGATAACCTGCGCCCTTTAAAAGTTTTGCAATAGTATTTTCACTTTGCGGAAGACCTCCGTCCGAATCGGGAAATAAGACGCGTCTGTGATTACTACACATTCCACTTCTTATCGGCAGACGACCCGTGAGCAGCCCCGCTCTTGAGGGTGTACACACATTTGCTGCGGAATAAAAACTTGTCCAGCGCTGCCCTTCTGCCGCCATTTTATCCAGGTTCGGGGTTTTAAGAGTCGGGTGGCCATAACATCCCAAGTCGCCATAACCCTGATCATCAGTAAAGATAATGATGAAATTTACCGCAGCCTTATCCGCCTGGCCCTGCGCCACCTGATATTTCAGAACGCAAATTATGAAGAGTATCCTGACTGAATAAATGGCGATCTTAAATTTCAATTTTAGCTTACCGCACGCATCCATATGAAAAAATTTTATGACCGGCCTTATTACCGGTCCGATCTATACTATTTGTCTATTTATACAAAAATTATCAAAGTACTCACAACGATTCTTTTAATGCCATAAGAACATGGCAATTAACGCGAGATTTGCCTGCGCCACTCCCTCACGGACCGATGGGTACAAAATCGAGATTTTCTGTGATACGGGTGCCCTTGGTCTTAAAAGCTTCTCCATACATTTTTATTCTCTTTTTTGCGACTTCGAGGTTGAAATTGTCAAGATTGATGTTCAACAGGTCGATAAACCATGGTAGCTTCGTTTCATTTAAGACGTATACTGAAACGATCTCTTTGGAAATAGGCAGTGTTGTGGTTTTCGATTCATCGTATACGTCCTTATTATTTGCTTTTAGCAGTTTTGAGTATTCCTCTTCCAGTAATTTTTTGAAGATCGTCCCGGAAAAGACATCGCCCGCTTTAATTCCGGTTTCGGGGTCGTCGTGTGTAATGACTGCGCGTTTGTGAATCCATTCCCACAGGATACTCAACCTGATCTCGCCGGTGGCCATATCCTCCATGAGATACAAAATATCGTCGTTGCCAAAAAAGTCGGCGGGTTTAAGTGCTGCCGCCTGCATGCCCTGGCCAAAGGCATTGCCATATTGCAGGGCGACACTTAAAAGGTTGCGGGCGCCGCGGATCGTGGTGGGAGCCGGTTCGATGAGTACCAGGTCATCTGCAGCCTTTTGGTCATAAGACAGTTTTGGAAACTTTCGTCCAAGTTGATTTGGTTCTCCGATTTTTTCCCATACGGGTCTTACGATGTGCACCATTTTCCAATGGGCCACCCACTTGCCGCTCGCGCCTTCGCGTTGTTCGCGTTCCGCCCCGGCCAGCGCCTTTTTCATGCTTGCTGAAACACCTTCGGTCGAGCCAACTGGAATATTCGGTTCCATACCACCTTGCCAGAGGGCAAAGTTTCCGCTGACATCAGGAGTATTGACCGCACATCGCACCCTGTTCTCGTAATGGCGCATATATCCGTAGGTCATCACCACGGCTTCTATGTCAGGATTAATAAAGCCAGGATCCCACGCCATAGCATCAGACGCACTGTTGATGTAATCCCATCTACCTGTGTTGTATCCGACAAAATGTTTTCCCAGCGCTGCGCGTATTTCCATCAGCTGGTGCGTTGCTTCGAGTTGTTCTACGAGAACGTATACTTTGATCGTTCCTTCGGGAAGTTTCAGATGTTTCTCCAGACCATGGAGCATATCATTCCAAACCGCTGCTTCTTCCGCTGTTTGTATTTTAGGAAGATACAGTACGATGGACGACCCTTGCTTCATTAAAGCCTGATAATTATTGACCACATACAGGGTCATATCCACAAGAGACGCTGCCATGGCGACGCCGCTCCGGGTCCGGATGTGGCGATCGTCGAGGTGAAGGCCGCGGGCGCGGAAAATTTTTGTGGTGAACTTAAGTTGCTCTTTCCAGTCCGTGACAATCTTTCGTCCGAAAAAATCCATCGACCAGCGGTTCATTTCTCCGGCAACCTGTTCTGCTACCTTTAAAAAAACCGTATCCTGTTGGATGGCAAGTTTCAGGTTGCGCTGGTTGTCCAATGACATGGTGTTGATCTGGCCCAGGGCATCTTCGCCGTCAAACATCCATCCATCCGCTCCCGACAATAACGCGTAGGCTACATTACGGATGCCACTTTCAACTGTGGCATTCGGTTTTGCTGCGGGGCCGGTACCCTGTATCCATTGACGTAGTAAATCACGGGGAATTACCGATCCTTCAAATTTTCCGTCGCGCGCGTCCTGCACTTTTATTTTAGTTCGCGGGATCAAACTCGCGGGATCCAGGAATTTTATGGTTTCCTTATTTTTCTGGCGCACTGCCCTCCTCCTGGTACGCTCCTCCATCACCTCTTTCACCGTGGAGTTAAAATGTGATAATGCAGACAAGGTGGCCAGCGCATCGTCTGTGTATACGTCGCGATAGGTGTCTTTGAGGTTGCCGCGGATTTGAAGATTGTCGGGATTCATTAGATTGGCGTATTGAAATTTACTGTTGACGAAGGGTCTGGATTATTTTACAATGAAGACCGTCATGGAAATCGGCCCATGCGCGCCCATTACGAGAGCCTGTTCAATGTCAGCCGTTTTTGAAGGACCGCCAATAAATACACCGAAACCATAGTCCCCCTCTCCGATCTTTGCGTATGCCTCATGCATAGTGGGAACAATGGTTGATGCATCGACTAATACTGCCAGATGCTGGCAGATAAAAGGAATAATTCGCTGTCCCATGATTGATTCCGTGAGCCATACGGCGCCATTTTCCGCCACAGCCAGGTGCGCTTTGATCACGGCAAGTTCAACATCCTCAAAAGTGTGCGGGTCTGCCGTAGCGGAATACAATTCCAGAGAGTCAGACAGTACAGGTAACGTTGTAATGATTCTTTTACTGGTATCAAATTGCTCTTTGATCAGGATCTTAATAGAATCAATATCGTCCACTGTAAAAACATTTCCACCTATTCCAATGAATGTGTCCATGTATTGCTGAACGTTATCCTGCCCGGGTCCTTTGAAATTTGAAATGTCAGGAAGAGGAATAAGTGAAGGTTGATTCTTCAACACTTCGGCGAGTATTTTTTCACGACTGGTCATCGTTTGTCTTGTATTTTAGAATTATAAAATCCCTACTATTTCTCTCTTTTCAATTTGTTTTTGCCATACCATTCGGAGAATGACTGCGAAGGAGGTTTTGGCATTTCACGTTGCTTGAACCATGGATTGAGTTTGTTGTTCACGGTAAAAGGAAAATTTTTCAGGAGCCATCGGCCAATTTTTCCTGCGGATCTGAAAAGGCCAGGGGAGGCGAATGTGCCAGCCATGACATTCATGCTTACTGTCTTGGATTTAGGGGCATAACCTTCCTTTACAATGACCTGCCGCCATTTGTACAATTGATCGTGGATATTGATTTTTACGGGGCAGACATTTGAGCATGAGCCGCAAAGCGTAGAAGCAAAAGGCAGATCGGCATGGCGTTTCATATCCAGGTTAGGTGCGAGGATGGCGCCTATGGGTCCCGTGATAGTATTATGGTAGCTCAATCCCCCGCCTTTACGGTAAACAGGACAAGTGTTCATACAGCTTCCGCACTTGATGCATTTCAACGAGTCGCGAAAATCCACGCGGCCGAGCTGTCGACTCCTGCCGGCATCCACAAGAATAACATGCATTTCCTGGCCAGGTCTTGGTTTTTTGTAATGGCTGGAATAGATCGTGATAGGCGTACCTATCGCACTGCGGGCAAGCACTCGAAGGAAGACACTGAGATGTTTCTTCTTTGGAATAAGTTTCTCAAGCCCCATGGAAGCAATGTGAACTTCGGAGAGATGCGAACCCATATCGGCATTGCCTTCGTTCGTACACACGACAAATTCGCCTGTTTCCGCCACGGCAAAATTTACCCCGGTCAACGCCCCGCGGCGTGTAAGGAAAACGTTCCGCAGATGTTTCCTGGCAACACGGGTTAACAAGGTTGGGTCGGAAAGTCCTTTTTCTGATCCAAGGTGCTCATGAAACAATACCCCTATTTCTTCCTTGCGTTTGTGGATACAGGGCAACACGATATGGCTGGGCGGCTCCTGGTCTATTTGCTGAATATATTCTCCAAGGTCAGAATTGACAACACCTATTCCGCGCTCTTCCAGAAATTCATTCAGGTGACATTCTTCCGTAAGCATGGATTTGCTTTTCACCATTTGGGTGATGCCCTTTGCCTTGAGGATAGAATACACAATGGCGTTGTGTTCCTCCGCATTGGCGGCCCAATGGACCTTTACACCATTCTTTTGAAGGTTGGCTTCAAACTGCAGCAGGTAATCATGAAGGTTTGAAAGCAAATGGCTTTTGATCTGCGATGCTGCCTCCCGAAGATCCTCCCATTCAGGAATTTGTTTTGATATCGTATCCCGCTTCTGACGGATCCACCACAGCGCACCATCGTGCCAGTTAACGTGCTCTTCGTCTTTATTGAATTGCGTGGCCAGTTCGGCGTGGGATTTGCCGCCGAAGAAGGTGTTTGATTCGTGGTGTTGGCGGGTTGCTTGTTTCCCTGTAGTGTGCGGTGTCATCGTCGTGAATGGTGAATGGTGAATGGTGCGTTATGTGAGTTGTCAGTGGTCAGTTGTGAGTGAGAGCGTGCGTTATCGATGGGTGGTGCAATGTTTGTGAATCGTGCTTTGTGAATTTTGGCCATGTTTGTTGTTAATTAAATTTAGCTTTTCAGATTTTCTCGCGGACGTTGGATCTGTTGCCCCTAGCCACGATCAATCATCCCGCTTAATAATTTAAAAGCCTTTACAATTGATTCTCCAAGCGCTTTTAGATTCTCCAAATTAACATATTTTAGTGCAACTGCTATATCCAGACATGCATCAATCTCAATTACTGAACCTCTGGAAATTTCGTAAAACCGATTTCTTTCAGCTTTAGATTTCCTCGAACAGCCTTCAGCAAGATTGAGATGAACCGACAACGCTGCTCTTCTTAACTGTTGGATCATAGCGAATTTTTCTTCCGCTGGAAATTGGCTAGTAACTCGGTAACAATTTAAAGCAAGCATTTGGCATGCTTCATAAACATCGAGCTTGGTGTGTGCTAATTTTAAAAACATATAGAGAGGGTTTAAAGTTGAATTCTTGTCACTAATTAAAGTCTACACATTCCGAAAAACCGATGGACTATCAGGCTCGCAGGCCCCACTCACCACTGACAACTCACAACTGACTATTCAAGATCTCCGCAATATGCACCACCTTCAGCCTGCTTTTCCGTCTGTTCAGCAATCCTTCCAGGTGCATGAGGCATGAAAGGTCGGAGGAGGTGATGTAGTCGGCGCCGTTTTTTTCGTGGTCGGTAACACGGTCCTTGCCCATCTTTACAGAAACTGCTTCTTCGGAGACGCAGAATGTTCCGCCAAAGCCGCAGCATTCATCGGGACGGTCGAGTGTGATCAGTTCGAGGCCTTCCACCATGTTGAGCAGGCGTTGCGGTTTTGAGAACGGGGGTGCATTCAGTTCGCTCATTTGTGACAAATGCAAACCGCGCAGTCCGTGGCAGCTGTGGTGGATCCCGACCTTATGAGGAAAACGCGCATTCAGCTTTTCAACCTTGAGTATGTCGGTAAGGAATTCAACAAGCTCGAATATTTTTCCGCGGATCGCTGCGGCGGCATGAGGATTTGTCTTTGAATGGAGATGATCCTTTACATGCAGCACACAACTCGCGGAAGGCGCGACGATATAGTCAAATCCGGAAAAATTTTTAATGAACAGATTATCACAATCTTCTGTAAGGTGCTGAAACCCCGAGTTTGCCATGGGCTGTCCGCAGCAGGTTTGTTGTTCCGGATAAACTACGTTTACACCTAATTTCTCCAATAACCCGAGGGTGGCTATCGCAGCACTGGGGTAGAATTGATTAACATAGCAGGGAACAAAGAGGCCGACGGTCATGATGTGAGTGAAAGATTTTTAATAAAGTGACGGATTTCAAAAAATTTTATACTTCATAATAGTATCCAATTTACATTTTTTTTGTTTTCGGCACATCTTGAAAGCATTCCGGGTTACAATGATGATTAGTTGAATAATAGTCAACTGAAGTTGAGGTATTATCAGCGATTACCGGGATCAATTGACCTGTACGCTTCAAGAGTGGCCAGTTCACCTTCCTTACCTGGCTTACTGACTCCGTGCTCCATTCCCATGAATCCCCTGTAGCCTTTGTCGTGCACGTGCTGAAGTACGTTATGGAAATTGATTTCTCCGGAAGTAGGTTCCTTACGTCCCGGCGTATCACCCAATTGCATATAGGCAATTTCATCCCAGGCATAATCAAGGGTAGGCAGAATATTTCCTTCCTGGATTTGTACGTGATAGAAATCAAAAAGAACCTTTACACCAGGACTTCCCACTGCCTTCGCAAGCGCATAGGCTTGTGGTATGGTGTGCAGGAACATACCGGGATGGTTGATCTTATGGTTCATAGATTCCATCACCATTACAATTCCATGTGGCTCATAGATTTCAGCGATGCGTTTGAGAAGGTCGATAGCATTCGCCATTTGGAAATCCCATGGAAGTTTTGGATCGGCCATCCCCAATACGTTGTGTATAAATTTCGTATTCATTCGTTTGGCAATATCAATGGATGCCCGAACATCTTTCAGTACCTTCTCACGCAAGCTTTCGTCACGACCCGCAAAAGTTACATCCTGAAAAGTCAAAGTTCCCACAAACTGACCGAATTCCATTCCAAGCTGCTGCACGGTTTTGCTGATACGCTCCTGTTCTTCCATTGATTTATTTCTGAGCCCGGTATTCTCCCAGGCGCGAAATCCCTGATCGTGGCCCCATCTGATCTGATCGATAAGATCCTTTCCGGCAACATCATCGAAGATCCCAAACTCGGGCGAAAACTTCATATTGAACGGTTTTGGATGCTGTACGAGCGATAGTATAGTCCGGGCGTCGGTTGCGGTCGCTGCTGAAAGTACAGCGGCTCCGGCAAGCAATCCTTTCTTGAAAAATGTACGGCGTTCCATTAGTCGGATTGGGTTTGGTGAAAAGGTTAAAACGTCATTAATGTATATTAGAAAATTGAGATGTTGTCTTCGTCCGAGCAAAAGCATTTTGTTAACCTTTGTTACCGAAGAATCTCCTCATCAGTTTTCGGATTCTGGTCCTGCCCAACAATGAATGCCATGAGATCCGCCATTTCCTGGTTAGTGAGCAATTTATCCAGGCCTTGCGGCATTAAAGAAACATCCAGAATTTCCATTGATTCGATTTCATTGCGGGGGATACGAACTGAAGTCTGGGGGGCTGTACCGAGCACTATGTGGGACGAAGTCTGTGCCTGGATGATACCGGAATAGTCAGCCTGAATTGTTTTTATACGATAGGTCTCGTACTCACGTACCAAGGATAAACCCGGATAAACAATCGCTTCCAGCAAGTCGTGGGTCGACCGGTCTTTTTGAATGGACGTCAGGTCGGGTCCTAATGAACCCCCTTCAGGACCGATCGTGTGACAAGTCCAACATGCCGCTTTGCCAAAGAATAATGTCCGTCCGTTTTCCAATATTCCATTCCCAATCCCGCTTTCCAGCGTCTCAATATGTTCGAGTCTTTCTGCGTGCGCGTTCTTCAATTTTGTCATTAACTGGTCGACAACGGGCTTGATATCCGCCGGATATTTCTGAAAAACCGCAAGCAGGTTTTCTTTCGTGTAGCTGTCCAGACTTGATGAGTTCATCAAGGTGGTGACAAGCGCATTTCCTATTTTACTGGAATATTCACCTTTGAATACTGGAACGAGACGCGGTAGCATAAAAGCATCGGCCTTCGGAAGGTATTGCGTCGCAAGTTGCAGGAGTTGTTCTTCAGTAAGGTGGCCGTGTGCTAATACAGATGCGGCCTCCATGCGCACCGATACCTCATTGCGCATATTCAGTTGTTTGATCAGCCATGCGAAATGAAGGTCCGTCAATTGCGGAAGAGAATCCAGTAATGCAGCAAGTGCTTTCATTCTCAGCAGTACCGGGTTATTTTTATTGTTGGCAAATTGCCGTAGCGGGTCTGTCAAGGGTTTAATTCCGCGAAGTCGAATCAACTCCAAGGCTCCAGTTTGGATATCTGGGTCATTTTCTGATACAAGGATCCTTTTAACTTCCGTAATCCAAACCTGAGGAATTTCTTTTTGCGCACACTCACCCATGGCCTTTAGCAGGAAAGTTTTTTCTTTTGATTTACCCAACATTTGATCAGCCATAAATTTTTGTATCGCAGCATCCCCGCAAAATGCAACCAGGATTTCGCCGAACATTTCCTTTTCTTCATCAGTGAGCGGCGTTACATCCTGGAAGCGTTTTCTCAAGAAGTTAAGCATATCAGCAGACCACTCCGGATGATGGGAAGCCACCCAAAGTGCAGTGCGTTTCAAGGTTGCATTTTCACTTTCCAGAAAAGGGATAAGGTGACTTGCCCGCAAAGGGGATGAAGGCATTTGATCCAGCGCAATCAGGGCTACCTGGCGGGCTCCCGGAGCTGCATTCTCCATCGCCTGCAATACCGGCGCGGGTTGGTTTAACATTACAAGAGAATTGATGATAGCGTGTTGGATAAAACGATCATCTGCAGATTCCGAGGCAGCAACTAACATCGCAATAGCTTTTTTGTCCCCTATCTGTCCGAGCGCAGTGGCAGCCTGCCGACGGACTGCAGGCTGGTCATTGCGGATCAATTCAATAAGTTTGTTAACAGCATTACCATCCTTTGCCAATCCTGCTGCGCGTGCAGCCGCCACACGTACCTGAAAATCCGGATCATCTAAACCATTGCGCATAGTAATCATAGCATCAGAGGTACCGATCCGGTAGAGTGCGAAAACTACCTTCGTTCGTGTATCCGCAGAAGATGAGTTATGAAGTAAATCAGTAAGTTCTGCGACGGCATTGTGATCCACGAGCCATTGCACCGCGCGGTCGCGAACAAAGGGCCGGGGATCTTCAACATATTTTGCGGCCAATTGCATGGAGAGGGACGTCCATTTGATATTGTTGCCATAAGGATCTGCCGTCTTTGCTGCTCCCTCCCTGCGAACCCGATAAATGCCGCCTTTTAATTCCGGCTTGGAAACCTGCGAGAGCGGGCAGCCTTTAATAAACCATCCGCCTGTCTCCACAACAAGGAGGCTACCATCAGCATCTTCCATTACATCCGTGGGGTGAAAATCAACATTGTCCACGGAAAAAAAAGTTTCATCTTCCGTGCGAAACGATGCGCCCTCCCTTATCAACTTATGCCGGATGATCCGGTGGGTATTAAACTGGGCGCTGAATAGGTTGTCTTTAAAAGTATCTCCCAATACGGTGTTGCGGTATCGTCCAATACCCGAAGGGGAAACCCGGGAATATTTTGAAACCACGGGCATAAGTTCTCCTGTGCGGACCAGCTTGTCACGATGATTATTATCGTTTGGTTTAGGATAAAGCCCACCTTCCGTCCAATACACCAATGCATCGGGTTGTC